>CALFAM010000181.1 GCA_937948815.1 uncultured bacterium
GTCTTCGGCCTGCTCGGGATCGATCAACGTCGACCAGGTCCACAGCGCGGACGAGAACCACGTGTCCAGGGTATCGGGATCCTGTTGCCAGCCGTCGCCCGTCGGCGCGCGGTGGCCAACGTACATATCCTCGCTGCCGCGGTACCACACCGGTACCCGGTGTCCCCACCAGATCTGTCGCGAGATGCACCAATCGCGTAGGTTGTCGATCCAGTGGAAGTAGGTCTTCTCTTCGTGCACGGGAAGGATCTGAATGTCACCCGACGCGACGGTGTCGTGCAGGACCTGCTTGAGGGAGAGGGTCTTTCCTTTCCACGGCACCGCGGGCTTCTCGACATCGATGAACCACTGGAGCTTGGGCAAGGGCTCGATCGTCTTCTTCGAGCGGTAGCAGATGGATGTCGACTGGACGTAGGGCTTGGCCTCGGCGAGCAGACCCGCCTCGTCGAGGGCCGCCACGAACGCTTTGCGACATTCCGTGACCTCCATGCCGGCATAGGTCGGGCCCGCCGCGTCGGTCATGCGACCGTCCTCGCCGATCACCTGGATCAAGGGCAGGTCATGGCGCTGCGCAATCTCGAAATCGATGTGGCTGTGCGCAGGGGTGACGCCGAGGGCGCCGGTGCCGGTTTCTGGGTCGACCTGATCATCGGCGACCACCTTGACGGTGATGGTGGTGCCGCCGGGCCAGGGCACCTCATAGGTCTTGCCCACGTGCTCGCGGTAGCGTTCGTCATCGGGATGCACTGCGACCGCGGTATCGCCGAGCTTGGTCTCGGGACGGCTGGTGCCGACCAGGAACGGCCCATAGCGCATGGTGTAGAAGGTGGCCTGGCGATCCTCGTGGTAGATCTCGTCGTCCGAGACCGTGGTGCGCAGGTAAGGATCCCAGTTGACGATGCGCGGCGCGCGATAGATCAGCCCGTCGCGGAACATGCGGGCGAACAGCCCGTTGACCACGCGGTTGAGCTGGGGGTCCATGGTGTAGCGCTCGCGCGACCAGTCGCAGCTCGAGCCCATGGCGCGGATCTGCTCGCGAATGCGCGACTGCGACGCGTCGACATACTCGGCGATGCGTGCCACCAGGCCTTCGCGTCCGAGCTCGGCACGCGGGTCGGCCATGCCTTCGGCCTGCAGCTTCTTGATCACCACGGCTTCGGTGGCGATCGCGGCGTGATCCGTACCAGGCAGCCAAAGAACCTCGTCGCCGGCCATCCGGCGCCAGCGCGACATCATGTCTTCGATCGCCAGCATGACCGCGTGGCCAGTGTGCAGCGTTCCCGTGGCATTGGGCGGCGGCATCGCGATCACGAACGGCGGTTTGTCCGAGGACGGTTCGGCGCGGAAGGCGCCGCTCGACTCCCAGCGCTGGTAGATCGCGTTCTCGTGCTTGTCGGGCTCGAAGTATTTGTCCAGGCTCATGGGCTTTCTCATCGATCGAAGGGCGCGTCATTCCTGCGACGCGGTGATGTCCTTGGGAGCGCGAGAGCATAGCGCAGCCCGCACCGACCGCGCGCCGCCTACCTGTGTGGCCGTCGAATCCACAGATGAGTCGAACGCAATCTATTGCGCAAGGTGGTTGGGTGACACTAGGCTGGCGCCTCCGCGTGGCGGCCCGGCTGGATGGCTGCCCGCAGTCTGATCGTTTGCTGTTACGTGATCGGGCGTTCCGCCCCGGAGCCTATTGATGCCCTCGCTTGCTACCGAGCTTCGCCAAGTCATGCTCGATGACATCCTCGAGCACGTCCGCAGCCGAGTCGACGCCGATCGCCTACCCGCAGCCGAAGCGCTGAGCCGGTCCTATTTCGCTGGCCTGTTCGGTGACGATCCGACATCCATTCGCCCCGAAGCGGTTGCCGATGCAGTGCTCTCGTTGCTCGAGCTTGCGCAGTTGCGGCGGCCCGGACAAGCCAACGTGCGCATTTTCAACCCGCCCCACTCGGTGGCGGGGGTTGGCCGGCGCCATACGGTGATCGAGATCGTCAATGACGATATGCCGTTCCTGGTCGACTCGGTCGCGGCGGCCTTGTCGAGCCACGAGCTCGACATCCATCACCTGGTTCACCCCCAGATGGCGGTCGTGCGCGACGGCAACCGACTCGAGGCCTACCTCGATCCAACCTCTCAGGATGCAGAAGGGTTGCCGATCGAGTCCCTCATGCAGATCGAGATCAATCAGCAGGGGGCGGCTGCCGGGCCGTTGCGTGAGCTGCAGGAACAGCTCCAGAGCGTGCTCGACGACATTCGCATCGCGGTGGATGACTATCCCGCGATGGTGACCCGCGTCGCGGACATCGTCCGCGGTCTGCAGGAGCAGCCGCCCTCGTCGATCGATGGCGATGCGCTCGTGCTCGGTACGAGCTTTCTCGCGTGGGCGCTCGAAGATCACTTCACCTTTCTCGGCTGCTGCGATTACGAGCTGATCGCCAAGGAAGGCCGCAGCCTGCTCGAGCCGGTTCCGGATACGGCCCTCGGGATCGTCAAGCGCGGCGAGCTGCGGCGGAACAAGATCTCTTCCGCCAAATTCCTCGCCGGCGACGAGTTGCTGCGCATTACCAAGTCGACCCGGCGGTCGACCGTGCATCGTCCCGTTCACATGGATCTGATCGCGGTCAAGTGGACCGGCGCGGACGGAGAGGTCAAAGGCGAGCGTCGGATCCTGGGGCTCTTCACCTCGCGGGCCTACAGCATTGCCGTGAGCGATATCCCGCTGCTCGATCGGAAGGTCGCCAACGTGCTCGCGCGCGCCGACTACCTACCGCGCAGCCACGACTACAAGGCCCTTCGCGCGATTCTCGAACGCTACCCGCGCGACGAGCTGTTCCAGATCTCCGAGGACAACCTCTTCCGGTTCGCGCCGCGCATTCTCAGCCTCCAGCTACGCCCGCGCACGGCACTCTTGGTGCGCTACGACGAAGCCAGCCGCTATGCCTCGTGCATGGTGTTCGTGCCCCGTGAGCGCCACAACACCGAACACCGTCTGCGCATCCAGGGCATTTTGGAGGCGTCGTTCCAAGGGCAGGTGACGGCCTTCTACACCCGTCTTTCCGACTCGCCGCTCGCGCAGCTTCACTTCGTGGTTCGCCTGCGCGGCAAGCATCGCAGTGGCCACAACCTTCGCGAGATCGAAGCGCGGATCGCTGCCGTGACGCGCTCGTGGAGCGACGAGCTCAAGCAGGCGCTGGTCGCGAGGCTCGGTGAAGAGGCGGGGTTGGCCGAGTGGCGTCGCTACCGGGCGGCCTTTCCGGTGGCGTTTCACGACGATCCGGACTCGGTTGCCAACGCCCTGGCGGACATGCCGCTGGTCGAGCGAACGGTGCGCAAGGGCAGGATCGCCCTGCGCCTGGATCGTCCGCCGGACATGCCCGAGAACGCGTTCTTCATGCGGACCTGCGAGCGTGGCGATTCGGCGCCGCTCTCACGCTACGTGCCGGTGCTCGAGAACCTCGGGCTCGAGGCGCGCTCGGAGACGCCGTTCAAGGTCTGCCCCGAAGATGCCCGGGAGCCGATCTGGATCCGCGCGTTCGACCTGCGGGCGCCGCATGCGGTCGATGTCGAAGCGGTCGAACGGCAGTTTCGCGATGCTTTCGTGCGGATCTGGTCCGGCGCGGTCGAGGACGACCCGTTCAATCGCCTGGTCATCGGCGCCGGCTTGTCCTGGCGCCAGGTCGTGGTGCTCCGCGCCTATGCACGCTACCTACAGCAGGTCGGTCTGAGCTTCTCCCAGCGCTACACCGCCGAAACCTTGGTCAAGCATGCCGGCATCACCCGCGCGCTCCTCGAGCTCTTTGATGTGCAGTTTGATCCTGCGCGCCAGGAACCCGCGGCCAATGAGCGGGCTGCGACGGTCCGGGCGGACATCCGGCGTGAGCTGGATGGCGTCAAGCGGGTCGATGAAGACCGCATGCTGCGACGCTTTCTACGTCTGATCGAAAACACCCTGCGGACCAACTACTTCCAGCGCACGGAGGCCGGCAACCCCAAGTCCTACCTCTCCTTCAAGCTGGATACGCGGGCGATCCCTGGGCTGCCGCAGCCGCGCCCGCAGTTCGAGATCTTCGTGTATTCGCCACGCTTCGAGGCCGTCCATCTGCGCGGCGGCCAGGTGGCACGGGGTGGCATCCGCTGGTCGGACCGGCGCGAGGACTACCGCACCGAAATTCTCGGACTGGTCAAGGCCCAGATGGTGAAGAACGCGGTGATCGTACCGGTCGGCGCGAAGGGCGGCTTCGTGCTCACCCGCCCGCCGGCTGGTCGCGATGAGCTGATGGCCGAGGCCCGCGTCTGCTATCAGTCGATGATGCGCGGCTTGCTCGACCTCACGGACAACTACCGAGACGGCGCGGTGGTGCCGCCGCCGGACGTCGTGCGACGCGACGATGACGATCCGTATCTGGTCGTGGCGGCGGACAAGGGCACTGCGACCTTCTCCGACCTCGCCAACGCGGTCGCTGCCGAGTACGACTTCTGGCTCGGTGACGCCTTCGCCTCGGGTGGCTCCGCAGGCTACGACCACAAGAAGATGGGCATTACCGCACGGGGTGCCTGGGAATCGGTCAAGGAGCACTTCCGGGCGGACGGCATCGATGTCGCAGTCGATCCGATCACCTGCGTCGGGGTCGGGGACATGTCGGGCGATGTGTTCGGCAATGGCATGCTGCTGAGCCGTTCGCTTCGCCTGCTCGGTGCCTTCAACCATCTGCACATCTTCGTCGACCCGGATCCTGATCCGGAGGTCGCCTTCGCGGAACGGCAGCGCCTGTTCGCACTCGCCCGCGGAAGCTGGGATGCGTATGACACCGCCAAGCTGTCGCCGGGTGGTGCGGTCTTCGATCGTCAGGCCAAGCAGCTCGAGATCAGTCGCGAGGTCAAAGAACGTTTCGGTCTACGCGCGACCACCGTGACGCCGGCCGAGCTGATGCGGGCCATCTTGAAGTTGGACGTCGACCTCCTGTGGTTCGGCGGTATCGGCACCTATGTCAAGGCGCGAACAGAGGTTCACGCCCAGGTCGGCGATCGGGCCAACGACGAGCTTCGGCTCGACGCCGAGCAGGTGCGCGCCAAGGTGATCGGCGAGGGCGCCAATCTCGGTGTCACCCAGGCGGCGCGCATTGCCTTCGCCCTGCGCGGCGGGCGAATCAACACAGACTTCATCGACAATGCGGGCGGCGTCGACTGCTCGGATCACGAGGTCAACATCAAGATCGCGCTGGCGGGCGTCGTGGCGGACGGTCGCATGGATCTGGGCGCGCGCGATGTCCTGCTCGAGTCGATGACCGACGAGGTCGCGGCCTTGGTGCTGCGCGACAACCACGCCCAGGCGCGTGCCCTGTCATGGGTCGCGTCGCGCAGTGCCGAGATGGTCGACGAGCACCAGAGCCTGATGGCGGAGCTCGAGCAGACCGTCAAGCTCGACCGTCAGCTGGAAGGCTTGCCGGACGATACCGAGCTGGCGAAGCGCGAACGCGGCCTGACCCGCCCCGAGCTCGCCGTGCTGCTCGCCTACGCCAAAATCGCGATCAAAGGTGCGGCGATCAACACCGATCTCCCGGATCACCCGCGATTGGCAGCCGATCTGGTGCGCTATTTCCCGGCGCCGATGACGGAGCGGCTCGCGGGGGAGGTCCACCAGCATCGCCTGCGCCGAGAGATCATCTCGACCACCATCGCCAACAATCTGGTCAATCGTGTCGGACCGGCCTTTGCCCACCGGCACGCGCTGAACACCGGCAGCACGCTGGCTGACGTGGCACGGGCGTTCATCGCCGCACGCGACATCTTCGATGCCCGGACGCTTTGGGATGAGATCGACAAGCTCGATGGGCACCTGCCCTTGCGGGTACAGATGGACATGACCGGCGACGTGGCTTCCTTGCTCGATCGCGGGACCCGATGGTTGCTGCGTCACCGTCGCGACCTGGAGCTGGAAGAGACCGTAGAAACCTTCCACGAGGCGATCCGGGGGCTCGGAGACGGCATCGAGGAATTCTTGCCAGCGCGGACCCGCGACTACCTGCGACGCCGAACCCAGACGCTCTGGAAGCAAGGTGTTGCGCGGCGCTTCGCCGCACGCATCGCGGCGCTTCCGGTGTTGCCGGCTGGCTTCGACATCGTTCAGGTATCGCGGGCTGCGGACGTGACGGTGGAGCAGGTGGCTCGGGTGTACTTCCTGCTCGGCGAGCGTTTCGCGTTCGATCGTTTGCGGCGGGTGTGCCGGCGGCTGAAGGTCACGGATCGCTGGCAGCGGCAGGCCGTCGCCGACGCGGTCGAAGAGCTGCAGACCCAGCAAGCCCGACTGACGTTGGCGATCGTCGAGCAGGGTGACAACAAGCCTCGCCAGGCGATCTCCGCATGGATCGAGGCCAATCCTGCCTCGGTGGCGCGATTCGATCGCATGATCACCGCCGCGGAAGGGCGCGCCAAGATCGGCCTGACGCAGTTGACCGTCATGACACAGGAGCTTCGTCGGTTGGTCACCTCCTAGGCCGAGGGTTCGAAACCCACTGCGGCGGGGCCGGCCGAGCAGCGTCGATGCGACGGAACGGGGGCCTGTGCCAGTGCGTCAATCTCGTCGAACCATGCAGTGTCAAACCATGTAGTAGGGTGAACAAATGTCGAAAAAGAAGGATCGTGAAAAGAAGCGCGCCGCCAAGATGAGCGCGGCGGTTCATGATCTCTACCTCGCGGGTCTGGGTGTCGTGGCGACGCTGGGCAAGCGGGGCGGGGGATTGGCGCAGAAAGCCGTCAAGCGGGGCGGCAAGCTTGCGGGCACATCCAAGAAGAAGGCAGCCCGGCGCACGAAGCAAGCGCGTAAGCAAGCCGGCGCCAATCTCGAGGTGATGGGGGATTGGGTCGACGGTCGGGTTCAGAAAGCACTCGAGCGCTTCGGTGTTCCGACGCGCGATGAGATGCAAGGCCTCACGGAGCGTCTCGATTCGCTTCTGGAGAAGGTCACGGCACTGAGCGATGTGAGCGGCGCCTCCACCAAGCCCTCGCCCGATGCGCCGTCAGCCGGCACCCAGAGCGATTCGAAGCCGGAGGCTTCGACCTCCAAGGTCGCGTCCCCCCGGCAGCCTGCAGCGTCGAAGACCGCAGCGTCGAAGACCGCAGCGCCGAAGACCGCAGGGGCCAAGAAGCCCGTAGCCGCGAAGGCTACCGCCACCAGCAAGGCTGCGACGCCGAAGACCGCGTCCACCCGGAAGCCTGCGTCCCCGCGGAAAGCTGCATCTCCCCGGAAGGCTTCGGCGCCGAAGGCTGCGGCGCCGAAGACCGCAGGGACCAAGAAGCCAGCGGCTGCGAAGGCTACCGCCACCAGCAAGGCTGCGGCACCCAAGACCGCGCCCTCTCGCAAGGCCGCGTCCCCGCAAAAGCCTGCGACGCCCAAGACGCCAGCGGCCGCGAAGGCGAGCGGGCGGGCCACTGCAGCGCCGAAGCGGGCGGCGGCAAAGCCGGCGTCAGGGACGGCTGCTCAACCCGAATCGAAGGTAGCTGATTCGGACTAGCCGCCCAAGGCAGGACACGTGCTCCGAGACGCGCGTGTGCGCGACCCTCGTCGCTAGCAGGTTTTCACCAGGAGTTGCTGGACGCCAAGCGTGGGTCCGCTGTCCGTGTAGGTTGCGTTGCGCGGCCGACAACACATAGTCTTCGGCCGAAGTCTGGCGTTGCCGCGCCGGCACACTACTTTCATCCATCCGCGCCGCGCCTTGGCAGGCGTGGGCCTGTCTCCGAGCCGAACAAACCAGGCTCCGAGCTGTGCCACGTTGTGCACGGCTGATCTCGTACGGAGGATCGATCCGATGTCCGAAACGTCCCAAGATTCCAAAGCGCAGTCGGGCGCCGAAACCAAGGCTTTCGAAGCCGAGACCCGGCAGCTTCTCGACATTGTCATTCACTCGCTTTACTCGAACAAAGAGATTTTCCTGCGTGAGCTGATCTCGAATGCCTCGGATGCCCTCGATCGTCGACGCTTCGAGGCGGTTTCCGACGAGACGCTGCACGAGAAGGGGACGATTCTCGAGATCCGGCTGGAAGCGGACGCCGACACGCGCACGCTGTCGGTTTCCGATAGCGGCATCGGAATGAGCCGCGAGGAGGTCGTCACCAACATCGGGACCATCGCCAAGTCGGGCACCCGCCAGGTGCTGGCGCAGATGAAGGAGTCCAAGAGCGCCGAAGCTGCCGATCTGATCGGTCAATTCGGCGTCGGCTTCTACTCGGCTTTCATGGTCGCCGACCGGGTCGAGCTGGTCACCCGCCGGGCAGGGGAGCGCGACGCGACCCGCTGGGAGTCGACCGGCGACGGAACCTACTCGATCGACACCACGACCCGCTTCATGCCGGGAACGACCATCACCCTGCACCTGAAGCCGGTCGATCAGGATGCCGGTCTGGCTGACTTCACCGAATTCTACGAGCTGCAGCGCATCGTCAAGCGCTACTCGGACTTCGTGGCGTATCCGATCCAGCTCAAGCATCAGGTCGAGAAGCCTGTGCTCGACAGCGAGGGCAAGCCGGAAGCCAAAGAAGGTGAGGCGCCCAAGACCGAAACGGTGATCGAGGACAAGACCCTCAACTCGATGAAGCCGATCTGGACGCGGCCGAAGAGCGAAGTCGAGGACGAGGAGTACGCCGAGTTCTACCGCCACATCAGCCACGACTGGACGCCGCCCCTGGACACCCTGTCGCTGTCGGCAGAAGGTCGGATCGAGTACCAGGCGCTGCTCTTCCTGCCGTCGCAGCCGCCGATGGACATGTTCTACCGCGACCAAAGCTGGGGGCTTCAGCTCTACGTGCGCAGGGTCTTGATCAAGGAGCGTTTCGAAGACCTCCTGCCAGTCTACCTGCGCTTCATCAAGGGCGTCGTCGACTCACCGGATCTGCCCCTCAATGTCTCGCGTGAGCTGGTGCAGCAGGATCGCCACATCACGCAAATGCGTCGCTGGCTGACCCGCAAGGTGCTCGATCACCTGGGTACCATGCAGGCAAAGGACGAAGAGAAGTATCTCGGCTTCTGGAAGTCCTTCGGGCGCGTGATCAAGGAGGGTGTGTCCGCGGATGCCGACAACCGCGAGAAGATCCTTCCACTGCTGCGCTTCCCGTCTTCGAACGACGAGTCGAAGCTCACGACCCTGAGCGACTACGTGTCGCGCATGAAGCCGGATCAGGAGCACATCTACTACCTGACCGGTGACTCGCGCGCCGTGGTCGAAAGCTCGCCGCACCTCGAAGCGCTCAAATCGCGCGGGTACGAGGTCCTCTATCTGATCGATCCGGTCGACGAGCTGGTCACCCAGGCGCTGACCGAATTCGAAGAGAAGAAGCTTCGTTCCGCCGCCAAGGGAACGGTCGAGCTCGGCAGTGACGAAGAGAAGAAGAAGGCGAAAGAAGAGCTCGAAGCGAAGCAAAAGGACTTCGAAGGCTTGCTCACGTCCCTGGCCAAGCCGCTCGACGAGTGGGTCAAGGAAGTGCGTCTGACCCAGCGCCTCACCGAGTCGCCGGCCTGCCTGGTCGGCACCGAGCACGACATGAGCCCGCAGCTCGAGAAGATGCTGCGTCAGATCGAAGGCGGGCCAGAGGTCGGGCCCCAGAAGCGCATCCTCGAGCTCAACCCGGACCATGCGCTGATCGAAACACTGCGTGGTCGGCAAGCCGATAGTGCGGATGAGAACGCGGACGACGAGCGCCTGGCCGACGACGCCTATCTGCTCTACGGATACGCGCTGCTCGCCGAGGGCTCGGAGCTGCCTGATCCGGCGCGTTTCTCACGCCTGCTCGCCAACCTGATGGCCTCCCAGCCCTAAGCGATCGGGGCCTGAACCATCAACGGCCGCCGCGTCTTTCTGCGGCGGCCGCACCATTTTTCCGATACCGATCTTCCTCTCTGGCCGCAGGCGTGCTCATCCTGCGCGATCGCCCCCTGAGCATGGGATACTCCAGCCTCGCGGTTTGACTGGAGGAATTCCCATGTTTCGTGCTCTCGCTCTCGCTTTCGCCAGCCTGCTTCTTGGCGTGACTTCGGCCGTTTCGCCAGTCGGCGCTTCCGGCGCTGGACCGGTTGTCGAGCGCATCCTGCCACCGCCACCACCTTGGGATGGCGCCAGCCGATCCCTGATCGCAGCGGCGGATGACCCATGGATCACACCGTCAGAGCTGTCGGGTCTGACCGCGTCGCCGACCTACGACGAGACGATGAGCTACCTCCGGCGCTTGGCCGAGGCTGCGCCCGAGATCGAGCTGGTTTCGATCGGTACCAGTCCAGAGGGGCGCGAGATCTGGCTCGCCATCGTCGCGACCGGCGTCGAAGCGTTCACGCCCGAGGCGCTGCATGCTCAGGGCAAGCCCGTCCTCTTGGCCCAGGCAGGCATCCACTCGGGGGAGATCGATGGCAAAGATGCCGGGCTGATGCTGCTGCGCGACCTCACGGTCGGGGGCAGTCAGAAAGACCTGCTCGAGCACGCCTCTTTTCTCTTCGTGCCGATCTTCAACGTGGATGGACACGAGCGGGCTTCCCGCTGGAATCGCATCAACCAGCGCGGGCCCGAGGTCATGGGCTGGCGAACGACCTCGCGCAATCTGAATCTGAACCGTGACTATGCCAAGGTCGACACGCCCGAAATGCGCCACATGATCCAGGCGCTGCGGACGTGGCAGCCGGACCTCTACGTCGATCTGCACGTCACGGACGGGGTCGATTATCAGTACGACATCACCTGGGGATCGAGCGGTGAGCAGAGCCATTCGCCCGCGATCGCTCGCTGGTTGCAGGGTGTCATGCGACCCTTTGTCTCCGAGGCACTCGAAGCCAAGGGACACGTGCCCGGCCCGCTGATCTTCGCGATCGACAATCAGGACATCTCCAACGGCCTCTTCGAGTGGTCGGCGTCCACGCCGCGTTTCTCGGACGGATATGGTGCCGCCCGCCATCTGCCCACGGTGTTGGTCGAGAATCACTCGCTCAAGCCCTACGACCAGCGCGTGCTCGGTACGTATCATTTTCTTGCCAGTACCTTGCGCCTCCTCGGCGAGCACGGGGCGGCTCTGCGCGAGGCCACGGCCGCGGATCGCGCGCGGCGTCCTGACTCCGTACCCTTGGCCTGGACCGTGCCGCAGGACCGTCCACCCACGATGCGCGCGCTGCGGGCGATTCGCTCAGAGCGCGCGATATCGCCGGCCATGGGCGACAGCTATGTGGTCTGGACCGGTGAGCCTCAGACCATCGAGGTACCGATCTTCGAGCCGGTCACGGTTTCGGCTTCGGCGACCCGGCCGGCCGCGTACTGGATTCCGCCTGCTTGGACAGAGGTGATCGAACGACTCGAAGCCCATGGCATCGAGCTCGAAACCGTAACCGAAGCACGAGAGCTCGACGTGGAGCTCTATCGGCTCGAGGATCCCAAGCTGGATCCCCAGCCGCTCGAAGGGCACGCTCGGGTGACGACGTCGGTTCGCGCCGAGAACCATCGCGCCATCTTCCCGCCGGGTTCGGTACGGGTATCCACGGACCAGCCCCTCGGCACGCTGGCGATCATTCTGCTCGAGCCCGCGTCCCCGGACTCGTTCTTCCAATGGGGCTTCTTCCTCGAAGTCCTGCAGCGAACCGAGTACTTCGATGCCTACGTGATGGCACCGACTGCCGACGCGATGTTGGCGGCCGACGAGGCGCTCGCCGCCGATTTCGAGAAGGCGTTGGCCGCTGATCCGACGCTGGCGGCCAATCCCCAGGCGCGCCTGATGTGGTTCTATGCGCGGAGCCCCTACATCGACAGCCGCTGGCGTCTCTATCCGGTCGCCCGCGAGCTGGCACCTCCCACGTCCTGATCGCGCCCCCCCGCATCGCTGATGTGCGGGTGATATCCGGACCGTCTCGGGCCTTCGAGGGAACCTCGGAGGCCGTTCTTCCGTCTTCCTTGGTGTGAGCGTGTCCTATGCAGCGGACCTCGAGCTGGCCCGCCGTGCCGCGGCTGCCGATGCTGCGGCTTGGGACGAGATCGTCTGCCGATTCGGCAAGACGATCTACAACCTGGCCTATCGCTTCGCCGGTCGGGCAAGCGATGCCGAAGACCTGACCCAAGACGTGTTTCTCAAACTCTACGCCAACCTCGGACGCTATCGCGGTGACGTGCCTTTGGTGGGGTGGGCGTTGCGTCTGTCGCGCAACCTGTGCATCGATCGCTACCGCGCCTGGCGGGTGCGCCCGCTGTCGATCACCGAGCCTGAGGAGGCTTTGGCCGAGGTTGCGAGCGGAGACGACCCGGGCGAGCAGGCCCACCGGCGGGAGCAGGTGGCGATGGTCCACGAGGCCCTGCGCACGCTTCCTGAGGTGCTCGCAACCGCTGTCTTGCTGCGCGATTTCGAGGAGCTCTCGTACGACGAGATCGCTGTCTTTCTCGAGGTGCCGATCGGTACGGTCAAATCACGCCTGGCGCGTGGGCGGCGCGCGCTGGTCGCGGTGATTCAAGAGCGGCTGGCCAAGTCGGAGGGCCTCGACCCTCAGGAGGCTTCATGCTGAGGGATGTATCGCTGCCGCTGGCATGTCGCGCGTTTCGCCAGTCGTTCGGCACTGACCATAACGACGTGACGCACGAACGAGGCTGTTCGGTGTGCGCGGCCTGGGCAGTCCATCGGCGTGCCGTACGCGCGGTGCGCCGTGAAAAGCATCCATTGCCCGCGGGGCTCGGAGAGCGTCTGCGTGCAATCCCCCATCGTGCTGCCGACTGTGTAGAGCCCGAGCGGCTGGTCCGCGCGACCCGGATTCGCGCCCGTGGAAGCGACTCGGATCCGGCGGTCTGGGCGCATGTCGCGGGCTGTACACGGTGTCAGGGCGTTCAGAAGAGCCTGGCGGCGGCCTTTGCCCGCCGCCCGCGCGCCCTGCCACCAGGACTCGAATCACGCCTCTCACGCATTGCCTTGCGCCGTCTTCAGCAGGGCTGGGCCTTTGCATTCGATCTGCGCACCGCCTCGGTTGCCGCGCTGCTCCTCAGCGTGCTGCTGATTCCCGTTGCCGGCCCGGCCGCCGCCCTGGCGCGCGATGCCGGCAGTGTGGTGGGAACGCCCATGTCTCAAGCGCACGAGGCTGGTACCTCCGAGCTCGGCGCTTGGCTTCGTTCCGTGCGCGAGCGGACCGTGAACGCCCAACAGGACGGTCCTCGATGGGCTGCTTCGATTATCGAGCCGATCTCGTCTCTTTCTTCCCGAACCTACGCCAGCTTTCGTCGGATCGTGACGGCCGGTGGCTCGGAGAATCCCGATGAATCCAACCCCAGCGGAGATGTGCGACATGACGACCGATAGCGCTCAAACCCTCGATTCGACCCATGATCTGATTGACGATTCCGCGGTAGAGTCGCCGGACACCCAGCCGCCGACCGAATCGCAACCGGAGTCTCCCATGGCATCCCGAGGGTCATACAGCTCGGCTCCCGAACCGCCGTTCGCAGGGGGGCACGCATCAGAGTCGCCGGACGGACGAGCGCTTCGGCGGATGCCGGAGAAGGTGCCGATCACCGCTGCGCTGCTGTCCGTCGTGCCCGGGCTGGGCAACATTTACAACGGTCTCTACGCGCGCGGCCTGACGTTCTTCCTGATCGAGTTCTCGCTGATTCGGATCGCGGCGGGCATTCAGGAAGACGAGAATCTGGCCATCGTCGTGCCGAGCATTTTCTTCTTCTGGCTATTCAACCTCTTCGATGCCTATCGGCAGGCGCTGCTGATCAACCTCGGTGGCAGCGAGCTCGTCCACAACGAAGTGCAGCAAAGCGAGAACAGTGGGTTGCTGTTGGCCGGCGTCGTGGTCACGGCGATCGGCCTGGTCGGCGGGCTCGACTTCTACCTGGGCATCGACATCTGGCGCCTATTCGACCATTGGCCGGCGCTGTTGCTGGTCTGCGGTGTCGCAATGGTCGTGCGTGCGGTGCTCGCTCGCCGGAGCTGAGGCTCCCGCGTTCGCACGCGCTGCGTCTCGTTGCTCGAGGGGCAGGCGCTTACGCGATGTCCCAGCGCTCGATCCGCTCGATCCGCATGGCCGTTCCGGCAATGTCGAGAGACTTGCCGACTTCCATGGCCAGCATCCGCTTGGCCAGCTCCGACTCGTTCGACAGGATGTCGTTCTCGGGATCGCTGTTCCACGGGCCGAGGATGGTGATCGAGCGGGTCTCGCCACTGTCGGCGACGAGGGTGACACGGCTGCCGATGACCACTTCGTTGCCAGTCACGGTCGATGGATCGATCGGCCGTACACGGCTGAGCTCGGCGTCGAGGGAAGAGGCCCGGGCGGCCAGGTATTCATGGCGCTGGCGGGCGCTCTTGTACTCGAAGTTCTCGCGCAGATCGCCCAGCTCGCGTGCTTCCTCGATTGCCTTGCGATTGGCGGGGATCTCTTCCTCGAGCAGCGCTTTGAGCTCGGCGCGCTTCTCGGCAATGGCCTCTGACGTGGCGTAAAGCGGCTGCTCGTCGTCCTTGCGCAAGGCCGGGAACTTGAGGTGGATCGACGAAATCAGCGGGTCGCGCTGGTAACGCTCGATGCCGCCGGAACGCTCGATGGCCCGAACGGCCCGCTTGGCTTGCTCGGATGTAAGGTCTCCGATCAGCTTCGGCAGGGCGCCACCCGACTCGACCGAAGTCTGCAGGCGGACACGGAAGACACCGAAGGTCGGGCTGTCGGCAAGTGCCCACAGCGTCTGCTCGAGGAGGCGCAGCGGGTTCCGCTGGCGCCAGGTGTCATGCTTGGCCGAACGCTCGACCAGCCAGACAAAGGCGCCTGGTGACTTGCGCGGCTGGGTCAGCAGGATGTCGAGCACCGGGCCGAGGGCTTCGTGTTCGTCGAGCTGGGCGGCGAGTAGGTCGAGCGGGCGGCTATCCGCCTCCTGAGCGAGCAGCTCGGCATAGCGCTCGAGCCAGTCGTCGCGGTGCGTGCGAATGAGCTCGTAGAGCCGCTCGCGATTGCCGCGATCGTCGACGCCACGGGCCAGCACGCGAAGGTCCTTGGTCTCGCCGATCAGCTCGAGGAGCTCGGCCGTCGCGTCGGTGTCTTGCCCCTGGTGCTTCTCGAGGGCCAGCCAGATGGCACAGGCTTCGCCCGGATTCTTGGATTCGGTCTTGCGCGCGCTCTGCGCCAGCGATACGCACATCCGCTCGGCAAGATTCTTCTCGCGCGCGCCGTGCCGGCGCAGCAGCTCGATGCGGGCGGGCACCTTGCCCCGCTTGAAGGTACGCCAGACTTCCTCGTCCGCGTCCTCGGTGGAGGCGGCCCAACGGTAGGAGCGGCGTCCGTCGCCAACCGCCAAGACCTGTGGATGCTTGCGGGCGGCCGCCCACCACGAGCTCCAGCCCTTCTCGGTGACCAGGCCAGCGAGGTCGCGCCGAACCTCCGCGCCCGTGCGCGGGGAGTCGTAGCTTTCGAGCACGCTGCGCAGCAGCTCGGCGGGCTGCTTGTCTCGCAGCGTCTCGAGGGCCTCGCGGTCATCGTGCTTGCGACGAAGAATGTGGCCAGGAGCCAGGGGTCGAAGCAGCTTGGCGGCAGCCGCGAAACCGACGCGGAGGTCGCCGATCTGCTCGAAGGTGACCAGGAAGCTCTCGAGGGCCATGTTGACGTCCGTGACCCGGCCGGAGCCTTTGCCTTCCATGTGCACGATCGTGCCGACGTCATAGGACAGCAGGGTCTCGAGGCGGTCGGCCTTCTGCCACGTCTTGGGCGTATCGTTGATCGCCCGCTTGAGCCCGACCTTCTCGAGCAACAGCGAGAAACTGGTGCGCTCGCCGTAGATCTTTTCGAGCGTGTAGAGGATCTCCTCGTGCATCTCGCTGCCCTGGAACATGAGGTCGCCGACCGCGCGCATGAGCTTGAGACGCTCGACCCAGCGCTCGTCCCCCTGCAGGTTCTCGTCGAGCATGTCGAGCAGGAGCTCGGCAGTGCTCGGGTCTCCTGCCTCGGTGGCGACAGCACGGGAAACCTCGGTGAAAAAGTCGAGGTCGGTCGGGTTTTCCTCGAGGTGCGCCAGCCAGGCGCTTTCCACAGCATCGAGGTTTGCCAGGGCGAGATGATTCCGAAGCGCTTCTGAAAGGGCCATGAGTTCCGTCAAGAAATGCCGAACGAGAAGATGAAGAACGAGTAGCGAAGATTAGAGTATAGGCCATGGCAGCCCCAGAACAACAGGCGCTGGCGGTTGAAATCGAGCTGGCGGATGCCGAGGAGCTCCAGATCCTGGTCGACGAGCGCGCCGAAACCCTCGATCTAGGGACAGTGCGGCGCATCCTTCGCCACCCTTTTGCCACGGCGAAGATCTTCGAACGATTGCTGGCCGTTCCCGCGTTGCGCGGAGTCTACGACGTGCGCAGCCGCATTGCGCGTCATCGCGAGACACCGGTGGCGCTCGCCCTCCAGCTGGTGCCGGATCTGTTCTGGCGAGACTTGATGGAGATCAGCATCAACCTCCGCCTGGCATCGCGACTGCGCCGAACCGCGGAGCAGTATTTGGTCGAGCGTCTGCCTCGCCTGGCCACGGGGGAGCGCATCGCCCTCGCCCGGCGCTCCGGGCCGCGGGTGCTGATGCGTTTGCGGAAGGACGGCGATTTGCGGGTGATTGCCGCGCTCTTGACCAATCCACGCATTACCGAAGAGATCGTCTTGCCAATGGCGGCGCAGGCCAGCACGCCGCCCCGGGTGATTCAAGAACTGGCATCGAGCGAGCGCTGGCGCAACCGCTACCCGGTGCGTCAGGCGCTGTCGGTCAATCCGCAGACGCCATTGGCTGTTCAGCGCACCCTGATCCCGACGCTTCGGCGCGGTGACCTCGAGCGCGTGATTCGCACACCAGCGCTTTCTTCGGTCGTGCATCGGTGGGCTCGCTCCGCGCTGGACGAACGCACGGGCAGTGCAGCCCGCCGCCGGCGGCTGGGGCGGAAATCTTTGTGATTGTGGGATTTGACCCCTGCATGGCAGTCGAATACAGTTGGACTAGCTCAGGAGCGGTCTCCCGGACCGGGTGCGCGACGCGGACGGGCTGCGACGCGAAGGCACCGTGCTTGCCGGGGTTAGCGGCACATGAAGAATTCCAAGCGCGTCGAGGTCGAAGACCGGCCGGCAGAGTCGGTCGTGGATGCCGAATCATTCGGCACCTGGTTGCGACGACAGCGCCAGGGTCGTGACATCGGCCTGCGCGAAATCTCCGAGCAGAGCAAGATCAGCATTCGGTATCTGCAAGCGCTGGAAGCTGGGCGTTTCGATGTCCTGCCCGCGCCCGTCTTTGCCAAAGGCTTCCTACGGCAGTACTCGCGCTACGTCGGTCTCGACAGCGAGGAAGTGGTCAATGCCTACCTGGCCGCGAAACGCAGTAGCGAGGAAGAAGAGAGCGTCGAAGATTCACCGCCGCAGCGTGGGCGCAACGCCCGCGGCCGTGGTTGGCTGATCGTCGTTCTACTCCTCGTCGTAGCAGTCGCTGTGGCACTCTTCTACGCATGGAATGAAGAATGGTGGCCGTTCGGGGCGGCGGACGCCACGAACACGGCTGCGTCTCGCTCAGCCGAGCCGCTCGCGCCGGCGACGGAAACACCGGTGGAGGCGCCAGCCCCGGCCGAGCCGCTCGGGACGACCGAGCCGGCCGCAGTGGGGACCGATGCCACGGAGGTCGATGAAGTACCCTCGCCCCCGCCCGAGCCTGCGGCTCCGTTGGTGGTCGACATCGATTTCACCGGTGAGTGCTGGATCAAGGCCCGGGTCGATGGCCGGCCGTCGCTTTCGGAAACGCGCGTGCAGGGCGAGACCATCCAGCTTCTGGCCGAGGATCGGGTCGAGCTGACACTCGGCGACAGCAGCGTCGTGAGTGTGGAAGTCAACGGCAACCCGATGGCGCTCACGGGTCAGCCTGGGGCTGTCCGCAACGTCGTCATCGATCTCGAGTCGGCGCAAGCTCTCGAAGCCGGGATCGATTCCTGATTCATCTCTTCCGAAGTAACTTCGAGCGCCGAGCTTCTTCGAACCATGAGTCGATTTGAACCGTGAGCGATCAACGGGACCTCCTCGAGCAGATTCTTTCGGGCGGCAATCGACAGCTCCAAGAGCTGGCTGCGGCGGGCATGGTGCCCCTGCCGCCCGAGCAGCTGATCCCGGTGCAGGTTGCCCTGGCCGAAGGTAACGACGCGGCAATCGCCAACCAGGCGGTCACGTCGTTGCGCGGTATGGAGCCGCGGCTGGTTGCCAGCTTTCTCGAGTCACAAGCCGCCGAGCGCGAGCTCTCGTGGTTCGGACGGCTCTCGGAGCTTCCCGAAATCGTGGAGGTGGTTCTTCGCCGCCAAGATACGCCGCGGCACTTGTTGGCGGATCTCGCACCGCGGCTCTGGCCGGAGCTCCAAGATGCGTTGCTGCTGCGGCAGGACGCGATCATCGAGCATCCGCCGATTCTCGATGCCCTGGAGAGCAATCCGCAGCTGACCTCCAACGCCAAGCGGCGCATCTGGGAATACCGCGAGCATCTCTTGCCGCGCGACAAGGTCGCTCAGAAGAAGCCCGAGGAGATTCTCGCCGAGGCGGACAAGTGGTCCGAGGAGGAAGTTAAAGAAGCCATCGACGAGGCGCGAGGGCGTGATCGCGAGGGCGAGAAGATCGACGAGCTTGGCGGGCTCAACGAAGGTCAGATCCGGATGCTACCCTTACCGGCTCGTGTACAGATTGCACGGAAGGCCGGGATGCAGCTTCGTCGCGTGCTGGTTCGTGACTCCAATTCGACGGTGGCGATGGCCGTGCTGGGCCAGGGTCAGAAAATCACCGACCAGGAGCTCGAGCTGATCGCCAATAGCCGCGCGGTCCATGTTGATGTGCTCGCGGCCGTGGCAAAGAACCGAGAATGGATTCGCAAGTACAGCATTGTCAAAGCCCTGGCGCGCAATCCGCGGACCAACCTGTCCACGGCATTGCGGCTATTGCCCCGTCTCAGCTTCAACGACTTGCGGGCCGTCGCGCGCGATCGGAACGTTCCGCAAGCGGTGCGCGGACAGGCGCTGCGCATGGGGCAGACCAAACGATGAAGCACCGATGATAGATTTCGGGTGATGTCTCGTAAGAACTACTATTCGGTGCTTTCCGTCGCGCGTGACGCGACGACCAAGCAGCTCAAGGATCGCTTCCGCGCGCTGGCGCGCGAGAAGCATCCCGATCGTTTCTCCGCGGCCGAGAAGCCGGCGGCGGAAGAGGCGTTTCAAGCGATCGCCGAGGCTTTCAACATCCTCAGTGATCCGGTTCGCCGTCGCCAGCATGACGAAGAGCTCGATCGGCCCGAGCCGCAGCGCTACGACCCGCTGCAGGCCGCCAAGGTTTTCATTTCGCGAGGTTTGAAGGCCTACCGGGAACGTTCCTTCCTGGAAGCCGCGAGCAATTTCAACCGCGCGGTGGAGATCAATCCTCATAGCGCCCAGGCCTGGCATCAGCTCGCGCTGACGGCGATCGAAGAAGAGCACTGGTTGCCCAAGTCCCGTGAGGCCATCGAGCGTGCGATGGCGCTGGAGCCTGAACAGGTGGCGCACATCAAGCTCGCAGGACGTATCTACGAGAAGAGCGGCATGGCAGCCAAGGCGCGCGAGCACTACTTGCGCGCACGCACGCTCGGTGCCGATGATTCCGCGGTCCAACAGGCGTTGGGTCGCCTGGGCGGCGCGGGCTCCGAATCAAGCCCTGGTGGGGATACACCTGCGAAGAAGCAGGGGTTCTCCAGGTTGTTTAGGAAGACGTAACGATGATGCGTGTGCGCTCACATGGACTGACGGATACCGGGTTGTTACGTACCCACAACGAGGACTACCTCGGCGTGGACGACGGCAAGCGGGTCTACTTGGTTGCGGATGGGATGGGTGGCCACAACCATGGCGAAGTGGCGTCGCGGATCGCGGTCGAGTCCATTCGCGCATTCATGGCCAATGGCGATGACCTCGACCACACTCTCTCCGTGACCAGTGACGGCACTCTTCGCCGTCACTCGAGCCGGTTCAAGCGCTCGATTCACATTGCGCACAACGAGGTCCTCGAGGCGATCGAGGAGGATGGTTCGCTTCTCGGTATGGGCACGACCGTGGTTGGCGCCATGCTCCGTGACGAGGTGGCTGCGATCGTCCATGTCGGGGACAGCCGCGCGTACCGCTTGCGCGGCGGGCATCTCGAGTTGATGACGCAGGACCACACGTGGGTCAACGAGCAGGTGGTCGCGGGCTATCTCTCCGAAGAGCAGGCCAAGTCGCATCCTCTGAAGAACGTCGTGACCCGCGCGCTGGGTGGGGACAGCGATGTGCTGGTGGACGTCTCGGAGACACGGGTCAAAGACGGCGATCTCTACCTGCTGTGCTCGGACGGTCTCACCACGATGCTCAGCGACCAGGACATCCACCGCATTCTGTCGGTGGACGCTCCGCTCGAGGACGTCTGCCGACGGCTGGTGGAAGAGGCCAATGCGCGCGGCGGATTCGACAACGTCACGGTCTTGCTCTTCCGCGTCGAGCAGATGGACGATGCGGAGGAGGAGACGATGACGACCCGGGACATCATCGACACGCTGTAGAGGTGTTCCCGTGTGGGGGCCTGAGCCAGGCCCCCAACCTCCCACCCCCTCCCGAAAGAAGAGCCGCGGTTCTTCGGCTTCACTCCCCACGATCGCCTTTGCCGTTTCGCCCTTCGGGCTTCCGTCTTCTCGGGTAGAACCTCGCCAACGCTCGACGCTGTAGGCTGGTGTCTTGGCCTGGTCGGCTCGAGGTTACGGTCCCGTGGTCGCCATTTGAACCTTTTCGCGTGTCGAGCGTCTTGGCACCGATTGGCTGCTGTGCGGCGGTCGACGGAAGGGAAGCTTGACGACAAGGGACGGTGCTATGCGCGAACGAATCTGGTGCGCCCTGATGGTGCTTGTGGCGGTCGGTGGAACGGCGAACGCGGAGGCGAGAGAAAGGCTGGTGGAGCGCCCCGCAGGGCGGGCTGGTGACCTGACGATCGGACCCAAGACGGTCATGATCGAAGGAGGCTCGGGGGTCGAGGTCGAGGCAGGCATGCTGCTCGTGCCCGAGAATCGACAGCGCCCGGATGGACCGGTGCTCTCGATTCCGTTTTACCGTCTGCGCTCGACGTCTGCTGACCCGGCGTCGCCGATCTTCGTGTTGGCAGGTGGCCCCGGCTCTTCGTGGATCGATCGCTTCGAGAAGGAAGAGAACCAAGAGGAGGTTCAGCGCTACCGGGCGATCGCCGATGTCGTCCTCTTCGACCAACGAGGCGGAGGTCACTCCCAGCCCGCGATGAGCTGCGATGAGCGACGGCGCTTGCCCGCGGACGCACCGCTCGATACCGCGAAGGTTGCCTCTGCCATGCGCGAGATGGCGACGCAGTGTCGCGCCCGTTGGCAGGCTGCCGGCGTTGACCTAGCGGCGTACAACACCCGGGAGAATGCTGCCGACGTGCTGGCGCTGCGAGCGGCACTGGGGTACGACAGGATGAGCCTGGTCGGCGGCAGCTACGGTTCGCATCTTGCGCTTGCCTTGATGCGTGAGGCGCCTGATGCGATCGATCGTGTGTTGCTCTACGGAATCGAAGGCCTCGATCAAACCTGGGATGATCCTGGCGGTCGCCTGGCAGCCTACGAGCGAATCGCGGGCGCCGCGGAAGTCGATGAGCTGCTGGGACCGAGCATTCCGGACGTCGGCCTTCTCGAGGCCTTGCGGACGGCGATCGGGCGCCTCGAAAAGAATCCTCAAACGGTGTGGGTCGGTGAGGGAGACCAGCGGACGAGCGTCGTCGTGGATGCCTTCGTCGTGCGCAAGCTCGCTGGCTACCAAGCGGGGCGACGAAGTCGGCCGAACGTGTGGCCTGAGCTTATCCTCGACCTCTTCGACGAGAACTACACGCTCATCGCCCGCGGTGCGATGGCCTTGCGCAACCTCCGCCTGGACGATCCCATGCACTACATGATGGATTGCGCGTCCGGCATCAGCCCTGCTCGGGCGAAGCGCTATCGAGCGGATCCGGCCGCCGAGATTCTCGGCGATATCAACTTCGAGTACGCGCAGCTGTGTGATGCCTGGGGCGCTGCCGACCTCGGCGCCTCGTTTCGTGCGCCCGTGATCTCGGAGATTCCGACTTTGATCGTGCACGGAACGTGGGATGTCTCGACGCCGATCGAGAACGCGCGCGAGGTGGCGTCGACCCTGCGCAATGGTCAATTGGTCGAGGTGATCGGTGGCAACCACGGCGCGCTCTACAACCTGTACCGACACTGGCCGCCGATGCAGACGCGCGTGGCCTCCTTCTTTCGTGGCGAGCCGGTACGGTTTCCGTCCTCGGTCACTTTGCCACCTGTGACGTTCGAGCCCCGGTAGCGGCGTCGATGGAGAAACGGCCGCAGGACCAGGCGCTGGTCGAGCATCTCATGGTGCTGCGAGCCCAACTGGGCGATCACGACGCCTTCCATGGCCTCTTCCAGCGCTACAACCCGCGCTTGCTCTACTTCCTGCGTCATCGCTTTGGCCACGCGTCCGGTGCCGAGGATGTGTTGCAGGACGTCTGGCTCACCGTGGTCAAGAAGGTCGCGACGCTGGAGCGCCCGGAAGCGTTTCGGGCATGGGTTTACCGAATCGCCCGCAATCGCGCCATCTCGCGGCTGCGCAGAGAACGCCGAAATGTGTCGCTGGACACGGAGCCAGACGTTCTCGAAGTCGAGTCGGCGGCGCCGAACGAGGTCGATGGCGAGCGGTTCGCGGGGTATGACGCTTCGGCCCTCCATGCAGGTCTCGGTCGGCTGTCGCCCGTCCATCGTGAGGTCCTGACCTTGCGGTTCATCGATGAGCTCACCTACGAGGAGATTGCCAAGATCGTTGGCTGCAGCCTGGGAACGGTGCGCTCGCGAATTCACTACGCCAAGCGATCCCTGCTCGAGAACCTGGGGCCGAGCCCGGTCGATCCGTCGCGGCACCGCGGTGCCGGAAACGAGAAGGCGCCGCCAAGGAGAAAAGGAAACCATGAACGAAGATGATGCCAAGACCCTCGCTGCCCGGCTGATCGAAGCCGAGCAATCCTCGCGTGCCGGGATCCCCGGTGCCGAGATCCCGGGCGATCGGGTGCTCGAACGACTACTCATCGAGGACCGGAAGTTCGAGGAACGCGTGCGCCGTATTGCCTTGTTCAGCTGGGCACTGTCTCTCGTGT
>CALFAM010000182.1 GCA_937948815.1 uncultured bacterium
CCTGGCCCTCGGTGCCGGCGCCGAGAGCCGTAAGTCGATGGGCATCGCCGTCATCGGCGGCCTTGCGCTCGGCAGCGTGCTGACGCTCTACATCGTCCCGGCCATGTATACCATCCTGGCCTCCCGCCAGAGCCGTCGGGCCATCAACGTCGAGTCGAAAGACGTCGACACAAGGAAAACCGAGCCGGTCGAGGTCGAAGGCGCCGAGCCGGTCGGCGCCTAGAGCTCCGCTTGGCACTCGACGTCAGGGAATCGTGCCCAACCAGGCGGCGGTGTCTCCGGATTCGAAGCCGTCGGCGAAGACCAGATCCTCGATCAGGAAACGAATGAACGGAACGCTCTGATTGCCGATCTCCCGATTGGCGATGTAGGCAAAGAGATGCCGCCCGTCGCGCGGCGCGGCCAGGGTCAGACCAGCCGCCAGTGAGCCCACGCCACTCGCCGAATCGGGAACGATCATCGGATCGAGCCGCTGCCCGTCGGCAGAGAAGGTCTGCGCCAGCAAGCTGCCGTCGGCGACCCGGCTCCAAGCGATCACGAAGTCTCCATCCTGATCGGCATTGACGGCCGCGCCAGAGTATTGACGGGTCGGGTCGCCATCGACCGAGAACGCATCCGTGATCGGCATACCGGCGGCGTCGAACGCGCGCGCGAAGACCCGGGGTGAGATGTTTGGGTCGCTGTCGTCCTGCCACACGAACATCCGCGTCCCGGCCGCGTTGGCGGCGACTTCGAGCTGAGGGAAGACCTCCGAGCCACCGAGCGAACGGACTGTCATCTCAGGTCCGGCCGCCAGGCCGATGGCATCGTAGCCCTGGGCGGTGATTACCCCTTCTCCCGGGCCCGCCCAGGCCGCCGTGAAGCCGCCATCAGGTCTCGCGGCCAGGGCAGAGGACGGCTCGAATGACGAGCCACCGGCATCGACCCGAATCGGATCACCTGGCACGCCCACGGCACTGAGTCGGCGAATCCAGTACTGAACTGGGTCGAGCGGGTCCGTCGTCTCCCGGTACCAGTGGACGAGCCCCCCCGTGTTCGGGCAGGCGACTGCGGCCGGCACATCGAAGCCAGACTCGACGCTCAGGGGGAGAGCCGGAGCCAACGCATTTCCTGCGTTGTCGAACACCTGGGTGGAGAGGGAGTTGACGCCAAAGGTGTCCGAAGGCTCGGACCACACGATGATCATGCCACCGGCCGGCGCGCAGCAGAGATTGGGCGCGACCAGCGGCGAGTCGTCTGCGTCCTGAAAGATCACCTTCGCGTCTCCGCGCGGCTGACCGGTGGACGCGTAGATCTGCAGCCAGGTGGTCTGGCCGCCGCCCGAGCCGTCCAACCACACCACGGCAACATCTTCATTGTAGAGCTGGCAGGCTCGAATGCTCTCCGTCTCGAAACGCTCGCCCGACGCCCCGATCTGGGCTTCAGACGGCGTGGCGTGTCCCCATGCAAGGACACCGAGCATGTTGATTATCGCGGCTGATCGAACGACCAAGCGCGCGACATGGCGTACAGAAATTCTGTCTAGGGCAGGGTTCTCGATCATCCGCTCCTCCAAACTCTTTTCGGGCATCCGTTGTTTGTCGCTACGTCGTTGGGCGCTGGCAGAGAGCATGAACGTGCGGCACCCCAATCGTGGCACGACACCTTAGACCTGCGCTACAGAGCTATGCGCGATTCGCCACCCCAGATGTATCAGCGAGCTTTGGGACGTTTTGTGATCATTCTGCGTATGCCGGCATGACCTGCTGTTGCGCCCGCGCGACGGGCGTTCTTATTCGATGACGAACTCGGAGAGGTATCCCGAACCATGCCAGCTCTTTCCATGCGCTCCGCCGCCCCCTTCGCGGGTAGACAGCCCCGTCCCGCTGTCGTCTTTCTCGCCTTCTTGTTGTTGCCTCTTTCGTTTCTCGGGCCGCTCAGCTTACCGGCTCGAGCCGAGCTGATCACGGTCGGCCCAACCAGCAGCGGATGCTCGTTCGACAATCTGCTCGGTGCGGTCGTGCGAGCGGCGATCACCCCCGAAGGAGACACCATCGCGATCTCGGAGAACACCTCCCACACCAGCAGCGCTGCGCTCGCCCAGGGTACGGGCGGCAACGTGACGATACGCGGCGTCACGAGCTGCACCGACCTCTCGCCGCAGCGGCGTACCATCGTCACCACCCGCGGCAATCTCTTCGAGTACAGCAACGTCAACCTGACGATTCGCGATCTGCGCCTGACCAGCGGACCCGATGGCGGTCGCTTGTTGCGGGCCAGCGGCGCGATGCTTCTGACCCTCGAAGACACGCAGATCGACACGGGAAAGGCGATCTCGGGCGGCAACATCCACGTCACCAACGGCGCGTCCATGGTGGCGCTGGCCGGTACCGAGATCAGCTTCGGCACGGCGGACACCAACGGCGGCGGCATCTTCTGCAGCGGCCCCGGTACGGTGGCCCTGACCCAAGGCTCGATCGTGACCGACAACCGTGCCGAAACGAACGGTGGCGGCATCTACGCCACGGGCTGTGCGGTCAATGTGCTGGCCGGCGGCCCGGCTCCGGACGGCGGTACCTTCGGTATCGTGAACAACAGCGCGGGCTCGGACGGCGGCGGCATCTATGGCCGCAGCGGTGCCGACATCCGCGTGGCAGGCACCAACGGTACCGCCGCCGTGGTCGGCTTCAATTTTGCGACACTCTTCGGAGGCGGCATCGCCATCGAAGGACAGACGACCGTGGCGACCATCTGGGATGCCGAGATCATCAGCAACCTCGCCTTCCGACGCGGCGGCGGCCTCTACGTGGCCGATGGCGCCGAGCTCGAGATGGACCGCACCCTGCCCGTCTGCTCGCGCGGCGTGCTCTGCTCGGCCCTGTCAGGCAATACGGTCGCGGACACCCCTGCGACCACCCTCGCGGGCGCGATCGCGGTCGAAACCGGAGGCCGCGCCGAGATTCGTCAGACTTTTATCGCCGGCAACGGTGATGGCGACAACGCACGGATCGCACGCGTCGATGGCGCCGGCAGTACGCTGTTGATCGAAGGCTCCGTGCTGTTCCAGAACGATCCCCGCGGTACCAAGATCGTGGCGAGCAACGGAGGCGTCGTGCAGGTCGCCTACACATCAGCCTGGCGCAACACCTCGGACGACCTCCCTTCCCAGTTCTTCGCCGCCGATTCGAACGGCCAGATCGCGGTGTACGCCAGCATCATCATCGAAGGTGACGGTACGGCTCTGGGAGGCGGCGGCTTCGATCGCATTTTCGCGCCTGCCGGAACGGGCGCCAGTTACATTGCCGACTGCGTCATGGCCCACGAGACCGACTCGTTTCCAGGAACTGCCGACACCAATCGTGTCGAGACCGATGCCGCCGCGGTGTGGGTCAACCCAGCATCTGGCGACCCGCACCTGCGGCCCGACACTGTCGCCATTGACTACTGCGACACCACCGTCTACGCGCCAGTCGACCGCGATATCGACGACGAGGTTCGGGGCATCGACGATCCGTCGCGCCCCAACCTCCTGGGGCCGTTCGACATCGGCGCGGACGAACGCAGCGTGCCGCCGGTCGGGCTGATCTTCGCGGACGGGTTCGAGTCGACCGACACCAGCGCCTGGTCGGCAACCGTGCCCTAGTTTCGGTCGGCCGAGGGGGCGACGGTGGCCAGGGCCGCCTCACCGATCGCGATCTCGCGCGCGTATTGGTGCTTGAAGGGGCCGCTGCGCAGCGCGCCCAAGCCGTCCTCGAGCGCGCGGCGCGCGGCGTCTGGGTCCGAGCCGGCCAGCGCGCGTCCCTGCTCGAGGCGGCCGAGGGCATGGGCACGCGAGCCTTCGCCGTAAATCGTGGCGAGAGACGCGACCACTGGGCCGAGTAGCTCGCCAGCTTTCGCATGGTGTCCACGGTCGTTGAGCAAAGCACCGAGCAGGACGGACAGACGGGGCTTCGTCCGATCGTTGTCGTCGACACTGGCAAGGGCACGGCGGATCTCGGCCTCACCCTCGGCCACGCGCCCAGCCCGCGCGAGCGCATGCCCATAGGCACCGCGGAACATCACGGCGGCATTCCCGAATGCCTCGGGCTGCACAGCCGCACGGTCGACCGCGAGCCGGTAGGCGCGAATCGCCTTCTCGCGTGTGGCGGCCGGATTCTCTGCGCGGTCGGCTGCCCGCGCCCACGCCTCGCCGAGGTTGAAGCGGGTGTAGGCCAGGTAGGGATGCTCCGGCCCCAAGGTCGCGAGCTGGTCGGCGAGCACCGCCTCGAGCATGGCGGCGGACTCGGCGAACTGACCGAGGTTCTTGAGCAGAGTCGCTAGATCGTTGCGCGCCACCAGGATGTCCGGATGCTGTGCGCCAAAGACCGGTAGGCGCGTTGCCAGCGCCTCCCGCGAGAGTGTCAGCGCGCGATCGAGATTGCCGAGATCGGCCTCGATTCGGGCCAGGATCGACATGTAGAGCGCCCGTTCGATCGCGGGGCGCTCCGCCCCTGACGAGTCGAGAGCTTCCGCGTCCGGCGCGAAGAAGGCCAGCGCCTTCTCCGCCTGCTGCTTGCCTTCCTCGAGACGGCGCAGTCCCTCGTAGGCACTGGCCAGCACGCCGTGGACAGCAGCCTCCTGGAGTACCGTACCGGCAGTGGCCGTCCCGTCTGCAATCAGGGTTTCCATGCGTGCCGCGGCCTGGTCTGCCTGGCCCGAGCCGAGCAGTGTCGAGGCATGGAAGAGGGCGACGTTGAGCTGCTCGCCGAGGCTCGCTTCACTGACCCTCGCCAACGCTGCTTCGAATCGCTCGAACGCGACCGACTGCTCTCCCCGCTTGAAAGCACTGCGGGCCGCGAAACGTAGATCACGCACATAGCGATCGACCGCTTCAGCGTCGCCCGCGGGTGGGCTTTGCGCACTTTCGAGATTCACGGCGAGCAGCGATTCCGTGCGATCCAAGTCGCCCAGCCAAAATGCAATCTCACCCAGCACCGAGCGCAGATTGCGGCGCGTGTCGGGCGCCAGTCCTTCGGCCGAAGCGACGCTTGCCAGACCCGCGTCGAGAATCTCGCGCGCCGAGACTTTCTCGATCTCGTTGGCCGCGGGAGACGCGGACCGAAACGTATCGACCAGAAAGTCCGTGACCGCCCGCGCGCGTGCCAGCTGCAGGCGAGCGTCTTCCGCAGATGCTTGGGCCCGATGAGCCTGGCGCTGCGCCACGTCACCCTGCCACAGGGCGACACCGCTCCCCCCGAGCAAGGAGAGCGCGGCAACCGTTCCGGCGACGACCGCCCAACGATGGCGTGCAACGAGCTTACGCAGACGATAGCCAAGACCGTCCGGCGAAGCGGAAACGGGTCGTTGCTGCTGCCAGCACGCGAGATCGTCGGCCAAGGCACTGGCGCTCGGATACCGCCGCCCCGGCTCTTCCCGCAGCGCCATCATGATGATGTTGTCGAGATCCCCATCCATCCCAGCACGTGCGCCGGGCACGGCGGATGGTGGCGTCGACCCGGCTTCCTCGGGCGGGCGTCCGGCGAGTAGCCGATAGAGCACCGCGCCGATTCCGTAGACGTCCGTCGCCGTGGTCACCACGCCACCCCTGCGCTGCTCGGGCGCGCCGTACCCGGGCGTCAGAACCCGTGTCGTCTCGGCCGCCTCCGGATCCTCGTCGAGCAACTTGGCAACGCCGAAATCGAGCAAGCGAACCTGGCCTTGCTGATCGATCAGAATGTTCCCTGGCTTGAGATCCCTGTGGACGATCAGGTTGCGATGGGCGTAGTCCACCGCGCCGCAGATCTCCTGCACCCACTCGACGACCTGCCCGACGGTCGCGGATCGCGACGCGGCAGCCCGGTCGATCGGCTCGCCGTCGACCACCTGTAGCACCAGAAACGGGTTGCCGTCGGCCGCCACGCCACCATCGATCAGACGCGCGATGTTCGGGTGCTCGAGCCGCGCCAAGACTTGCTGCTCACGCCGAAAGCGGGCCATCGCGCCTGGACCGAGCACGCCGGTGCGAATCAGCTTGAGCGCCGCGGCCTGCTCGAAGTCCGCACCGTCTCGGAAGGCGCGGTAGACGATTCCCATGCCCCCGCGCCCGAGCTCCTCACCCAGACGCCATCCCGCGATGGCCCCCTTTGTGCCTGCTACGGGTGCAGGGTCGGCGAGTGCAGGGTCGTCGAGTGCAGGGTCGGCGGGTGCGGTGCCTGCTCCCGGCCGGTCGACGGCGCCTCGATCACCCGGGAGATGGTCGAGCGGCCCGTCTTCGACGACTGCCTCGAGCAGCGAGCTCACCTGCGCCCGGACGTCGGGATCGAGGTCCAAGGTCGCGAGATGACGGTCGCGCACCGCGGTCTCCATCTCGAGCAGCTCGCCGAACACCGCGTAGGCCTGGCGCCACGCCGCGGCATCTCCCGCGCGATCCGGATCGGGCTGACTCACGGGCTCATCCGCGTATGGAGGAAGGCGCGGGCGCGTTGCCAGTCGCGGTGCAAGGTCGAGGTCGAAATCTCGAGCAGCTCAGCGGTCTCTTCGACGCGGAGACCCGCGAAGTAGCGCAGCTCGACGATGTGATGGGCGCGCGGGTCGAGCGCGGCCAGCTCACCGAGCGCGCGATCGAGATCGAGCCAGGCAACGCCCGCAAACTCCGCGCCCAGTCCCTCGGTCCAGGTCACCCGATGATCGCGCCCACCCCGCTTCTCCGCCGCCGCGCGACGAGCGTGATCGATCAGGATGTGACGCATGGCCTTGGCAGCGCTGGCAAAGAAGTGACGCCGGCTCACGACGTCGAGCCGCTCACCCGCCACGAGACGGAGGTAGGCCTCGTGAACCAGAACCGTCGGCGTGACCAGTGGATCGTTCACGGCACCGAAGAGCTTGCTGACGGCAATGCTGCGCAGCTCTGGATAGAGCCGCGAGAAGACGGCTTCCTGCGCTGCGCGGTCCCCCGCTCGGCACTGTTCGAGCAAGGCAGTGATCTCGGCTTCGACGATCGGTTTGTGCTCCCCGGCTTGTGCTCCCCCCCGCTAGCGCATCCCGGCCGGGCTGCACGCCGACATCCCCGCCCGAGACAGTGAGAACTTTACCACCCGCCCGAGGCACGATCGCCGCACCCCTCACCGCGCGGCACGCGGGGCCTCGCCCTACGAGTCGCGGCTGGCAACACGCACGTTCTCAGCGACCGCATCACCTGGATAGAGCACGACACGATCGCCTTCTGATAGGCCTTCACGAACTTCTACCCAGGCCGGTGTGCGGGCACCAACGTCCACCTCATGAAGATGCGCGCGGCCATGGTCGACCCGGAAAACCGCCCACCGATCACCTTGCCGCACCAAGCTTCCGGCAGGCAGGCGCAAGACATGCTCGGCCTCCCACAGCACCACCCGCACTTCGACGCGGTAGCCGTCGCCGAGGCGGCGGTGGGCCGCTGCGCCATCGCCCAGAGCGACGATCACGTTGACACGCTGCTCCTCGACACCAAGTGCGGAGATCTTGGTAAAGCCCGCGGGCTCGATCCGCTCGACCCGGCCAGCGAGGACGCCGTCGCCGCCCCAACGTTCGATCATCACCCGCGCGCCGGGGGTGATACGCACCGCATCATGGGACAAGAAGTCGGCGACAACCTCCAGATCGCCGGGATCGCCGATCTCGAGCAGCGCCTCTCCCGCCTGCACCACGCCTGCACTCTCGCGAAGGAGACGCAGCACGGCGCCATCGGTGGGCGCGTACAGGCGAATCGAATCGCGCTCCGAAAGCCCACCAACGGCTTCCCCGAGCGTCTGCAGGTGCGCACGGGCCCGCACGACACGGTGAGACGCACGTTCCACCCCTCGCTCCGCCACGGCCAGGGCCTCGATCGCCCGGCGTTCGGCGAGCTCCGCGGTATCGAGCCGATCGGCCGCCACCACCTCCTCGGCGGCCAGACGGCGATAACGTTCGCACGTCCGATGGGCAAAGGCTCGCTCGGCATGCGCACGCTCCCGCTCGTGCCGGGCTGCTTCGAGGGCAGCCTCTTCCTCGTCCACCGCTGCCTGCGCGACGGACCGGTCGCGGTCGTCGAGCAGTGCGGGCTGTCGCGGCACGAAGGTCGCCAGCACCGTTGTGCCCTCGTGCACTGGATCGCCCGGCTCCAGGTCGATCCGCAGGGCCTTCCCGGCCACCGGCGCCGACACCACGTAGCGTTCCCGGACCCGCGTCTCGCCTTCTTCGTCGAGGGTGACGACCAATGGGCCACGGCTGACGGTTCCCAGATCCACAGCCAGTGGCCGCGGCCAGAAGGCCCAGGCTGCGAAGGCAAGGATCAAGCCGCCGACCAGCGGCCACGAAATCACGCGGAATGGAAGCTTCATGTCTGCACGTCCTGTCATGTGCGTGTCTTCAGCACCGCCACCAAGTCCAGTCGATCGAGGCGACGACGCACCAGGAGCGCCGAGACCAACGCAGCGATGACGACGGCCACCACCGACCAACCATAGGTGGAAGGCTCGATGATCAAGGGGATGCGGAACAGCTCGTTGTCCAGAAGGGCGAGGGTCAAGGCGGCGAGACCGTGGCCGCAGGCGATACCGATCGGAATCGCCACCAACACGACCAGCGCCAGCTCACCGAAGAGAATGCGCGCAATTTCCTGCCGGGTGAAGCCGAGCACGCGCAGGCTCGCCAGATCGCGGCCGCGCTCGGAGAGCGAGATGCGCGCCGCGTTGTACACCACGCCGACGGCGATCACCGCCGAGAACAGCAGGTTGAACGCGATGATACGCATCATGTTCTCCCGCAAGGTGTCGCGGAAGCTGCGAATCGCCGCCCGTGTGAGGGACACGCCGGCCACGCCCGGCGTGCTCTTGAGCGTGCTGTAGAGCGCTTGCTCGGCCTGGGAATCGACCGCCAGGAATGCGCCCGAGAGCGTCTCGCCTTCGCCCAGCAGGCGCGCCAGCGCAGCGGACTCCATGGTGGCGGACAGGCCCAGGTAGTCGTCGACCAGGGCGACGACCGTCACCTGCTGGCGCCGACGCGCCCCCTCCAGCACCTCTACCTGCAGGCGATCACCCCATCCGACCCCGAGCAGCTCGGCGAGCCGAGCCGAGAGCACCAAGCCCTCCGGGGGCAGGCGGAGCGCACCGCCCTCACGATCGATCACGCGGCTGAGCTCGGGAACCGCAGGCCGTCCCATGATGGCCACATGACGCGACAAGTTGCGGTTGCGCAGGCGCACCGGCACCGCGCGGAAGGGCTCCACCTGCATCACGCCGGGTAGGCGGGAAAGGGAATGGCGGGCCGATGCGGAGCGTGGCTGGCTGAAGCTGACGGTGACGTCATGCCGCTCGATGACGTCATATTGCATCGTCATCAGATGGTCGATGGCATCGATGAAGAAGGAGCCGAGGACCATCAGGGCAATCGCCAGACCGACCCCGGTCGCCGACAGCAAAAATCGCCAGGGCCTGCGCGCGACGTTGCGCAGCAGCATGCGCCCCGAGGCGCCGAGCGCACGCCCGGCCCCCAACCGCTCCAGCCACGTCGTGCGGAAGCGCGCAGGTGGCTCGGGCCGCATCGCCTCGGCCGGTGGCAGGGCCAACGCCCGCCGCACCGCGGACAGCGCACCGAGGCCCGCGGCGGTCAGACAGACCAGGGTGGCCGACAGCGCGACGCTCGGCGGCAAGGTGTAGGTGTAGACCGGAAAGCGGAAATATTCGGCATAGATTGCGGTCAGACCGTCTCCCAGGCCTGCCCCGGCCAGGTTGCCGAAAATCGCGCCGACAAGCGCGATCAGCAGCGCGATGGCCAGGAAGTGCAGCGCCACCGCGCCGTTGCCATAGCCCACGGCCTTGAGCACCGCGATCTGGGGGCGCTGGATCGCGATCATGCGCGACAGCACGACGTTGAGCAGAAAGGCCGCGACCGCGAGGAAGATCATCGGCAGGATCTGCGCCATGGTGCGCAGCTCACGCAACTCGTTCTCGACATACCAGTGCGACGTCTGCAAGCGCCGCGGGATCGCGCCGCGCCCACCGTAGGGCTCGAGCAGGCGGTCGAGCTCCGCGATCACCGCCCCTTCCGTGCCCGCCGAGCTGCCAGGCGCGAGGCGCAGGGACACGAAATTGAAGCCCCCTTCCATGTCGAAGGCTGTGGCCAGCGCGCGCCGGCCCATCCAGAAGACACCGAAGCGCAGGTGGTCGGGCAGAAAGTCACCCGGACCGATGACATAGATGTAGTCGGGCGAGAGGGCCACGCCAACGATCGATAGCTCGCGCCGGCGGCCGTTGATGATCGCCGCGAGACCATCGCCCGGCTCCAGGCCATGGGCGTCCGCAAACGCCTCGTGGACCAGCACTTCGTCGGCGGCGCCGGGAGAAAGATGGCGCCCTCGGCGCAGGAAAACGCCGTCGAGCATGGCGGCGGGATCCTCGGGAATCGAGAGCAGGCGCCCGGTGGCGGGCTCGTCGAGCCCCGGGACATCGAGCGCCACGTCCGCCACCACCCGCGTGCTCACCTGCGCGACGCCCGGCAGGGCGCGGATCCGCGGGCCGAGATTGCGCGGCGCGCGCTCGAGGCCGGCAAAGACGTCGGCAAAGCGAAAGCGATCGTAGTAGGCGGTCTGTGTCGCCTCGAGCGCGTCGAAGGTCGAGAGATACATGGCGAACATGGCAACGCCAGTGCCGATCACCCCGGCGATCGCCAGGGCTTGGGTTCTCACCTGCCAGATGTCGCGTAGCAGCTTGCGTTCGAGTGCGCGCACAGCATCACCACGCCAGCTCGTCAGCGCGCGCCCGCACACGGTTGCGCTCGACCGCGACGATCCGCCCGTCCGCCATGCGCAAGGCGCGGTCAGCCATGGCCGCGATCGCCATGTTGTGGGTGATCACCGCGACCGTGGTGCCGAGCTCACGGTTGACCCGGTCGATCGCCTCGAGCACGACCACGCCCGTCGAGATGTCGAGGGCACCGGTAGGCTCGTCGCAGAGCAGGACCTCCGGCCGCTTGGCAATGGCCCGGGCAATCGCCACCCGTTGCTGCTCACCGCCCGAAAGCTGGGCGGGAAAGTGATCCATGCGCGCATCCAGGCCGACCAGCGCGAGCGCTTCGGCCGGCGCCAGCGGATCGCGGGCGATCTCGGTCACCAGCGCCACGTTCTCGCGCGCGGTCAGGCTCGGGATCAGGTTGTAGAACTGAAAAACGAAGCCGACGTGCTCACGGCGATAGCGCGTCAGCTCGGCCTCCGTGGCGCGCGTGAGGTCGCGGTCGCGGTAGGAGACGGTGCCGGCTGTGGGCACGTCGAGGCCGCCCAGAATATTCAGCAGGGTCGACTTGCCGCTTCCCGAGGGACCGAGCAGAACCACCAGCTCGGCACGGGCGAGCGTGAGATCGACGCCACGCAGCGCGTGCACCTCGACCTCCCCCATCCGGTAGACCTTGGTCAGCCCGCGGGCGACGAAGACTGCGTCGTCCATTGCTCACCGCTCAGCCGAGCCCTTCGGGGCAACCCGCAAAGGTCAGCAGCACGGTCATCAGATAGATGACCACGAGCCAGAAGTTGAGCGTGTAGAAGCGCTCGAGCTGGTTCAACGCATGCATCACCAGCGGACTGTCATTGCCCTCCGTGTCGACCACGGCGCGAAAGGCGCGCCCACCGCGCACAGTCCAGATACCCGTCGCCAGGAAGAAGGCGCCCGCCAAGATCAGAGCAACGAAGGGTCCGGGACGTCCCGTCCCGATGCTGACCGCGGCGACCATCAGCGACAAGGTACCCGCAGCCACGAGAAAGATCCCGACACTGGACATCTTGCCTGCCAGGTCCGCGATCAGAAGGTTCTGCTCACGATCGAACTCGTACCCTTGGGTCGCCATCTCAGGTCCTCCGTGGGCTCGTTGGTCATCCTCGGATCGAGCAGGGCCCCGCGGCGCCCCGCATCCATCTTGCGGCCAGGTGGGTCGCCCGGATCAGCCTAGTCCGCCTTGGATCGCGAGGCGCCACCCGCTGGGGTACGCACCCTTCCACCCCGCGGGGTGGCAGACCATCCAATCGCAGCCCTCCTCGGGGCGCGATCAGCCGACGGGCTGGCGCCAGAAAGCGACCGACGGCCCGCCGGCGCTGCCTTTCCGTCCATTTCAGGAGTCTCTGAGAATCTCTTCACCAGCCGCTCAGGGCTTCGCCAGCGTTCCTTGCTGGAATGGCCGTGCGCTCTGAACGAGCCGCGCCTTCCCACCGATGCACGAACCAAGACCAAGGAAATTCCCCATGAACCGCGCCCATCGACACCCTCGCGTCGTGATCTTGCTGCTCCTCGTCCCTGCTCTTCTGAGCCCTGCGCTCGCGGCAAGCGAGGGTACGGATGCCTACGATCGCTGCGTCGAAACCTGCTCGGCGCACGTCACGCCCGAGGCGCAGGCCTGCGTCCCCGATGCCTTCCCGGCTACCCCCGACACACATGACCCGTTCGGTGGCGGCAATGCCGACGATCCTCCTCCCGTCGCCCAGCCCACGTGCGAAGCAGGGATCGAAGCCTGCGAACGCGCGTGTGACACCTGGGCCGGCTAACGGCCTGGGGTCACCACGGAACGCGTCACCACGGGCCAGGGCAGAGCGCTGCAAACATCCCACCCCCCTTAGCAGCGCACTGCCCTGGCCTCGGTTGTCCCCCTCCGGCTCGCAGAGAGCACACATCGAATCCAAAGCGGTCGAAGACTCGACAATTCTGGCGCAAAAGGGTGTCCGTATCCAAGTCCTGCGCGTCACCGTCGAGGGCGGAACGGATACCGAGAATCAGGTCGGCGCGTTGCTCCGACGCAAGGGGGGGCAGCCGCGGCCGTGGCGTGGGGCTCGAAGGCATCCCACCGCGGTGCACAAGAGACCGAGGTGTAGACGCAAACCGTCGTCCAATGCCTTCATGACTGAAGATGGCAGCCGGCCGACCCGCTCCCCCACTCGTTCCACGGCAACAGACCGTACACACCGCGATTCCGAGCCCCGAAGGGCCGACACCGTGCAGCC
>CALFAM010000183.1 GCA_937948815.1 uncultured bacterium
GCCGTCGCCGTCGGTGTCGGCCTGGGCGGGCAGGGTGCCGTGAACGTTGACCTCGTCACCGTCGTCGAGCCCGTCATCATCGGTGTCGGCGTCGTGGGCCGCCGTTCCGTGGACGAGGACCTCATCGCCATCCGAGAGCCCGTCACCATCGGTGTCGGCGAGCGCGGGGTCGCTCTCCGCCGCCTGCTCGGCGAGCAGATCGAGACCGTCGGCATCGCCATCCGACGAGGTGATGTCCGGCTGCGTGGGATCGAGCCCGTGGTCGATCTCGAAGCCGTCCAACAGGCCGTCCCCGTCGGTGTCCGCGAGCTGCGGCGTGCTGCCGGCCGCCGCTTCGTCGAGGGCCGGCGCACCATCCAGATCGATGTCGGCATGAATGACGGAAAGCACCAGGTCCCGAACACCCGTCTGACTGTCAGGACGGAGCCAGGCGAGCTGGATGCTGGACGGTCCCGCTGCCAGGTCATAGCCACGGAAGGCGTCGACGCCGTCACCCTCGGTGTTGGCCTGCTGCGGTGCTGCGATGGGTATGCCGTCGCCAGTCAGCGGCCGTGTCAGCAACTGAGCGCTCGTGCCGAACTCGAGGAACGCGATCCACAAGCGGCTTTGGGGATCGAGTGTAGCGACTGGTGTGCTCGAGCCCATGCCGTCCGCGTCGGTCAGAACCCGGGGGCCATCGACGATCAGCGTGCTCGGGTCGGCGGGCGAGCCATCGCGGTCGTCGAGGCTCGGATCGAGCCGCAGCATGACGCCTTCGACCCCCACCGAGCTGTCCTCGTAGACCACCAGCACCTGGCCATCGTCGCGCACCAGGACGGAGCGCTGGTCTGGCCCGTTGCTGGCGAGCACGGTGCCGTCGATCAATACGGTTCCAGAGCCATCGAGCATCAGGTAGTAGAGGCTGTCCGTGAACGGCAACATCCACACGATGTGCAGGTTGCCGTCCGGATCCAGCGCGAAGGTGGAGCGGGCACGATTGTCAGCGTCGAAGGCCATGCCGGTCCAGACGGTGGTCTCGGGCACCAGGACACGGCCATCGAGATCGTAGGCCGCGAAGCGAAGCCGTCGTTCGTTGGTCTCGGCGTTGAACTCGATCTCGTACTCGTCCCAGATCAGGAAGAGGGTCTGGCCGCGAATGGCGATCGAAGGCGACGCCGCCCGACCGATACCGACACTGCGTGGTTCGGGGGCCGTGGGTGCACCTGAGACACCGCTTGCCGGCCGTTGCTTACCGATGCTCGCCTCGAACTCGCCGCCTTCGGGGAAGGCGAGGGTCATCGGCGCGACCACGGTGATCGCCATGGGATCAGCTGCCGACCCGTCCTGGTCATCGAGGCCCGGATCGAGGAGCTGGTAGCGGATTCCGTCGACGTTCTCCCAGACCACCGCGATCCTTCCGTCTTCGGTCGCCGCGAGAGTCGGGGCTCCGCCATTGTCGGGCTCACCGCTGCACCCCGCGGCGAGAGTGGTCGGCGCGATCAGCGGATCGCCGAGTGGGGTATGCAGGGCGTAGGTCAGGTCTTCACAGCCCAGGTCGAACGGATCGTTCAGCCAGACCAGGTGCACACCTTGCTCGTCGATCACCATGCTCGGTGCCGACACCGCGCCGGCTGCCACCACGGTCGGTGCCAGGTCGTCGGCTGGATCGAGTGGATCGGTGCCGTCGGCCAGCACCTCTTGGCCATCCGTGCGACCGCCGCCATCGGTGTCCGCGAGCCGTGGATCGGTCAGGTGCAGGTTGATCTCGTCACCATCGCCGAGCCCGTCGTCGTCGGTGTCAGAGGACAGCGGGTCGGTGAGGTGCGTGTTGACTTCGTCACCGTCGTTCAGACCGTCGCCATCGGTGTCGGCGTTGTTCGGGTCAGTACCGGCTGCCTGCTCCTCGAGATTGGTCAGACCATCCATGTCCGGATCGCCCGGACCATCGCCCGGATTCAAGGGATCGAATCCATTGCGCACTTCGAAGCCGTCGAGCAGGCCGTCGCCATCCGTGTCCGGGTTGAGCGGATCCGTGCCGAGGAGAGCTTCGTCGTCGTCGGATAGGCCATCCTGGTCACTGTCGAGGAAGGCGAAGAAGTTGACGATGTCGTCTTGCTCGTCGGGCTGCAGGAAGTCGAGTGCCGAGCCGGTGAGCCCAGCGATCTCCGCGGCATTGGCGAGGCCGGTAGCGCGATCGGCGGCCTGGGACATCAGGTACATCAGGATCGTGCGGCCGCCAGCCGGCACCGTGACCGTGAAGCGGGCGGTGATCACGTTTCCGAGGGGCAGGCTACTGGTCACACGACTCGGCACGAGGCGGGCCAAGGGACCGTGGAAGGCCTGGGCCAGCACCCGCTGGTCCGGATTGAGATCCTCGTCGCTGACGATCCAGCGGTCGTCGACCGTGAACGTGGTGTCGCCGTCGAAGGTGCCAATGACTACGTTGTCCGAGCCAGACGAGCTGTCAAGCGCGGTGGCCAGATCGATCTCGATGGTGATGTCGGACGTGCTGGGGTTCTGCAGCACGTCGAGCACACGCGCCAGGCCATCGTCGTCCGGCACGAAGACGCGACGACGGTAGTCGACACCGCCAACTTGCCACGGACCGACCCGATAGGCGCGGTCGTTGGTGCCGAGGATCGGGAAGGCGAGGCCGTTGACCGGCGAATTGGGCAGCGAGTTGCCGTTGATGTCCGGATCGAAGCCACTGAAGGTACGTGTTGGTGCTTCGACATCGGCGCGGAAGCCGAGCTCCCACGAGAAGCCGTCACCGTCCACCAAGTTCACAGCGTTGGTCGGGATGCCGTCATCAGCCGTGATGGTCGGATCCGTGTCGTGGAAGTTGACCTCGTCGCCATCGGTCTGGCCGCCGGCATCGGTGTCGGTCACCAGCGGATTGGAACCGTAGACGTTGACCTCGTCGCCGTCGCCGAGGCCGTCGTTGTCCGTATCGGTATCCAAGGGGTCGGTGCCTGCCGTGACCTCGTCCCCGTCGTTGAGGCCGTCGTCGTCGGTATCCGGATCGTTGGGGTCGGTGCCGCGTGCTTGCTCGTCCAGGTTGTTCGAGCCGTCGCCGTCCGGATCGAGCACACCATCGCCACCGACCAATGGATCGAATCCGTTGCGCACTTCGAAACCGTCGAGAAGGCCGTCGTCGTCGGTATCCGGATCGTTGGGGTCGGTGCCGAGCAGGGCCTCCTCGTCGTCCGTCAAGCCATCGAGGTCGCTGTCGACGAAGGCGAAGAAGTTGACCACGTCGTCCTGCTCGGCGGCGTCGAGCCCGGCGAGGGTAGAACTGAGGAGCGCGCCGACATTGCCGGCTTGCGTGCTCGCGCTCGCCCGGTCGCTGCTCTGGGTGGCGAAGTGCATGAGGATGCGGCGTTCGCCTGGCGGCACCGTGACCGAGAATGTCGCCGTGACGATGTCGGTCGAGAGCGACACGGCGGTCGGCTCGATGCGCGCGTTCGGTCCCGAGAAGACATGGCTGACCGCGGGGTCGCCGGAGGCGTCGAGATCGTCGGTGATCAGCCAGTCGTCGTCGATCGTCAGCACGGCATCGCCGTCGGACGTCGCCACCAGCTCGGTTTCGGCGTTGGATCCGAGGTTCGAGCGGATGGTCAGGGTGACGGTCTCGGCCTGGGCGCCCTGGTTCTCGAAGATCTCTAGGTAGCGAACGAAGGCGTCGTTCTCGGGTACGAAGACCTTGCGGGTCTGGAACAGGTTCAGCGTCGACTGGAAGGTCTCGAAGACCAGCTCACGGCCGCCATCCTCGGCGGTGGCACGGCCGAAGCTCGGGAAGCCGCTGCCGTTGCGCAACAGGTCGAGGCCCGTGTCGAAGGCGTCATCCGTGCCGTCGAGAATGGTGCCATCCGATTGCACGTCCCACCGGAAGGCGGCGCCGTCGAAGAAGACCAGGGGCAGCAGAAGCTGATCGTCTGTCGGGTCGAGGGGGTCGGTGCCGTCGCTGTTGATCTCGCGACCATCGTCCGCGCCACCGCCATCGGTGTCGACGTTGGTCGGGTCGGTGCCGTGAAGGTTGACCTCGTCGCCGTCGGAGAGGTTGTCGCCGTCCGTGTCGACCAGCAAGGGATCGCTACCGTGCACCAGCACCTCGTCGCCGTCGCTGAGGCCATCGCCGTCGGTATCGGCCACGAAGGGATTGGTGGCAGCAGCCTGCTCGCCGAGGTTGTTCAACCCGTCGTTGTCCGTGTCGAGCAGTGCGTCGGAGGGATCCAGTGGATCGAAGCCTTGGCGCACTTCGTAGCCGTCCAGCATGCCGTCGCCATCGGAATCCGGGTTGGCTGGATCGGTTCCGAGGAGGATCTCGGCGGCATTGGTCAGGCCGTCGCCATCGTCATCCGGTCCGGCAACGAAGTTGATCACCCGCTCGCGCTCGTCTCCGCTCATCCGGACGAGCGCTTGGCCGCCGAGACTGTGGAGCATCTGCGCTTTGGCCACGGCGCTCGCCCGGTCGTTCGACTGGACGCCGAAGCTCATCAGGATGATCCGGTCTCGGGCGGGCACGGTGAGGTCATACGTCCACTCGATGTCGTCACCGCCTGGCGGTGTCACGCGGAATCCGCTGCGCTCGACCGGCGGTAGGGCCCCGGAGAGCACGTGTGCCACGGCGGGTGTGCCGCCGCCATCCGTACCGTCGTCGGTCACCAGCCAGTGATCGGCGGAGGTGAATGTGCCGCTGCCTCGGCTGGTGGCCACCAGCTCGGTCTGGAAGTTCGAGCCCAGGTCGGTATCCGGGGTGAGCTGAACCGTCGTCGCCACTGGCGAGGTGTTGTAGACGATGTCCAGGTAGCGGATCAGACCGTCGTCGTCCGGGATGAACAGCTTGCGCCAGATGCGCAGGCCGCCGATCGCGTGGGGGCCGATGATCAGCTCGCGGCCCGTCGGGTCACGCCTGCCGGGGGAGATGTCCGGATAGCGAACACCGTCGACGTGGAGGTCGAAGCCGCCGTCGAACGCATTGTTCGAGCCATTGTTGATGCGGCCGTCCCGTTGAACATCCCAGAGGAACCCGGTGCCGTCGGTGACATTCCGCGCGAAGCTGGTCGAGAGCCAGTCGTCGGCGCCGACGGTTGGATCGGTCGCGTGCAGGACCAGCTCATCGAAGTCGCGGGCGCCACCGCCGTCCGAATCGACGAGGATCGGGTTGGTGCCGAAGGTCGTGACCTCTTCGCCATCGAGGAGTAGGTCGCCATCGGTGTCCTGGAGCAAGGGGTCGCTGCTGTGAACATTGACCTCGTCGCCGTCGTTGAGGCCGTCGCCGTCGGTGTCCGGGTTGCTCGGATCCGTGAAGCGGATCTGCTCCTGGAAGTTGGTGAGGCCATCGCCGTCGCTGTCGATCAAGCCATCGGAAGGATCGAGGGGGTCGAGGCCGTGCTGCACCTCGAAGCCGTCGGTGAGGCCGTCATCGTCGCTGTCTGGATCCATCGGGTCGGTCCCGGCGATGATCTCGTCCGCATCCGACAGACCATCGCTGTCAGCATCGGGGAAGGTCAGGAAGTTGACCACGTCGGCGAGCTCCGCCGCGCTCATGCCGACCGTCGCCGAGCCCCGCAGTCGTGCCAGATCCTGCGCACCCGTCATGGCCGCCGACAGGTCGTTGGACTGCATCGCGAAGGTCATGACGATCGCGCGCCCGCCGGCCGGCACGGTCAGATTCCAGGCGAAGCGGACGTCGTCACTCGAGAGCGACGCGGACTGCGGCAAGAAGGCCGAAGTCTCGCCGCGCACCACCTGCACGACCATCGGTGCACCGCTCGTGGTGTTCGTGTCGTCCGTGATCACCCACGCATCGTCGCGTCCGATCACCAGATCGCCAGACTCGGTATCGCGGACCCGGATGCTGAAGGAGGTCGGGCCCATATCGCTGAAGCGTAGAGCTTCGATCACCAGGTCTTGGTCGTTCGGATTCTCGAAGATCTCCAAGTGGCGCACGAAGTCGTCGTCCGTGGGCACGAAGACCTTGCGGGTGACCTGCAAGCCGGAGGGACGGATCCAGGGGCCGATGGTCAGCTCGCGGCCGCCTTCCTCGACTGTGGCACTCGCAAACTGGGCGAAGGCCGTGCCGTCGACGAAAAGATCCAGTCCACCGTCGAAGGCATCGTTGGAGCCGTCCGCGATGGTGCCGTCCCGCTGGACGTCCCACCGGAAGGCATTGAGGTCGAAGAGATTGGTCGGCAGGCTCTGGCGGTCGTCGGCCGGATCCAGCGGATCACGTCCGCTGGCGACTTCCGCGCCGTCCGGAACGCCGCCGCCGTCGGTGTCGGCATTGGTGGGATCGGTGCCGTGGACGTTGACTTCCGCAGCGTCGCTCAGCCCATCGGCGTCGCTGTCCGCGGACAGCGGATCCGAGCCGTGGGTGAGCACTTCTGCGCCATCGGTCAGGCCGTCACCGTCGGTGTCGGCAACATCGGGCAAGGTATCGGCGGCCTGCTCGGCGACATTGTCGAGCCCGTCGCCGTCGCTGTCGAGCGCGCCATCGTTCGGATCGAGGGGATCGAGTCCACGCAGGACCTCCCAGCCGTCGACCAGGCCATCACCATCGGAGTCCGGGTTGGCCGGATCGGTGCCGAGGACCGCTTCGTCGGCGTCGGGTAGGCCGTCGCCGTCAGCATCGGGCTCGGCCACGAAGTTGACTACGGCAGCTTGCTCGTCCGCGCTCAGCCGGTCGAGGGCCCCCAGCGCCAGCAGCTCGAGCATGGCGGCACGGTCCGTGGCCGCCGCGCGGCTGTTCGCCTGGGCGCCGAAGTGCATCATGATGCGGCGTTCGTCGGGCGGCACGCTCAAGGCGAAGGTGAAGTTGACGTCGTCGTCGCCCGGTGCCGTGGTCGATGCCGCGATCGGAATCTGCTGGGCCAGCGGACCTCCGAGCACGTGGACGACCGCGGGCGTACCGGCCTGGTCGGCGTCGTCGGTCACCAGCCAGCGATCGAACATCGACAGGGTGGGGAAGCCACGCGAGGTGGCGACCAGGGTCGTCGACGCGTTGGAGCCGAGGTTGCTGCGCACTTCCAGGTCGACCACTACGGGTTCGACGTTCGGATTGAACGCAATGTCCAGGTAGCGCACCCAGGCCTGGCCAACCGGCACGAAGATCTTCCGCCAACCGAGTGCACCGGTGGTCGGATCGGTGTCGGGACCGATGACGATCTCGCGCCCTGTCGGATCGATGGCACCGCTCGATCCAGAAACGAAGAAGCTGGTGCCGCCCAGGCGGAGGTCGTAAGCGCTGTCGAAGGCATTGGTCGTGCCGTCGAGGATCCGGCCGTCGTTCTGGACGTCCCATCGGAAGCCTTCGCCATCGATCAGCAAGCGAGGCAGGTTGATCGAGTTCCAGTCGTCGCCGCCGGCGAATGGGTTGGTGATGTCGAGGAGCAGCTCTTCGAAGTCCGTCCGGCCGCCGCCGTCGGTGTCGGCCAGGGTCGGATCGGTGAGGTGCTGGTTGATCTCGATGCCGTCGATCAGGAAGTCGCCGTCGGTGTCGCGAACGAGGGGGTCGCTGCCGCTGCCCACGACTTCTTGTCCATCCGTGGCCCCATCGTCGTCGGTGTCCGGATCCCGTGGATCAGTGAGCGCCGCCTGCTCGCCGACGTTGTCGAGGCCATCGCCATCCGCATCGGCGCTGCCATCGGCGGGATCGAGGGGGTCGAAGCCGTTGCGCACTTCGTAGCCATCGAGCAGGCCGTCGCCGTCTGAGTCCGGATTGGCGGGGTCGGTACCGAAGACGGCTTCGTCATCGTCCGACAAGCCATCGAGGTCGGCATCCGGGAAGGTGAAGAAGTTGCGGACGTCGGCGAGCTCCGAGCCCTCCATGCCGGCCAGGGCGCTGCCACCGAGGCGGGTGAGCACTTCGGCGCCGGCGGTCGCTTGCGTCTGTTCGAAGGCCTGGACGGCAAACGTCATGAAGATGGCGCGCGCGCCCGGCGCCACGGTTACGCGCCAAGCCACGTCGACATCTTCGCCATCGAGCGTCGCCAGGTCGGGCAGGAAGGGTGTGGTGAGGCCACCGATCACGTGGGCGACGGCCGGGGCGCTACCCACGGGATCGCCGTCGTCGGTGACCAGGAAGCGATCGAAGCGGTCGAACGTGGCGTCGCCGTCGCCAGTCGCCACCACCACGATCTCACCGCTGAACGGACCCAGGCGACTCTCCATCGCGACGGTCACGGTGATCGGTGTCGCCGTGGGGTTGCTCAGGATGTTCAGGAAGCGGGCGAACGCTTCGCCGGTCGGCACGAAGACCTTGCGACTGACCTCGAGCCCGCTCATCGTGCGGGTGCTGAGCACCAGCTCGCGTCCACCTTCTTCGATCACCGCCTCGCTGCTGCCGTTGTAGCTGCTGCCATCGACCCGCAGGCGCATGCCGGCGTCGAAGGCATTGTTGGTGCCGTCGAAGATCGTGCCGTCGCTCGAGATGTCCCACCGGAAGCCGCCGCCATCGAAGAGGTCTGCCGGCAGTGGGGCGCGATCGTCGGCCGGATTCAAGGGGTCGCGGCCCGTGTCGATCTCGTCGCCGTCGCCGAGGCCGCCGCCATCGGTGTCGAATTGGGTCGGATCGGTGGTGTGGGTGATCACCTCATCGCCATCGCTCAGGCCGTCGAGATCGGTATCGGCGGCCAGCGGGTCGGTGGCGTGAACGTTGACCTCGTCGCCATCGTTGAGGCCGTCGCCATCCGTGTCGGCAATCGTGGGGTCGGTGCCGGCGTTCTGCTCGCCGACATTGTCGAGGCCATCGGCGTCGCCATCGAGCGCACCGTCACCCGGCACCAGAGGATCGAAGCCGAACTGCACCTCCCAGCCGTCGATCAGGCCGTCGCCGTCTGTGTCGGCGAGGTTCGGGTCCGTACCGAGCGCGATCTCGTCTTCGTCGGGCAGGCCGTCGCCGTCGGCGTCGTCGCGGGCGACGAAGTTGACGATGGCGCGCTTCTCGGCATCGGTCAGGCGTGCCAGCGCGCCGCTCCCGAGGAGGGACAGAGACTCGGCGCGGGTGACGGCGTCCGCACCCAGGATCGCGCGCACGCCATAGTGCAGGACGATTGCGCGGTCGCCCGGCGCCACGTCGACGGTGTAGGTATAACGCACGTCGTCGAAGCTGAAGACCTCGATCGCATCTTGCCGGACGCTGGCCAGCGGTCCGGAGATGACGTGGGCTGCCGCGTCGGCGCCGCTGCCGTCGACGTCGTCCGTGACCAGCCAGTGGTCATAGATCGAGGGCTCGATGCGTCCCCGAGACGTGGTCGTCACGCGGGTGGCGGCGTCGCTGCTCAGGTTGCTGAACATGCGGGCGTTGTACGACACCGGCGTAAGACCCAGGTTGAAGACGATGTCCAGGTAGCGGACGAAGCCGTCACCGGTGGCCGGCACGAAGACCTTGCGCCAGATCTCGAGATCGCCGCGGACCACGGGGCCGAAGGTCAGCTCACGACCGGTGGGATCGAGCGCCGCCTCGGTCTGCGTGGGGAAGCTGACGAAGTCGACCTGAGAGAGGAAGCCGATGTCGAAGGGTTGGCGCACACCGTCGCCAATGCTGCCGTCGCGATCGACGAACCAGGTGAAGCCGTCGGCGTCGGTGAGCAGGTGGGGTAGCGCGATCGGGCTCCAGTCGTCGCTGCCGATCAGCGGGTCCGAGCCGTGAATGCGCGCTTCGAGGTAGTCGTCGGTGCCACCGGCATCGGTGTCAGCCTGCGTCGGATCGGTGCCGAGACTGATCTCTTCGCCATCGAGCAGGCGATCACCATCGGTATCGGGCAGCCCTGGATCCGAGCCGTGGATCAGCACTTCGTCACCGTCACTGGCGCCGTCGTCGTCGCTGTCCGGATCGGTTGGGTCGGTAAAGGCGGCCTGCTCGCCGAGGTTGTCGAGACCGTCGCCGTCGGGATCGGCCGCGCCGTCCGCCGGGTCGAGGGGGTCGAGGCCGAAGCGCACCTCGAAGCCATCGAGCAGTCCGTCGCCATCACTGTCGGGATTGGCCGGATCGGTGCCGGCAGACGGTTCGTCGGCATCGGCGAGCCCGTCCTGGTCGGCGTCGGCAAAGGCGAAGAAGTTGGTCACCGCAGCCTGCTCGAAGGCGCTCATACCGGCAAGCGCGCTGCCACCGAGGACCTCGAGGGTCGCGGCGCGCGCCAAGGCGGTGGCGCGGTCGGCAGCCTGGACACCGAAGTGCATGACGATCTGACGCTCACCAGGTTCGAGACGAAGGCGGTAGCGGTAGGTGACGATGTCGCCGCCCGGCGCCGTCGTGGTGACCTCGGAGACACGCGTGCGCCCGTTGCGCCCGGCAAAGACGTGGACAACGGCCGGGTTGCCACTGCCGTCGTTCGCATCGTCGGTTACCAACCAGCGGTCATCGGTGTCGAGGCTCAGGTCGCCGCTCGAAGTTCCGATCAGCGCAGTGTTGCCGTCGGAGCCGAGGAAGCTCTCGATCAGCACGTCGACCGTGCGGGTGACTGAACCCGTGTTGTCGAAGACGTCGAGGTAGCGAACGAAGGTGTCGTCCGTGGGAACGAAGAGCCGGCGCGTGACGCGAACGTCTCCGAGGTCGTCGTCGGGGCCGATCTCGACACCGCGGCTGTTCTGGATCGGCAGCCCGGTGGAAAAGAAGTCGAAGAGGTCGCCATCGATCCGCAAGCGGAATCCGAGGTCGAAGGCATCGTCGGTGCCGTCGGAGATGATGCCATCGCCCCGAATGTCCCACCGGAAGCCGCCGCCGTCGAAGAGCTCGAAGAGGAAGGAGACCCGATCATCCGCCGGATCGAGGGGGTCGGTGCCAGCAATGACTTCGCGGCCATCTGTCAGGCCGCCATCATCGGTATCGGCATCCAGCGGATCCGTCCCGTGGATGTTGACCTCGTCGGGATCGTCGAGCTGGTCGGCGTCGCCATCCACGAGCAATGGATCGCTGGGCGTGCCGCCGAGCACCTCGTCGCCGTCGAGCAAGGTGTCACCGTCGCTGTCGGCGAGGTTGGGGTCGGTCCCCTGGTCTTGCTCACCCAGGTTGTCGAGTCCGTCGAGGTCGCCATCGGCGGTGCCGTCGGCCGGATCGTCGGGGTCGAGACCGAAGAGCACTTCGAAGCCGTCGAGCAGGCCGTCACCATCCGAGTCGGGGTTGGCCGGGTCCGTGCCGATGATCGCTTCCTCCGCGTCGGTCAGCCCATCGCCATCGGCGTCGGGCCGCGCCACGAAATTGGCGATCGCTTCGAGATCCGTCATCAAGACCTGGTCGAGCGCGCTGCCTGCCAGAGATTCGAGGGCGGTTGCGCGGGTGACGGCCTCGGCCTGGGTCGTCGTCTTGGCGCCGAAGTGGAGCAGGGCCAGGCGGCTATTCGGCTCGACCACCATCTGGTAGACGAAGCCGATGTCGTCATTGCCGAAGCGGATCGAGTCGATGACACCGCTCGGCCGGAGCTCGGCAAGGGGGCCGGCGAAGACGTGGGTGACCGCCGGCCGCTGGCTACCGTCGAGATCATCGGTGATGACCCACCGGTCGAATTCCGAGTAGCGCGGCATGTCGCGTGACGTGGCGGCGATCCGGGACGAGAAGTCGGCGCCCAGGTCGCTGGTTACCGTGAACTGTACGTTGACCGGGTCGTCGGTCGGGTTGTCGAAGATCTCGAGGTACCGCACGAAGCTGTCGTCTGCGGGCACGAAGACGCGGCGGTAAATGTCGAGACCACGGCGTTGGATGGGGCCGAACAAGAAGTTACGGCGGTCGCGATCGGCGATCGGTGACGAGAAGCCGTAGCCTCCGAGGTCCGTGCTGAAGCTCCAGCCGTTGTCCACCGCATCGTCGGGATCCGCGCTGATCCGCCCACTGCTTTCGACCGTCCAGCCCACGCCGCTGCCATCGATCAGTGTCAACGGCAGGCCGACCGCGCTCCAATCGTCGAGTGCCGCGAGCGGGTCGGTACCGTCGAAGCGAATCTCTTCGAAGTCCGTCCGGCCGCCGGTATCCGTGTCGGGATCGGTGGGGTCGGTCAGGTGAACGTTGATCTCGTCGCCGTCGGTGAGACCGTCGCGATCCGTGTCTGGGTCGAGTGGGTCGCTTCCCGCGCCAATCACTTCCTGGCCGTCGGTGGCGCCATCATCGTCAGTGTCCGGGTCATTCGGATCGGTGAGCGCATTCTGCTCGCCGACGTTGCTCAAGCCGTCGCCATCGCTGTCGAGGGGGCCGTCCGCCGGGTCGAGAGGATCGAAGCCGAAGCGGACTTCGAATCCGTCGAGGAGGCCATCTCCATCCGTGTCCGGGTTGCCCGGATCCGTGCCGAAGCTACCTTCGTCGGCATCGGCAAGTCCGTCTTGGTCGGCATCGGGCTGAGTGAAGAAGCTCACCACGTCGTCGCGCTCGGCCTCGGACGTGCCGGCGAGGGTGGCGCCGCCGAGATCCATCAGGCTCTCGGCACGCGCGATTCCCCCCGCCCAATCGGCTGCTTTGGCCGCGTAGTGGAGCACGATCTTGCGCTCGCCTGGTGCCAAGCGCAAGACGTAGCGGAAGGTGACGTCGTCGTTGCCTGGGGCCGTGGTGCTGACGCTGGCAACGCGCTGAATGGCGTTGGGACCCGCGAACGCATGAACGACGGCTGGGTCGCCTGTGCCGTTCGAGTTGTCGTCGGTCACCAACCAGCGATCACCGATGCCGAGCAGCGGGTCACCCGAGGAGGTGGCCACGACGATCGTCGCGCCCTCGGAGTCGAGATCGGAGGTGAGGGATAAATCAACGTCTTGAGTCGTGACGCCATTGTTCTCGACGATCTCGAGGAAGCGCACGAATGCATCGTCGGTGGGAACGAAGACTTTGCGGGTGACCGCGATGTCGCCGAATGTCGCAGGTCCGACCACGTACTCGCGCATCATGTCCTCCGTGCGGACATCGAAGAAGCGCGGGAAGGAGTCGCCATTGACGCGCAGCTCCAGGCCGGAGTCAAAGGCCGGGGACGCACTGATCCGGGTGAGCATCCCCTCGCGTTCGATGCGCCAGCCGAAGCCGTCGCCATCGACCAGCTCGACGGGCAAGGGTTTGAGGTCGTCGGTCGGATCCAGCGGATCGGTACCGCCATCGACCTCGTCACCGTCGCCGATGCCACCGCCGTCCGTGTCCAAGACCAGCGGATCGGTGTTGTGGGTGGCCAGCTCGTCGAAGTCGCTGAGACCGTCGGCGTCACTGTCTGGGTCGTTCGGGTTGGTGCCGAAGGTGAGGACTTCCTGGCCGTCGTTGAGCAGGTCGTCGTCGCTGTCACTGTCCGTGGGATCGGTTCCGGCAGCTTCTTCGGCCGCGTTGGACAGGCCGTCGGCATCGGGGTCGAGCGGACCATCGGCCGGATCGAGCGGATCAAAGCCGAAACGCACCTCGAAGCCGTCGCTCATGCCGTCATCGTCAGAGTCGGCATTGAGCGGATCCGTGCCGTGGATTGTCTCTTCGTCCTCGTCGGACAGGCCATCGCGATCGGCATCCGGGAAGGCGAAGAGATTGCGCACGTCCTCCTGCTCCGCGCGTTCGAGCCCATCGAGGGCGCGACCGCGCAGATGGTGGAGATCTTCGGCCAGGGCCTGTGCCGCCGCAGCATCGGCACGCTGGGCCGCGAAGTGGAGGAGGGCGACGCGACGGTTGGCTGGCACCGTGATGCGGTACCGCACCGTCAGGCGGCCGGAGGTGGAGAGCGCCGCGAGGGCCGGGCGCAGCTCGGCGAACGGGCCGCCGTAGACCCAGGCTGCGGCTGGGAAGCTGGCGCCGGCCCCGTCAGCAAGGACGACCCACTCATCCGTGCGATCGACTGCCTGATCGCCGCTCGAGCTCGCCGGCACGATGGTCTGGCTGCCCGCGCGAAGGTCCGTCACGATGTTGACATCGACCGTGATCGGGCTGGTGGTCGGATTCTCGAAGAGGTCGAGGAAACGGGCGAACGCTTCGTCTTCGGGCACGAAGATCTTGCGTGTGATCAGCAACCCTGAACGCTGCCAGGGACCGATTGCCAGCTCGCGACCGCCATCTTCCTCGCGGGCTTCGGGGAAGCTGCCGAAGGTGGTGTTGACGAGCTGCAGCCGCAGGCCGCTCGAGAAGGCTCCGTTGGCCGGACTGACAATGCGTCCGTTGGTCTGCACCGGCCAGGGGAAGGCGAGCCCGTCGATCAGGGTAGCGGGCAGGGCCTGGTTGACGTCGTCGTCGGGATCGGTCGGATCCGTGCCGTCCTCGTTGACCTCCTCGCCGTCGGAGCGGCCACCGCCATCGGTGTCCGTGAGGGTGGGATCGGAGCCGTGGACGTTGACCTCGTCACCGTCGCTCAGTCCGTCGCCATCGGTGTCGGCCACGAAGGGATCGCTGCCCGCGACCGACTCGGCCAGGTTGTCGAGGCCGTCGCCGTCCGGGTCGAGGGCGGCATCGGACGGATCCAAGGGGTCGAGACCATTGGCGGCTTCAAAGGCGTCGCCAATGCCGTCGCCGTCGGAGTCGGGGTTGTTCGGGTCGGAGCCGATGTCATTGACTTCTTCGCCGTCGGACAGGCCGTCACCATCCGAATCGGGGTTGGCCGGATCCGTGCCGAGCGCGATCTCGTTCTCGTCCGAGAGGCCGTCGCCATCGCTGTCGAGCTGGAAGACGACGGCATTGGAGACCACGCCATCGGCGGTGACCGTGACCGGACCGGTGGTGAATCCGGCCGGCACGGTGACCATCAGCTGAGACTTGTCCCCACTGTCAGCCGGCACGACCAGGCCGTTCACCGACACGGTATTGCCCGCGGGCTGCGGATCGAAGAAGCGACCGACGAGCCGCACCGTATCGCCTGGTACGCCACCGCCCGGCTCGATGCGCAGAAGCTGGGGTGCATTGTCCGAAGGCAGGATGGTGACCTGCACACCGTCGCTGGTGACGGCGTTGTCTCCGAAGTCCGTGGCGGTGGCGGTGACCGTGAAGTCGGTCGATGCGGTGAGGGCCGGGATCGCCAGTGAGGTCAGGAAGGCAGCCTCGTCGTCCGTGCGCTCGATGTCGATCGCACCGTCCGTGGACACTGCCCGGAAGCGCACGTCGCGGACCGCCACGTCGTCGGTGGCCTCGGCCTCGACGCTCAGCAGGTCGAGACCGAAGAGCAGCACCCGCGGCAGCACCTCGACCAGCATGGCCGGATCCATGACCGGTGTGAAGGCGCCTCCGGTGTCCATGGCGATGCGCTCGAGGTTGGCGGTACCCGAGCCCGCGCCGATCGCGAAGGTGGTGACCGCGACACCGGCGTCGAAGGCGCGCGCGACCTGGTCGGTGGGGAATGCGGCTTGCCCGTCCGAAAGCAGCACCATGACCGGCGTGGCGTCGCGCCGCGCAGTGATGCCGAGCAGCTCGTCGCTGGCCCGTGCCATGGCGGGCGTGAAGTTGGTGCCGCCACCCGGTCCTGGCATGGCGTCGAGCGCGGCCTCGACCGCTGCGAAGTCGTCGCTCAGCGGCAAGCGCAGGCTGGCGCTCGAGGCGAAGCGTACGACTGCGACTCGGGTGGTGGCGGGCGACAGGGATTGGACCACGGCCTTGGCGGCGAAGATTTCTGCCTCGAAGACGGTGTCGTCGTTGCCGTCACCATCGAAGTCGGCGCCGGCGCTGGCCGAAGTCGAACCCGAGCCGTCGATCACCAGCACCACGTCACTGGGGCCGATCGAAGCGATGGCACCGTCTGCAGGCGCCAGGAGCGAGACGGTCGGCGGTACCAGGTCATCCCGGCGGACGATGGTGCGCTCGTCCCGTGCGGTTTGGCCGACCGAGTCGGTCGCAACTGCTTCCAGCACCACCGGCGTCAGGTCGTCACCGCTGGGCAAGCGCAGTGTCGTATCGAACGGCGGGCTTTCGAGGTTGGCGATCTCGGTGCCGTCGGCCAAGAGCTGTACAGAGGCGAGACCGACGTCGTCCGTCGCGTCGGCGCGTACGGTGATCGATGTCCCTTCGACGAATTCCTGGCCATCGCCCGGCGCCAACAGGCTGACCGAGGGTGGCATGTCCTCGACCACCTGCAGCGACACCTCCGAGGTCTCCGCAGTCTGGCCGATGTTGTCGCGCGCCAGCAGCTTGATGCGCATCGGGTTCTCGGCCAGCTCGGCCGGCGTCGGAATCTCGATGTCGAAGCGGAAGGGGAAGTTGCCCCGGCTGGAGGTTCGGACATCGTTGATGAAGAGATCGACCTCGACGTCGATATCGTCGTTGGCCTGGGCGACGAAGCGCACCACGTCACCGCTGATCACGGTCGTTCCGGAGAGCGGACCCTGGCTGATCGAGATGGTCGGTGGCGCGTCGTCGAGGACGGTGACCGTGACCACGTCCGTTTCCAGGTTGCCGGCACGGTCGTAGCCGGTGACCAACAGCTGCAGCGGCGTGGGCCCGGCGTCGGCAAAGCCAGCAGGGATGTCGAAGGTGGCGCGGAAGGGCGATTCCGTGTCGGTGGCGAAGAGCTCGCCCTCGGCGCGGAACTCGACGCGATCGATGCCGACCCCATCATTCGCCGATACCCGTACCTCGACCGAGGTGCCCTCAGTGGCGTTGATGCCGGGGCCCGGTGAGGTCAGGGTCACCATCGGCAGCAGGCTGTCCTCGATGATCGTGATGGCGCGTTCCGGGGTCGCCACCACGTGACCGGCACTGTCGATGGCACGTGCATGCACCATCACCTGGCTGCCGGCCGGCGCCTGGAGCACGGGCGAGCGGGTGTAGGGCACGTTGGTGTCCGTGGCCACCACCACGCCATCGGCCAGGAATTCGACCCGCGCGACACGGAAGTCGTCCGTCGCGGTCGCCGAGATCGGGATGGCGCTGCCTTCCGGGAATTGAGCGCCCGCGGTCGGCACCTGGAGATCGATGACCGGGGGATTGTCGAAGCCGAGCTGAATGGCCACGGATTCATTGCCGAGCGCTGCGATGAAGCCGTTGGCCTCGGCGGTGATCGCGGCATTGCCCGGATGGGTGACCCGCACCGTGAAGCCGCCTTCGAAGACGTCCGGCATGACGATGCGGCCATTTGCGTCCGTCGTGCCCTGGGCGATCAGGCCGTTGCCCGTGAGGTCCATGCGTACCGCGACCGGCGCGCCTGCCACGGGCTGCCCCGCACCCGCTGTGCCGTCTTCGAAGACGACATCGAGGGTCACGGTGCCCGTGCCGAAGAGCACGAAGTCTTCTTCCAGCAGGACGCCGTCGGCGATCGTGATCTCACGCTGGCGCCAGAAGCCGGTGAAGGGGTCGCGCACCCGCAGGGTGTAGTCGCCCACGGGTACGTCCAGCAGGCGGAAGAAGCCGCCGGTGTCGGTGCGCATCGAGCGTCGGAAGCTGCCCTGGCGCAACTCCACCCGGGTATTCGAAACCACGAAGTTGGTCGGTTCGCGCACCTGACCTTCGACGCCGCCGGTCGGCGTGAGGAAGACATCGGCGTTGACTGTCAGGCCGCCCTCGGGCACCAGTGCGGACGCCGCGCCGACGATCGGCGAGCCTTGTGGATGGGGTACTCGGGCGACCAGCGAGTAGACCTCCGGCGGCAGACCGGCGAAGGAGAACATGCCGGAGGTCGGAATGCCCTGCTGCAGGTTGATCAGCATTTCCACGGCGCGTAGCGTGATCGTGCCGAAGCTCGCGACATTGCCGCTGGTGGCGAAGCGAACCTCGCCTTCGACGGTCGACGTGTCCGTGAAGATGATGTCCTGAATGGACCGTGGGTCATTGGCCACGAAATCGCCGGAGTACGAAGGCGACACGATGCGCGTGATCCGATTGGTTGCTTCGACCGAGTAGGCCTCGCGCGGCACGACGACGCGCTCTCCGTCCGACTCCGGCGTCGAGGTCACGCGGTAGAAGCCGCTGCCGTTGGCTCGGCGCTTGACCAGCCGGCCCCAGATCGGATTGTCGCTGCGGAAGCGCACATCGGCACCCGGGACCACGGTCTCGCCGTCACCCTCGAGTACCGTGCCTTCGGCGATGCCGTCGAGCGGGGCGAGGGCATTGAGGGTGCTGATGCCGCCCGCCGGTACCGCGAAGTTGACGATCGTCGCGAGCTCTTCCGGGCTGAGGGCTTCGAGGGCCTCCGGTGGTAGCTGCTCCAGACGTTCGGCCGACGCGATGGTGCCGAGGGGGCCGGTCTGCTGGATACCGAAGTGCATCAAGGTCACGGCGGCCCCGGGGGCGACTTCGATGTCGCGCCAGACCGTACGGAGCTGCGAGAAGTTGTCCTCGAAGTCGAGATCGTACGAGGCTTCGGTCGCTTGAACCGCCCCGCCTTCGCCGTGCCAAAGGTGGCCGACGGCGGGGTAGAGGGCGTCGAAGGTCGGCCGGTTGGTCAGGTCGACGTCGAGCGCGACCCAGCGGTCCGGGTCGCTGGTGCCCGCGTCGTCGCCGACCGCCAGGATCGTGTCGCCGCTCGACGTCTGAACGATCATCGGCGGGTCGTTCACCGACTCACCGTTCTCGAAACCGAACAGGAAGCGGAAGTAGGAATCGACCGCCACATCGACGGTGATCGGGTCCTGAGTCGGGTTCTGCAAGATCTCGAGATAGCGGATGAAGTAGCCGTCCGGATGCATGTAGGCCTTGCGCCCGACTTCGAGACCGGAGGAATGCTGCATGCCTTCGAGCACGACTTCCTGGTCGTCGTCTTCCAACGCGGAGGTTTCCGCCTCGAGCGGCTCGAAGACGCCACCCTGGCCGACCGACACCCGGAACCCACCCCGGCGATCCTCGTCGTCGCCTCGGAAGACACCCAGCTCACCCTGCAGTACGTTGCCGTTCGGATATTGAACCGGATAGTCGTAGTTGTTGGCGTCGTGGAAGAAGGCGAGGATCTGATCGCCTTCCATCTGCACGTCGACGGTGATCTCCTGGTCCTGGAACTCGAGCAGATTCTCCGGATCTTCGTTGCGGCCCATGAAAGCCCGCTGGCTGTCATTGGCGTCGACGCGAATGGTGCCGATGCCGACGATCGTCGCGCGGTAGCGCCCGTTGACATCGGTGCGCACGGAGCGAGAAGGGAAGCCGGGTTGCGAGGTCCGCACCGAGACACCGACGCCAGCCCGGGTCGGCTCTCCGTTGGGGTCGAAGACCTGACCCACCACGGTGCCCGTGGGAATCAGGATCAGATCGCGCCGCACCACCTCGTTGTGGAAGGTGATCTCGATGTCATTCTCGCGGGCCAACGTCGTGTTGAGGGGACCCACTGCCCGCAGGCTGAAGGGATTGCCCCGCACCTTGGCATAGCGGAAGACGAAGTTGCCGTCCGCGTCGCTGTTGATACGGCGACTGTCGCCGCGGCCGCTCAGGCGGACCTGCATGCCGGGGACCGGCGTCACACCATCGGAATCGAAGACGGTACCGATGATGGTGCCGGCGGGCTCCAGGAAGACCGTGACTTCGAGGGTCTCGCCGAGCAAGAGCTGTGAGCCGATTTTGCCTTTGAGGCCGCCCATTGCCGATGTGGCATTGACTTCCAGGCTGCCGATCGGGAAGTCGGTGAAGCTCACCCGCCCGTTTTCGTCCGCCGTGCCGCTGCGGCCACCGCCGCACGGTCCGAAGCCAGTCATCGAGACGCTCGCGCCCGGTGCCAGGTTGCCGTCGTCGAAGCGCACGGTGACCGTGACGGCGCCCAGGCCGCGCATGAAGGCATCGACCTCTTCGACTTCGTCGGGTACGTCGAGAATCGCCGCCCGCTCACCAAAGCCGCAATCGTCGTTCTGCGGGTGCCAGGTGCGGATGCTGTAGCCGTTGAGCGGCAGGCCGTTGAACGCGTAGTTGCCGAGCCCGTTGGCGGTGGTCACGGGGCCGCTGAGGGAGCCGAAGGGGATCGCCATCACCCGCGCCTGGGGCACGACGGTGGCGCCGTTCTGCTCGAAGATCGTGCCGATGATCGAGGCGGTTTCGCCGACGATGATGGTCACGAAATCGTCATCGCCCTCGCGGATGATCTCGCCGAAGGCAATGCCGCCGAGCCCGTTCTCCGGATTCGAAGCGGACGCCACGAAGCGGCCGACGAAGACGCCAGGGATGGAGAAGGTTCCGTCCGCGGCCGTGGTGGCGCCCAAGGTCTGGCCGAAGATGCCGCGGCTCGAGACCGACACCGGCGCGCCCGCCACCGCTTGTCCGATGACGTTCCGGACGATGCCGTTCACCGTGCCGCGTCCCAGATAGATGATGTCGGCCTCGATGATCTCCGAGGTTTCGACCAGCGCCACCCGGGTCCGTCCGCGATCCCCCTGGGCATTGCTGGTGTCGATGGTGTAGGGCCCGAGGGGCACGAAGTCGAAGAGATACTCGCCGTTTGCGTCGGTCTTCATCTCCTCGACGGGAAGCCCTGCGGCGAGCAGACCACGCCGCAGCGCGACATCGGCGTTCGGGCCTTCGGGAGTCACGGCGTCACGCCGAATCAGCCGTCCGGTCAACGTGCCCGAAGCCGAGAGCATCACGTCGACCGTGGTCTCTTCCTCGGTCAGCATGGTGACCTCGACACGACCGCGCAGGCCGGTGCGCGGATCAATCGCTTCGACTGCGAACTCGCCCATCGGCAGCCGATCGAGCTCGTAGACGCCCGTGGCATCGGCATTGGTGTTGCGCAGCTCGTTGACACCTCGGATGGTCACTCGGGCATCGGGTACGGGCAGGCCATCTGGATCGAGCACACGGCCGACCAAGCGTCCGTTGACCTCGCCGACCACGATGGTGCCGGCATCGGTGTCACCGTCCACGATCGGCATCAGCGGCGGCGTGGCGCCGTCGTAGACCTTGCCCTCCATGATGAAGCGGGCGAAGAGAACCAGGTCACCCTGATCCGCGGGCACGGCCGGCAGGCTGAACGAGCCGTCCGGATCCGCGGTGGCGACCAGGCGCCCGAACGCGACCACGGAAGCGCCCGCCGCGGCCACGCCTTCGGCCGTGTTGATCTGGCCGACGACCTGCGTCGTGGGATTGGGAACCAACGGGTCGAGTCCGAGATCGACCTCGATGCCGTCGAGGATGCCGTCCAGATCGGTATCCGCCTCGAGCGCGTTGGTGCCGAGACCGATCTCGATGCCGTCGCGCAGGCCATCGTCGTCGGTGTCGGGATCCGCAGGGAGCAGGCCCAGGTCGATCTCTTGGCCATCGAGCAGACCATCGGCATCGGTGTCGTCAGAGAAGGGATCGGTCCCTTGCTGGAACTCCTCGACGTTCGAGAAGCCATCGCCGTCCGGATCCTCGAGTGCGTCCGTGGGATTGTCCGGGTCGAAGCCCTTGGCGACCTCGTACTCATCGGTCATGCCGTCTTCGTCGGCGTCGTTGGGGATCGGCAGATCGATCTCGATGCCGCCCACCACGCCTTCGTTGCGCACGGTGATGAAGACCCGCCCGCGCTCCTTGGCGACGATCCTGCCGTTCTCGCCGACCTCGGCCAGGCGCGGATCGCTCGAGCTGTAGAGGGTGCCGGTGTCGCGTTGGGTCAGGTCCACGGTGTCACCGTTGACCAGGATGCCCTGAACGTTGAGCTGGGCCGTCTCGTTGACCGCCGAAAGCTCGGTCTTGTCGGACGTGACTTCGAGCGCAATCGGGATCGGATTGACGTTGCCGAAGGCGATCGGCGGAACCAGCACGAAGCCGTTCGGGATCAAGCCGAAGAGGGTAGAAGCGCCGAGCTGAGGCGCCGGGCCACCCGTGCACGTGACGCGAACACGAACGTCTTGGTCATCGACCGGAATGTTGGCGAGGAAGAAAGAGCCGTCCGGGTTGACGCGCACCGAGCGATTTTTCAGCTCGGCCACGCAGCCTTCGCCCAACTGCGCGGTCGCGGCGGGGGCCAGGAAGGTCGACGCCAGCAAGCCGAGCATGAGTGCCACTGTCCGAGGGGCGCGATTGCGAAGGGCACGGTTTCGGGTCGGCTTCCTGATCATGGTATTCCCTGCTGCGGAGGATCAATCGTGAGCGTGAGCGTCTGGACGTCGGTCCCGGGCGGGGTATTGCTATCCCGGGCCTGAACGTCGAACGTGAAGCTGCCGGCTTCGGTCGGCGTGCCTTGAATCGTGCCGACGGCCCCCAGGCTCATCCCTGGTGGCAGGGTGCCGCGTTCCAGGCTCCAGGCGATTGGTGGATCGCCGCTGGCGCTGGCCAGGGTGGCGTTGTAGGGCTGATCTTGGGTGCCGTTCGGCACCGTGGTCGTGGTGATCTCGACGTGGGAAGACTCTGGCAGCGTGCCCCAAAAAACATTTCCAGGCGCGATGACGTTTTCGAAGCTCGGATCGTCTTGCCAGACGTCACCGATCTTGATCACCCCACGGAAGTTGTACCAATAGAGATAGTCGGTCTGGCAGGGGACGTACCCTTCGGTTCCGAACGGGCAGCTCTGTCCCGGCGCGAGTAAGCAGCTGACATGTTCGCGAAAGTTGTTCTTGAACACGATGCCGTCGCGCCCCGGTGCCGGCTGAACACCTGGAGCGTCCCGGTTGTAGATGCGCCCGCCACCGTCGAACGGATTGTCGTCTTCCGGCCCGTCGCCGACATCATCGGGAGCCCATCCGGAATTGCTGCCGTCATCGAAGACGAATTCTTCCCAACCGTCAGAATCGTGAAAGTAGAGACGCGACTGGACATCGCGTTCGAGGTGAAAACAAACGCCTTCTGTGTCGAACAGGCCCGCCGCGCCGGCGGCGGAGAAGCCCGCGGGTACGACCTCGAACTCCATTTCTGACCGGCTCTTGAAGTCGCCAAAGCCAGGGTGCGTTGGGTCGAGGCCGGGGGAGAAGCCCTGTGACGCCCAAGACTGCATGTTGTCTGGGAACGAGCTACCGTTGGTACCGTTCTCCGGTGTGAAGCGACCTGGCTCGGCACCAATCACGTAGGCCAGCATCGTGCGACTGGTGCGGCCGACGGTCGCGATCAGATCGTCTTCACGGGGGACGTCTTTGGGCACCCGCCGGAAGATCTGGTCAGCCTGATCCTCGGAAAGCGCTTCGCCGCCGGTCCACGAAACAAAGCTCGGTGGCAGGTCTGCCGGCTCGACGGCACCGATGGGCAGCAGCACGGCCTCGACGATCATCTCGCCGCCGCCGAAGATCGCGGCGCCGACATTGGTGTCTTCGGGGGTGGCGGGGCCGTCGTCGAGATTCTCGCCGCCGCTCAGCACGTTGATCTCTTCCAGGTCGACCGCGACCACGGGCATGTCGTCGCTCACCGGCGGGATGGTCGAGCATTCCTTGCAGCCGACCTCGACCCGAACGGTGTGCTCGTCCGCTGGCTCTTCGAAGGTGTGGGTGAGGGTGGCCGGGCCTTCGAGCACCATCTCGCCATCCACGAACCACTTGAAGGGTCCTCGTGTGCAATTGCCTTCGGAGAGCCCGGCACGCAGCGTGATGCTCTCGCCGACCGGGACGAAGGCGCGGTCGATGCGCACACCCCAGGCAATCTCGACGACGCCCGGAATCCGTGGCGAGCAGGTGCTGCCTTCCGCGGAACAGCTGCCATCGGTGCCGGAGCACGAGCAGGTCGAACAGCGGTCGCAGGCCGGCACCGGGCGGTTGTCCTCGCAGCGCTGGCAGGCGCCGGGGTTGCAGGCATTGCCGGTCGGCGGTGGGGGCGGCAGGCAGCCGTGCCAGCCGGTCTTGACCACGCCAAAGCCCGGATCGCTGACGATCTGCGTGCCGTCTTCGCTGACCGACGCGGTGCCGATCGACAGGAATTCGCCGACATCGTGATCGAAGGAGAAGATGTCGACCACCGATCCAGGTGCCAGGCTGTTGTTGGGAATGCTCAGCCGCGCCGGCGGATCGAAGCGCACGCCCGGCGGTTGAATCGTCCACGCGAGCATGAAGTCCGAGCCCATCGGCGGCACCATCGGCACCTTGTCGCTGTGTACCTGGGTGACCGTCAGCTCGCCGACCGATGCACCGTCGGGGAAGGTGGCCGAGCCGGCGAAGACCGTCAGCTCGGCGCCGGGAACGCCAAGCAAGCTGAGGGTCACGTCCTCGGCGCCGCCGACCATGCGGGCGCTTGCCATGTCGAGGGGCAGCAGGCGAATGGGCGTTCCCAAGGCATTGTCCTGACCGCTCACCACCTCGATTTCGTAGCGCAGGTCGACCCATTCGCCCGGCAGGGTGACGGTCGAGCCATCGATCTCGAGGCTCTGGGCACCGGCTGGCATGCCAACCAGCCCGAAGCGGCCTCCGAGATCGGTCACCGTCTCCAGGGAGGTATCGGCCACGCGCACGGTGGCGCCCGGGATCGGCGCGTCATTCGGGCCCAGAACCTGCCCACGGAGCACCGTCTCGGCTTCGGCACCGGCAACCAGGCTGCTGATCACGAAGCTGGCTGGCGCGGTCGGCTGGCCGGGCAGCGATGCTTCGACGTAGTTGCTGTTGCTGCCGGCGAGCGGGCCGAGGGTAAAGGGGGTCGATGCCTTGCCTTCGACATCGGTCACCCGCGTAACGGTGGCTGCCCCGGCGACCTGGCCGTCGCCGTCGATCACGGCGAAGTCGACATCCGTGCCCGCGACCGGATTGCCGAAAGCATCGAAGACTTGCACCAGCAAAGGCTTGGTCAGGGGCTCGCCGACGGCGCCGGAACGGGTGTCGATCTGCTGGTTGCCCGCGACCGGTACGATGCGGGCAGGCGGTCCGGATTCGGCCGAGGCGCAGAAGACGACCTCGCCGGGAATGCCGAGGGAGGTGACCACCACCTCGTGGTTGCCCGAGCCAGCCCGCGTGCCGACAGCGAAACGGGCTTGTGCCAGGCCGTTCTCGTCCGAGAGGACCGTGATCGTGCGGCCAGCAAGGGGTGGGGCGGAGAGCGTTCCGTCGCCCCGGCTGGTGCGAAAGACCACGTCGCGCCCTGGCAGCGGACGGCCGAGCGCGTCGGTCAAGCGGACCACCAAGGGGTGCGCCAGTGTGCTGCCGAGGGGCGCACGCTGGCCATTGCCCAGCAAAGGCTCGATGCGTGTGGCAGCGTCCGCAACAAAGTCGACGGTGAGCACGGAGGAGCCGGTGTTGCCAGCCATGTCCGTGCAGGTGATCTCGATGACGTTGCGGCCGGGCTGCAGCAAGAAGGCTTCGACCAGGAAGGAGCCGTTGGTGACCTGCGCCGCCACGCCATTCGCCATCACCGTGAGGTCTTGGGTGGCGATCAGGCTCGAATCGGCATCGCGGATCTCGCCAGCGATGTCGATCTGCGCGGCTGTCGTACGCACGGCTGCACCGGGCGTCGAGATGTTGACCGGGGTGACGATCACCACCCGCGGTGCGACGGTGTCGCGCACCACGGACCGGGTCGCGACGCCGATGCCTCCATCGGCCGAGCGGGCGGTGGCGGTCAGGGTATTGGCGCCTTCGTGAAGTGGCACGTCGACTGCCTCGAACTGATCCCCGGCGATCACGGCCATCACACCACCCACCTCGACGGCGTCCGCGTCCGAGACCACGGTGCCGCGCACGGTGACGACGTCTTCGGTGGTCAAGAGACCCTCGACCGGCGAGTCGATCGTGATCGGAAGGTCGAGCCGAAGCGTGAACGAGAAGTCGCGTGTGGTGCCGTTCGAAGCGTGATCTGCGATCGTGGCTTCGATGGTGTGCGTGCCCGCGGCCAGCGCCGGAGATTCGCAGCTCGCATCGTCGGACGTGACTTGGCAGGTGCCCACATCGAGCGATTCGCCATCGACCCGGATCTCGAGGGAAGCGGGGTCGATGCCGGCACCGCTGTCGCTGTACGCCAGACGGATCGCCGGTGTGGCGTCGCCAGCGATCTCGGGCAATGGCATCTCGAGCGCGAGGTCGGGTGGCGTGGTGTCCGGTGGCGCAGCGGCGCTCACGAATGGGTGGGTTGCATCCGCCCGGTTGCCGGCCAGGTCCGCGACCGAGACGGCGAGGGTATGGCGGCCGGCCGCGATGGCGACACCCGAGCAGAGCGCCGTGCCGCTGCCGATGGCGCAGCCGCTCACCGGGACGCCATCGAGGGTGAGCGTGAGGCTCAGGAGGTCGATGCCGGTCGTCGGGGCAGGAGGAATGCCGGTGGCATCGATGGGATCGACGAAGGTGATTTCCAGGTCGACGGTCTCGCCGAAGAATGTGGTCCCGGGAGAGAGCACGGTGATGACCGGCGGCGTGGTGTCCGGGATCGGGGGCACGACCGAGAACGTGACCTCGTCGTTGGCGGCCAGCCCTGCCCGGTCTCGGATCGACGCTGCGATCGTATGCTCCCCTTCGGCGAGCGCACCCGCGGGCTCACAAATGGCGCGGTCGCTGGCGATCACACAGCTCGCGAGCAGATCGTCACCGTCGAGGGTGATGGCGAGGGTCGAGAGATCGACACCGATCAGTGCGTCGCTGTACATCACGACGACCAAGGGTGTCGGATTATCACTGGGTCCGGCGAGCGGCTCCGTGATCTCGAGACCCGGCGCTTGCGTATCCGCAGGCACGACCGCAGACCAGGCACCCGCGTTGCCGGTCTCGAAATCGTTTTCGAAGATCGTCTGTGCGCTCGCTGGAAGGCTGATACAAGCCGCCAGGTACCACGCGAGTAAGGTGCCTGGCGGTCGGTGACCAGTCAGCAGCCAGCGAGCGATGAGAGCGAGGGCTTTCAAAACGTCCTACCGGTTTCCCTCAGCGGCGATCACGGGACGGTTCAGCCAGCTCCCAGGCAGCCCAAAGGTCGACTTTCTATGGACAGCCTCGAGCTCGAGGGGAGCGGCAGCCTGGCCGCGCGCCGCGTCGCGCAGCTCGCGGAGGGTGATCCGGGCGAGGTACGTGGATTCGGCCGACGCCCACGATTGGTTCTTCGACCGCAGCGCGCGCGTCCCTTCGCCGGAGTCGAGATCTCGTTCTGGTGCGCAGCGCACGCCGGTGGCGGTAAACGAACAGGCTTCGACGTTTGTTTGATAGCCCGCGCCGTCCGGCGTGTGGGACATGTGAATCAAGCGACCGGAACGCTCGTCGAAGTGGAAGCCGTCATCTTGGAGCACGAGCGATCCGAGGAAGTGAGCTGGTTCGCCTCCCGCCTCGCTCGTCGGCGAATAGATGTACCAGGTCGAATTGCCATCGTTTCCCGACATCGCAAGCGCACTCAAGAAGAGCTCTGCCTGCCCGTCACGGGTGACGTCGAGCAAGAGAGCCTGGACAGGGCCTAGATCGAGATCGCCGCCACCACTGTGCGCGATGAAGTGATCCAATACGCTGACACGCTCCTCGGCACCGCAAGCGAGTGCCCACGGCAGGAAGCAAACAAGGAACAGACACGAAACGACTGAAGGTTTGCGTCGGATCATCACGGAGGCCCCATCTGCTCGCAGATTTCGTTGAGATAGTTGGTGCAGTCGATGTTCAGCCAGCTGAAGTCCCAATGCTCAGCGCCGCCGCAGCTGTGCGCCGGGCGCGACGGCATGCACATGGGGGTATTGGGCGTCATGGCGTTGCAGCCAGCCACCGGTGCGCAGGTCGCGCGGTCGTCCCACGCAAGGTAGTGGCCATGCACGGCCATGGGATCGAGGGCTTCGTTCGTGGGTGCGGTACACGCATCCGATCGCGCGCTGGTTGGATTCGGTCGTGAGGCGCCGTTGTAGAACTTGATCGCAATGGCGTCGGTGTAGTTGCAGTCCCGCCCCATGCCGACCGTGGATCGGCCGCAGTCGTTGGCGGCCGCGTGTGTGTCACTGAGGTTGCACGTGTCCACGTTGCGGTCTGGTGGTGCAACGCCACCGGCATCCGCTCGTTCCCGGGCCAGGTGATTGACCGCAACCGGCCGCTTTTCGACGCCCAGCACCCGCAGGCCCTCGCGCAGGTTGGCGTGCCAGTGCCAGAGCTGTTGAATGGTGGCCGACGTGCCCGCGCCCGGGACGTCGCGCTGGAACATGCCCCAGCCGTCCGGTGGCCCCTTCTTCGGGTGACCGGTCAAGAATCGCCGCCGTTCGACACAAGGGTGAGGTGGCGCCGGGGAACGCGCAAAGCAGAGGTTGGTCGTTCTCGGCTCGAATTGGTTGTAGAACCGGTTGCCGTCGCGACTCTCGTGACGGGCAATCGCGTACGCATATGCAAACTCCTGGCCGCCGTGTGTGTCGTTGGCATCGATGTGGGCGCGCGCCTGAGCGTCCTCGGGGTTCTTGCCGAGAATGCGGAAGTGGAGCTCGGTTTCGAAGCCGACATCGCCGACCGAGCCGAACTGCGCATGCAAGATCGAATCGCCACCGAAGAAGAGGGTGTCGCCCGGGTCCATGGGGTCTGGGTTGTCCGGGTAGTCGTCGGCGATCTCCCAAATATCGTCGGGCCCCTGGCTGTACCAACCGCCCGTGGTCGGGACCTGGATGCGATCTTCTCGTGTGCCGCCGAGGTCAGCATCTCGATTGAAAACCGTTTCCAGGCGCCAGCGGCCGACACCGAGCATGGGGAGCTTGGGGTCGGTCTGGGCGGAGAGTACTGGCATGCTCGGTACGGCCGATGCCGGCTCGGCATCGATCCAGGCGACCTCGGCACCATGGACCTGCTCGGCAGTGTCGAAGAGAACGATTTCCGTACTGGTGATTCGCACTGTGTCGACCACGAAGTAGTCGAGATCCCCCTCGCCATCCGGGTCGAGCTCGACGGTAATGCGATCACCTTGCATGCTGCTGCTGGGGCGGATCGCCTCGATGTGAAACTCAACATCTCGCTTGCTGGAAGAGAAATCGAGCTCCGTTGCGAAGAACCAGGTCGGGTCGGGAACGATGAAGTCGCCCCCGCCACCACCCATGCCCACGGGTGTGGCATCGCGCATCTCATCGCCCTTCTTGGTCCAGATTCGCAAGGTTCCTGCGGGGCGCCGGTACTCGATGAACTCGGGGAGACCCGCAACCGGCGTCTCGGTGGTGATGCCCGCCGGATCCGAATGGTCGTATCGAAAGCGCAGGCGGGCGAGGGAGAGGTCGACCCCGTCGCTCAGCTCGATCACCATGGGGACGAATTCTTCCTCCATATTGATCTCGTCGCCCGTGTCGGGCATGCCGTCGCGATCGTAGCCATCCGCGAAGTCCGTGATCAGGTCGCGCAGCGCGGGCGATGCCGTCGGCGTCGGACTGCCCGGCGGATCGGGGATGGTGGTTTCCCAGTCGTCGTTGTTGTTGTTGACCAGGACGATCTTGCCCATCTCGTCGGCGTCGTCCTTGAAGTCTTCCAACTTGTCTTCGTCGTCCGTGCGGGTTGGCAGGCCGAAGCCCTGATCATTGTCGGAGTCGACGTCGACATCGATCGACACCACGGTCGCCTTGACCTTGTCTTCGATCGGATCACCGCGCCGGCCCATGAGCGACACCGGGGTATAAATCAAGGTGAGCTCGATATCCGATGTGCTGCTGCTGTCCTCGACACCTTCGATCCACACCGTCTCGGGTGCTTCCGCGACATCCTCCCAGGTCTTGGGGAGATCGATCTCGGTCATCTTTTCGGCCTCTTCCCAAGCCTTGATGAGGTTGCCGCCACTGGTGGCCTCGAGCTTGACCTCGCCGCGCTCCAAACCTTCCGCGAGCATCAGCTTCAGCTCGACCAGATCATCTTCGTCCATACCACCAGAGTCGTCGTCGCGATCGGGCTCGCCATTCTCGTTGTCGTCGTCGTTGTTGAGCGCGATCCATGCCCCGGGGTCTTCTTCGTTCGGCGAAGACATGTCCTCTTCCGGTAGGTCTTGAATCTGAAGGTCGACTTCGAGCACCCGAATCAGCATCGAGACGGACATCGAATTGCGTTGCTCGGGATCTCCGCCTGGCTGACTGGATTCGCAATCGCAGCGCGCGACCACGACCGCGGTGTAGTCCCCAGGCTCCTCATAGGCATGGCTGGCGGACGAGCCTTCTTCCGGGTCGCTACCGTCGCCGAAATCCCATTCGAACGTGGGATTCGAGCAGTCACCTTCTTCAATCGCGCGGAAGTTGACATCTTTGTCGACACCGACGATCACCGGACCATCGCCGTCCGCGATGCCATTGGCTTCGCAAGATAGGTCGTCGACGCTTTCCGGGTTGCAGGTGCCGTCTTCGCATACCGAGCAGTCTCCGCATTTCGGCTCGGGTGGACCACCACCGGGCGGGCAGATCGTGCAGCTCGACGGGCTGCAGGCACCGCCGGTCGGCGGGGGAGGCGGCAAGCAGCCGTGCCAGCCTGCCTTGACGACACCAAATCCCGGATTGGAGACGAGCTGGGCGCCGTCGTCGCTCACACTCGCAGTGCCGATCGGCAGGAACTCGCCCAGGTCATGGTCGAAGGAAAAGATATCGACGATGGCGCCCGGCAGCAGGTCGCTGTTGGGAATGCTGATCCGCGCCGGCGGATCGAAAAGGGTGCCGGTAGGCTGGACGGTCCAGGCGAGCATGAAGTCCGTGCCTTGCGGTGGCTCCATCGGCACCTTGTCGGTATGCACCTGGGTGAAGGAGAGAAGTCCTTCACGGCTGCCATCGGGGAACGTCACCGAGTTGGGAAAGATGGTCAGCTCGGCGCCGGGCACACCGGCGAGTGGAATGGTGACCTCGCTGTCACCGCCGACGATGGCGCCGCCCGCCGTATCGATCGGCAGCAACCGAAGCGGTTTGCCGAGCTCGTTCGGCTGGCCTGGCAACGCGATCAGCTCGTACGAGAGGGCGGGCCAGTCGCCGGGCCGCGTCGTGGTCGAGCCGTCGACCTCGAGATGGTGCGTGCCGACATCCACGCTCGGAAAAAGGAAGGTGCCATCGGCCGCGGCCATGGTGGTCCGCGTCGTGCCGCGCAGGGACAGTGTGACCCCGGGGACGGGCTGATCGTTGTTGTCGAGGACGATCCCGGACAGCGACGTCGCGGTTTCCGGCGCCGAGGCGAGGGTGCTCAGCTCGAACCGTGCCGGAGGCTCCGAGAGTCCCGGGAAGAACGCTTCGACGATCTGGTTGTTGGTACCCGGAGCATCACCGAGCACGAAGGTGGCGCTGGCTTGCCCATCAGCGTCCGTGAGGGCGACGTGAGCCTCCAGTCCGCTGGCGAAATGTCCGCCGCCAGCGATGACCTGAAACGTCACCTCGACACCCGCGACCGGATTGCCCCTCGCATCGAAGACCTGCGCGAGCAGGGGTTTGGGGAGCTGCGCGCCGGCCAGACCGGCTTCGGCACCGAGCTGGTTGTCTCCCCGCACGCGCTTGATGCGTTGCGCCAAACCTGGCTGGGCCTGGAGGCAGAAGACCACCGATCCGGGCACACCCGCCGAGCTGGCCGTCACCTCGTGATTGCCCGCGCCCGACCGGCTGCCCAGGGTGAAGCGGGCTTGGGCGAAGCCGAGCTCGTCCGTGACTGTGGTGATGACGCGGCCCTCGCGCGGCGGGTCGCTCACCCGACCGTCGCCGCGAGACACCCGAAAGGACACGTCCCGATCTGCCAAGGGGCGCCCGAGTGCGTCGGTGATCCGAACGATCAGGGGTTGCTCCACGGGCTGGCCGACGGTTCCTAGCTGGCCATTGCCGAGCATCTCTTCGAGCTTGACGGCGGCGTCGGGAACGAAGTCGACGCGGATCTCGAAGCTGCCCTCGTTACCAGCCGCGTCCATGGCGGTTGCCTGAATGCGGTTCTCGCCGGGCTGCAGCAAAAAATCGCCGACCATGAAAGCACGCTGCTCGATGACCGCCGGGATGCCGTTCACCATGACCGCGGGGGCGCGGGCCTCGACGTTCGACGAAACGAGGTCACGCACTTCGCCCGTGATCGCGATCTGTGGCGAGCTGGTCACCAAGCCGTCGGTGGGCGAGACGATGGCCACCCGCGGTGCCTCGGTGTCGCGGACCACGGTCACCGTGGCAGTACCGACTGCGCCTTCGCCATCTCGAGCGACCACGGTCAAGGTATTGCTTCCCTCGGCCAGGGGCACTGCCGACAGTGCGAAGGTGCCGCCCCCGAGTGTCGCGGGCAAACCCTCGAGCTCGACGGTGGTTGCGGTGAGATCCACATTGCCGGCGAGATCGATCGTCTCCTCGCTGGTGACGAGGCCGGGAGCCGGCGCGGTGATCGAGACCGCGAGCTGAGGCTGCAAGGTGAATGTCGCGGTGCGGGACGTGAAGTTTCCGGCCAGATCGAATACCTGCGCGAGGACCTGGTGGCTGCCGGGCATCAGGGGCGGGGTCGGGCAGGTTGCCACGGTCGCGCCGACCTGGCAGGCCGAGGAGAGCTCGAGATCGTCGACCTGAACGACCAGGCTGGCCAGATCGACGCCCTCGCCCTCGTCACTGTAGGCGATCTCGATCGTCGGGCTGGCGTCACCCGAGACGGCCGCTCCTGGCTTCGGCGAGACGATGTCGAGACTCGGCCGGGTGCGGTCGCTGTTCGCGATCTCGAAGAAGAGATCCGCCGTGCTCGTGTTGCCCGCCTCGTCCGCAATGCGGGCATTCAGGTGGTGCGTGCCCTCGTTCAGGAGCGGCGCCGCCGGACAGATCGCGCTACCGGTGTCGATGGTGCAGCCTGCTGTGATGTCCGTCGCATCGAGCTGAATCTGCAGGCTGCCGACATCGATCGAGGTTTCGGCGTCCTGGAACGAGAGCTCGAGGGTAGGTGGGGCTTGAAGAACACTCCCGGGAGCGGGTGCGATCCACGCCGGTAGTGGGCCTGCCGTATCTTCGATCAGCGAGAAGTTACGGCTCGGCGATGCCTGGTTACCAGCCTGGTCCGAGACCGAGAACTCCACGGTGTGACTGGCGAAGCCGAGCGTGGGTCGGCAGTCGGCACGGTCGAAGGTGATGTCGCAGCTCGCGGTAACGTCCTGGCCACCAACGCGGACGACGATCGCATCGACGTCGATCCCAGACTCGGCATCCGCATAGGTGGCGAGAAGGCGCGGCTCGGATTGGTTGAACAGGCGGGCGTCCTCACCGGGCTGCAGGATCGTGACGGTCGGCGCGATCGCGTCGGCCAGCACGGTCCAATCGACGGACGCAGAGCCCACGTTGCCGGACGCGTCTTCGATCGACACCGTGACGCTGTGGGCACCGACGGCGACGTTCGTTTCCGGGCACGTGACCGACTCGAGGTCCGCCATGCAGTCCGCGAT
>CALFAM010000184.1 GCA_937948815.1 uncultured bacterium
TCCCGAGCCGCAGCCGGCAGCCGTGGTGAGCACGGCATCGACGTCGAGATCGAATGCGGAGAGGTTGCGACGTGCCAGCCGCTTGGCCTCGGCTTCCGAGCCACTGTGCAGCGCCAGTGCGCCGCAGCACCCTTGAGCGTCGGGTACGAGCACCTCGATACCGTTCTTGACCAGCACCCGGATCGCGGCTTGGGTAATGGCGGGTGCCAGGACATCCTGCGCGCAGCCCCGGAGGAGTGCCACGGTTCCGCGCTGCTTGCCCTCAGGGGCGTGGCGCTCGGCGACCGGCTCGCGCTTGGGCAATGAGGCGGGAGCCAGCGCCATGGCAGCGCTCAGTGAGGGGTGCAGACCGAATCGGTCGGCCAGCCGGTCGAGACCGAGTCGCCGTACAAGGCCAGAAAGCCTGAGCATCGGGGCGAGAATGGCTGGGCGTGCGAGGGCCGCGAGCATCATCCGCCGAACTGCGCCCATCGGTCCGCGCCGACGCGACGGCTCGGTGTAGGCGCGGTAGCCAGAGAGTAGGTCGCCATAGCCCACGCCCGACGGGCACGAGGTCACGCAGGCCTGGCAACCAAGGCAGCGGTCGATGTAGGGCGCGGCTTGCTCCGCCTCCAAGGTGCCTTCGAGAACCTCTTTCATCAACAGAATGCGACCGCGCGGCGAATCCATCTCCTCGCCCAGGGTGACGTAGGTGGGGCAGGTGGGAAGGCAGAAGCCGCAGTGCACGCAGGCGCGCACGGCATCGGCCATGGCAGGTCCACGCGGGCCGATCGTGTCGGCGGGAATGCAGTGCTGCACGCGCCGAGCATAGCGCGCGCCCGAAGTCTCAGCGGCGCCGGCTGCCTTGCTGCTGTGTGGCGCGGAAGCCATTGGCCGTTTGAGGTCGACCTTGCGCGTAGAGAGGCGATCCCTAGAAGAATTGACGCCTCCGCTGGCGCCACTGGGATCGGACACAACTTCCGAGGAGAGAGCAGATGAAACAAGCTGTGATGATGCGCCCTGCCGGATGGCGAACCCGTCTGGCGCTACCGCTGTTGGCAGTGCCGTTGCTGGTCGCGGGTGGCCTTGGGGCCAGCGGCCTGCCACACGGCGAGGAAGCGGGCTCGAGCGAGCAACTGGTCGCCGTCGGGCAATTCGTGCTCGACAACGGCAACCGCATTGAGTTTCGCGCCGAGCCGGCGACCGGCGAGGTCTTCTACACCGAGGTTGGAGCCCTCCTCGAGACGGGACCGGCATTCCCCAACGAAGTCGGCGCGCTGTCGCTATTCGAACGCTACTTGATTCTGGCGCCCGACCGTTCGCCCCTACCGCAGCCGTTGGTCGCAGCGGAGAAGATGCGGCTGGGAGACCTTCTCGATGAGCTCTCCGCTGCACCGGCGCTCGACGCGTTCGAAGCCCGCCGAGCGTTGGCGGCTTCGGATCGCCTGGAGACGCTGATTGCGGAGCGCGGCCTGGCAGCTCCGGCGGACGCAACGGTCTTCGCCAGCCTCACCCATGCGCTCCTGGCCGAGCGCGTCGCGCGCTTTGCGCCGGAGCTCGCCGATGCGGCGCGCAGCCTGGTGTCAGGGCCGGCGACGAAGAGCACGCTTCCGCCCGGCTTGACCGTTGCCGACCTGTGTTTTTCCAGTGTCTCGAACGATCTGTTCCGTCGGTTCGCCGACACGTTTGGCGGTCTGGACATCAACTCGCGCAAAGACCAGCTCCGTCCCCTGGAGTTTCTTCGGGTGAGCTCGGGAAGCCGCGAGCGGTGGTCGGTGTCGCTGGTGGTGAGCTGTGAGAACGGCACGGTCGATGGCCGGCATCGTCGGCGCAAGACCTTTGGCTGGACCACGGACGGCACCTTCGCGCTGCGGGCCTCCGATGATTGTGTCTACTCGGTTTCGGAGTCGGGGCGCAAGAAGAAGCGTCGGGTGGAGTACACCGGTGGGCCCCGCGACACCCGCTTCAATCACTTCCGCACGGCCACCGATTTTCACTGAGTCGGAGAGCGATCGTGGGAGCCGGCAGCCCTCAGGCCGTCGGCGAGCAGTCGAGGGGCGGAAGCACACCGTCCGGGTCGAGCACCCGCTTGATCCGGGCGAGCAGGTTGTCGCCAGGGCGGTGGCCGAGACGTGGGTCGCGCCTTCGCGCCTCGCCAAGGTGTGCCCCGCGCACCACGAGCGCCGGTAGGGCGAGGCTGGCGAGGTGACGGTCCAGCGCTTCGAGCGAAGCGTCGTCGCGGGCTCGGTCGTAGTGGGCTGCTGGCACAGCGATCCACGCGACGGCACCGCCCGCGCTGTAGCGCCGTGCCCAGCTCGCCGACCGAAGGATCGCCTCCAACTCCGGGATGCGTCGGGGTGAAAGGGCGACTTTGATCAGCGCACCAGTCTCGCACCCTTCTGGCTGGAGATCCCGGCAGGCGGCCATCGCTCGCCAGGTCGCGCCTTCGTCGTCCGCCGCGATCGAATCGGGTGGGATGCCCAGGACCCGCCCGAGCCGTGCTAGCCGCGGCGCGCTGCTCGCGTGGGACGGGCTGCCCAGGCGGACCAGCAGGGTGGCGTCTTCGACCATCTCGAGACCGTCGAGCTCGAGGGGCGACTGCAGGAGGCGCACCAGCCCCTCGTAGGCCGAGGTGAAGTTCCCAAAGCAGAAGCGAGCGCTCTGCTGGACGCGCGGGCGCGGAAGCACCTTGAGGGTGACTTCGGCCAGGGCGCCGAGCCTTCCGAGGCTGCCGACGAGCAGTTTTGGGAGGTCGAAGCCAGCTGCGTTCTTGACCACCTTGGCGCCGCTCCGCAACACGCGGCCGTGTCCGTCGACCCAGGTGGTGGCGAGGACGAAGTCACGCACGCCGCCAAAGCGAACGCGACCCGGTCCGGCCAACCCCGCAGCGATCGCACCGCCGAGGGTGGCGCCGGCAAAGGGCGGATCGAAGGGTAGGGATTGACCGTTCTCGGCGAGCGCGTCATCGAGCGCACGGATCGGTGTGCCCGCGCGTGCCGTGATGGTGAACTCGGCGGCCTCGTACTCGACGATGCCCGTGAGGCGCCGGCTCGAGAGCAAGATCTCGCCGATGCGAGCGGTTTGGAGCGATGGGTCTGGCGCGTGTCCGACCAGCGCCGGCTTGGTGCCGGCGCCGATCAAGCGAACGCCTGCTGCGCGATGCGTGCGAATCGTTGCGGCCATCTCGTCGAGGGTCGCAGGCTCGTGGCGGGTAGACGTCATGGTCAAGGTTCGGCGCGTTGCCTCACTCCCGAGAGGCAATGCCGGCGATCTCGAGCGGATGCGGACCCCGGCTGGACAGTGCCGGAGCCTCACCACCGGGAAACATCTTGCCGCGGTTGGCAATCTCCAACGGATCCAACGCCCGCCGAAGGGCGGCCATCATCGCCAGGTCTTCGGGGCCGAACATGTCGGGCAGATGGGCGCGTTTCTCCATGCCAACGCCGTGCTCGCCGGTGATCGAGCCCCCGAGGCGGACGCAGAGGGCGAGAATCTCGGCCGCCAGCGCCTCGGCTTCGGCGAGTCGGTCGTCGTCGCCGAATAGAATCAGTGGGTGGAGGTTGCCGTCCCCAGCGTGGAAGACATTGGCGACCGGGATGTCGTAGTGCTCGGACAGCGCTTCGATGGCGACCAGGGTTTCCGCCAGTCGGGTGCGGGGCACCACTCCATCCTGCACCAGGTACTGCGGCGACAGTCGGCCGACTGCTGAGAAGGCGGACTTGCGCCCCTTCCAGAATTGCGCGCGCTCGTCGGCGTCGCGGGCAACGCGCAAGGAGGACGCACCAGTCTTTTGCATGAGCGATTCGAGTCGCGCGAAATCCGCCTCGACGGCATCGTGCTCACCGTCCAGCTCGACGATCAGGACTGCCGCCGCCTCAGGCGGGTAGCGCACCCCGACCGCGGCTTCCGCGGCGCGCAGGATGTGGCGATCCATGATCTCGAGCGCGGCGGGTAGGAGCCCGGAGCCCACCACGGTCGCCACGGCGTGGCCGGCAGCCTCGAGGGAGCGATAGGCGGCGAGCACGGTCTGCTGGTGCTCGGGAGTCGGGATCAGCCGTAGGGTGATCTCGAGCACGATGCCGAACAGTCCGTCGTGCCCGCAGAAGAAGCCGACCAGGTCCGGCCCAGCGGCTTCCAGGCTGTTGCCACCGAGCCGAACGACCTCGCCGTCGGCGAGCACGGCTTCGAGGCCGAGCACATGGTTCGCGGTCATGCCGTACTTCAGGCAGTGGGCGCCGCCCGAGTTGAATGCCACGTTGCCGCCGATCGTGCACACCTGCTGGCTGGAAGGATCGGGAGCATAGGTCAGACCGTGGACCGCTGCCGCCTCCGAGACGTCGAGATTGATGACCCCAGGCTCGACCACGGCAACGCGATCGATCGGGTCGATCGACAGGATCCGGTCGAGCCGGTTCAGGCCGATGACGATGCCTTCTTCGATCGGCATCGAGCCACCCGACAGACTGGTACCGCTGCCGCGAGCGACGAACGGCACGGCGAATCGATGGCAGAGGCGGACGATCTCGATCACTTCCTCGCGCGTTTCGGGCAGCACGACCGCCTGCGGTCGGGCGCGAAAAGCGGTCAGGCCGTCCGACTCATAGGGTACGAGCTGTGCTGGCGCGCGCAGCAAGCGCGCGGGCGGGAAGTGGGTCTCGAGCGCCTCGAGAAGCGGTTGCGTTCGGGGCGGTGTGGCCATGAACAGAGTGTCTAGGGCTCGGGCGCGGACCAGCTGCGCTCGACGACGCGTCCGAGCGAGAGTGCGTTCGCGGGTACGATCACCGGTTTTCGGGCGACGAGATCGTACTCATCACCGCCCGCCAGAAAGTAGAAGGAACCCCCGGAATCGATGGAGCTTTCGTGGTCGTAAATGGCCACGTAGCCGCGCCCAACGACCTGGAAGCGGTCCCGCTGCACGACGATCGCGGTGTCGGCATCGATTCCGAGCCCGAGCAACTCGGGCCGTGCACGCACGATTTCAAGGAGGTCGAAATGGCGGTTGCGGGTCAGCAAGTGCTGATCGATGGTGACATCGCGGAGGAAGCCGAATCCCTCCTCATGGTCGCCCATCATGATTTCGTTGGACTTGGTGTCGCCGCGCGCCAGGTACGAGCCCATGATCGTGGCGCCCGCGGACGATCCGCCGATGATGCCGCCACGTGCCAGCAGGTCCTCGAGGGCGTCCTGCGTGGCGGTGCCGAGGTAGCGATCGGCCAGACGCCACTGCCGCCCGCCGGAGATCCATACGCCGCGTGCCGCCCGAATCGGCGCGACAAAGGCTTCGGAGTCGGCGACTGTGCGGTCGTCGGCGTGCAGCACGGTGACCTGGGTACCGCCCGCGCCGATGACCTGATTCGGGCCGAATGAAGACTCATCGTAGTGGTCGGCGCCCATGGCCGTGGGAATCACCACGATCGGAACATCATTGCCACCGGCGAGCTCGAGAAAGTACTCGACCAGCGGCGTGCCGCGCTCGATGCCGCCGACCAGCATGAGCGTCCCCTGTGACGGGCCGACTCGCGCGGTTGGCGGCTCGTCCGGGGTCGTCGATGAAGGCGGCCGTTCGGTCGGGGCCGGATCCTGGGTACCGACCCCTTGATCCTGTGCTTGCGCTTCGGCCTCCGGCGGCTGCCCATTGCCGGCGCGTACCGAAGTGCAGCTGGCAAGCAAGAGTACGGTCGCCACCCATGCGAAAGGGCCGCCGAACGGACACCGGAGTCGAGAAGCGCGCGGATGGGCTGCCATGGTGAGAGTCCTTTGGTGGTTGGGCAGGAGCGGGGATTGGGCCTGGAGCGCGCCTACGCTCAGGGAACCAGGGCCACGATGCGCACGGGGCCGCCCGACCCGCCGCCGATCTTCATGGGCAGCGCGATCACCCACGCACCGGTCGGCGGCACTCGCTGAAGCTCGGCGACGTTCTCGAGTCCGGGAATGTTGGCCTCGCCTGCAAGCTGGTGCACCGGGAAGTCGGTTGACGGTCCGTAGTCGATCGAAGCGGTGTCGATGCCGATCATGCCGACCGATCGTGTCTCGATCAGGTAGGCGACCGCCTCGGCGCCGAACGATGGGAAGTGCAGATTCGAAGCGTCGCCAGGCGTGTCGTCTCCGAGGTAGGCCTTGGCATCGCCCCAGAACTGACCCCATCCGGTGTGGACCAATACGGTGGCACCGGACGGAATGGCGCCATGCTGTGCTTCGAAGGCCTTCACGTCCGAGAGCGTGAGCCGGTAGTCCGGATCGGAGGCTGCAGCGTCGGCGACATCGATCACCACGGCGGGCGCGATCAGGCGCTCGAGCTCGACCTGATCGACCGTGTGGCGGTCGGCAGCGAAGTGAATCGGTGCGTCCATGTGGGTGCCGCCGTGCTCCGGGGTGCAGAACGCATTCGCGGCGTAGAAGAAGCCGCCGTCACTGACGCCGTACGACAGCTCTTCGAGCTCAAAGGTGCGGGTCGCGGTGGGCCAGAAGAGCGTGTTGTCGTCGTAGGGGTAGGTCAGATCGACGATCGTGAAGCGGCTCAAGTCGAGAGCCGGCTGCTCCGATGCGGCCGGCACGCTCGGCGCCTGCTCCGCCTCCGCGCTGGTGTGTTCCGTGCTGGGCTGCGGTGCGCTGCATGCGCTTGTAAGCAGCAGGAAGAGGGAGGTGCAGACGATCGCCTTGGTTGCGTACGCCATCGTTGCGGGCCTCATGATCCGACCTGCACTCCGCGCGGTGCGCGCAGCTTGACTTTGCGCTGACTGGTGGTCACCTTGATGCGTCGATAGCGGTCTTTGTCGTCTTGGGCCCGTGTGGTCCGATAGCTGAGCAGATAGTAGCCGGTGTTCTCCTGGGCGATGCTTGCCAGAGGCGTTGCGAAGCTCACGAAGTTCCGGAAGTAGAAGCCTCCTGAATCGAAGGCGAGCTGGTTCAGAAAGCTCTCCTGCAAGTGCTCGACCCCGGGGCGCGAGAGATCGATTGGGTAGATCGCCACGTTGTTGGCATTGAGTGCCTTCTCGAGGTCGGGGTAGTAGCGCGGATCGGGCTGGGCGAAGGGACCACTGTCCAAGCGGCCGAAACCGATCGTGAACAGCAGCAGGTTCTTGCGTCCGACCAGGTAGCCCGAAGCTTCCGCGGTCACACGCAAGGCGTCGTACATATGCTTGGTGTCGCGAGCCAGCTGTGGGCCGCTCGGCAGGTTGCGAAAGATCGACGGTCCGTCGGCAATCGCCCGGCGGCGTTCGCTGGGAGTCCGGATCCCCGGATCTTTGCCTTTTACGCTCGCTGCCTGGATGGCGTCGAGCAGGGCGAGACGATCCTGAGTGAAATCCTGATGAATCTCGAGCTTGTTGTCGTAGGACAGCACCGCGACCCAGTCTGACGGCCCCATCTCGGTCTCGATCCAGTCGCGGCTCTTGCGGCCGGCATCGAGTTGCTGTTGGAGGAGGCGGTTTCCGATGTTGGCATTGCCGCGCTGCTCCTCGAAGAACAGTACGAAGTAGCGGCTGGCGGGCAGCTCGCTGCCGTCATGCTCACCGGCAGTGGCTTCGGCGCCCGCTTCGTCGTTGACGGGGCGGCCGTAGCGGGTCGAGTAAAAGCTGACATCGGTCAGGGTGACCGGCTTGCCGTCCTCGACCACGGCGAAGTCATCGATCCCGAGACCTTCAACCACCCGTCCCTTTTTGTCGACCGCCACGATGTCGAGCAGGACTTCTGTGACGTCGACACGGTCTTCGAACGTGGGTGTCTCGGCTGCGGAGGCCGTGGGTGGCTCGGCCGGAGATTGGGCCGTGGCGCTGGCCGCCAGCAAGGACGCCGAAAGCGCCACGGCCAGGCTCGGGAGCATCAGCTTCGGTCGGGGTCGTCGCATGCGCATCTCCTCGTCTTTCTCGAAGGGCTCGGCGTGCTCGATCGGAGGTGGTTCGCTTTCGTCGTGAGCACGGAGAACAGTCTACCG
>CALFAM010000185.1 GCA_937948815.1 uncultured bacterium
CGTGTAGGTCAGATCACGATCCAACAGCAGGCTCTCAGCCTGCATCAGGATCGTTGCCTCACCTGTGGCCGTGCCGCGCCAATCCGCCCGCTCGTGGACGACCCCAGCGGCCAACAAGGCCACCAGTAGACCGATCAGCAAGGCCCAGGAAGCGATCGTCGCCAGACGCGCCCGAGGGTGCGGACGCCACAGCTCATCGGCCTTGGCTGGGCGTCTCATACGAAAGTTCGATCCCATCGGACGCCACCCAGGCAGGAGAAGCCTTCGCGCCCGAGGGCGTGGGGCTCGATGCGGATGTGGGTCTCGCCCAATGGCCGGCGGAGGGTGAATTGAAACCGATGTCGATCGCCGGGCGCGAGGTCGACCGGCAGGCCCGGCCACGAGGAACGCGACATGTGATCTCTTTCGCCGGCAACCATGCGCACCTCGAGCGCGACGCCACCCGGCCCACGCTCCCCGGCCAACCAGACGCCTTCGCTCTCGTTGACCAGATCAACGACGAAGCGGCATCGGCTGCCCGGTCGCCATAGGCCCGCTACCGGCTCACCGCCCAGCGGCAACACGATCCCGTTGGGCGGACCGCCGTCCGGAAAGAGCCGAATGGTCAGTCCGCAGGTGAGGGGTACGAGGGTCAGGCTGGTGGCTTGGGGCACAGACGGAGGCTGATCACCGAGCGGCTCGGCCCCTCGCCACCGTCGGCAAGCGGCCACCACGGCGGCGGCGGCATCAGCCGGTTGATGACGTTCGCACATGTGCTGACGCGCCGCCTGCCCCATCGCATTCAAACGATCCCGGTCTCGAAGGAGATCTGCCAGGTTCGTACGCAGCGCAGCGGACTCTCCTTCGCCCACCGGAATCTTGATCACAATGTCGTCCGACAAGTCCGAGGACTGGGCATAGTCAGACACGACGGCCGGTCGGCCGAGTGCCAAGGTTCGCAACAGGGACGCAGAGGTCTCCCCGGCAGTCGGATAGCGCAAGTTGAGGCACAGGTCGACCGCGGCGATCGCGGCCTCCAGCTCGTCGAACGGAAGGTAGCCGAGAAAACGAACCCGATCGCTCACGCCGAGCGCCTCGGCTGTCTCGATCAAGGGCGCCCCAGGCACCATCTCGCCGCCGATGACCAACCAGGCATCAGCCAGCTCGGGCTCGGCGAGCGCCTCGAGGATCACGTCGGTCCGCTTGATGGGCGTCTGGAAACCAAAGCTGCCGAGCAGCGGGGCGTCGCTGGGGATGCCGTGCCGTGCCCGGAAGGCTCGGCCCGAGGCTTCGTCGATCGCTGGCGGCACGGGCACCCCCATGCTGATCGCCTCCACCGCCAGATCCGGCAGAGATTCGCGAAGCATGTCGCGCGACCACACACTGTGGGTCAGCACACCGCGTTGCCGGCGCAACAGCCGACGGTTGGCCGCGAGAGCAAACTTGGCGGCGTCGCTCTCTCCGCCCGGCCACCGCACCAGGCGTGCCGCCGCATCGCCGATCCAGCCGTGCTCGGCTGCCAGGACGTGTCGGTAGGCCTCTTCGAGCCCGCGAGCCGCGGTTCGACCGATCAAGAAGTGGTGCAGCACGAGATCGTGGAGCACCAAGACACCGGGTGTCTCCATGGCCAACTGATAGACAAGCTCATGATAGTGGTTGTTGCCCATCTGGTAGAGCGGCAGTCGGCCGTCCTCTGCCAGTTGGTCAGGCTTGACCACCGGCAGCCCTGCGGCGACCGACGTGGAAACTTCTTCCTCGCCGAGGTCGATGAGGCGAACGTCGGCACGCTTGACCAGCTCGGGCAGCAGGTCGGCGGTGTAGTCGGCGATGCCGGAGCGTACAGGCGGCAGGGGCGACACGAGGTCGATGCGCGGCCGAGCCGCTTCGTTGGCGACCGCCTGATCGCGTCCGTGCTCCTCGAACGCGGCTGGGCGCTCCATGGGCACGTCGGCTTGGCTCACGAGGGAGCCGTCTCGTTGTCGAGGGATGCTCGCAGGAAGGCTTCGATGAACGGCGCCAGCATGCCGTCCAGCACCTTGTCGGTGTCACCGACTTCGGTCTTCGTGCGGTGGTCTTTGACCATGCGATACGGATGCAGGACGTAGGAGCGAATCTGGCTGCCGAAACCAATGTCCTTCTTCTGGTCCTCGACCGCCGCCTTCTCCGCTTCGCGCTTCTTCATCTCCAGATCGTAGAGTCGCGAACGGAGCACCTTCATGGCCGTCGCACGGTTCTTGATCTGACTCCGCTCGTTCTGGCACGTGACCACGACGCCGGTCGGCAGATGGGTCAGCCGTACAGCGGAGTCCGTACGGTTGACGTGCTGGCCACCGGCGCCGCTGGATCGGTACGTATCGACGCGGAGATCCTTGTCGAGGATCTCGATCTCGACCGAGTCGTCGATCTCGGGATAAACGAACACCGACGCGAACGAGGTGTGCCGGCGGCTGTTGGCATCGTAGGGGCTGATGCGCACCAACCGGTGAACACCGGACTCACTCTTGAGATAACCGTAGGCGTTCTCGCCTCGCATCAGGTACGTCGCGCTCTTGATGCCGGCCTCTTCCCCTTCCTGACGGTCGAGCATTTCGACGGTGAAGCCTTGACGCTCGCCGTAGCGCAAGTACATCCGCTCGAGCATTTGCGCCCAGTCCTGCGCCTCGGTGCCGCCGGCGCCGGCGTTGATCGCCACCAGCACGTCGCGGCCGTCGTCGGGGCCCGAAAGCTTGAGCTCCAACTCGAGCTTCTCGAGCTCGCCTTCGAGCCGCGTGGCAAAGACAGCAGCGTCGTCCTCGCCGCCTTCCTCGAGCAACTCGCGCCAGCCTTCGAGGTCATCCTTCTCACGGTCGAGGCTGTCGATGTACTGAACCCGCCGTTCGAGGCTGCGGCGCTTTTGCAAGAGCGGAGCGCTCTTCGCAGGCTCGTCCCAGAAGCCCGGCGCCTGCATCTCCGTATCGATCTCCGCCAGCTCCTCTTCTAGGCTGACGCGGTCAAAGATACCCCCGGATCTTGTCGATTTGATCGGCCAGTCGATCCAGTCGGTCGCGAAGCTCGGTCGGAACCATCAATGCATCTCCTCGGAGGGTAGGGCGCCATTTGCCGACCGTGTCGGCACGCCGTTGCGGGGCGGGATGATACCAAAGGCCAGCATCAGAACGAGGCATGCGGCCACCGGCAACCAAGGCATGCGCGCATAAGGCGTGATGCCCGCTGGCGGCAGGGCTGTCCCGGCTCCGACCCGCGCGACCAACGTCCCCGTCTCGCCGACCTCGAGCCGATCCACGACCTGTCCAGCGCCATCGATGACGCCAGACACGCCGGTCAACGCGGCGCGCAGCATCGGCAGCCGATTCTCGGCCGCGCGAAAGCGGGCGGCGACGAAATGCTGCTCCGGTGCGTCGGTCGGTCCATACCAGGCATCGTTGGTGATGGTCAGCAGCCAGTCGGCACCACCGCGGGCTTCCGTCGTAGAGAGCTCGGGATAGGTGACCTCGAAACAGATCGTCAACCCGAGGGTTCGCTCGCCCCAACGCACGATCCCTGGGCGGCGGCCCGGACTGAACGGCTCGCTGATGCGCGCCAACGTGCCGACAAAGGGTACGAGCTCACCCAGCGGGACATATTCGCCAAAGGGCACCAGGCGCTGCTTGGCATAGCGCGCCACCGATCCATCTTCGGCCACCAGGATGGCCGTGTTTTCGAATCCCCTCCCTTCTCCATCTCTTCGAACATCGGGGCCCTCGCCAGCGGATGTCACGGCATCATCGAC
>CALFAM010000186.1 GCA_937948815.1 uncultured bacterium
CGAGCTACCTGTGGCTCGAGGAAGGTGTCCACACGATCACGCTTTACAAGGACGGCTATGAGACGGTCACCCGCGAGGTTTCCGTCCAGCCCGACCTCTCGGTCAATCTGCGCGAAAGGCTGCAGGAAGGCGAGTCGACGCGGCCCGAGGAGATCGAGCCGCCGCCGGTCGCGGATGAAGCCGTTCGCGAGACCGAAGTCGAAGTGGGTGACCGCGGCCGGCTGACCGTTTCCGTCTCACCCGACGACGCGGTCATCTATATCGACGGCCACTTCTTCGGCGTCGCCAACGAGCTTGCGCACGTGCGCTCCGGCCTGCCCATCGAGGCTGGGGAGCACACGGTCGAAATCGTTCGCCCGGGCTACCGCACGATCGAGCGTGTGATCACGATCGGTGCCGGCGAGTCCGTGTCGATGGAAGAGACGCTGCGCCCACGTTGATCCGGGTGCCCGGCGCAGGCTGAGCGCTCGCGCCAACAAGAGATCCTTCTCGTGGCGGTCCTTTGATCGGGGCCGCCTCTTTTTTTGCCCCGTCCGGGGATGGTGGTCAGCCCAGCAGGTCCGTGAGGTGGCTGCGGCCGCTCGCCAGATGCTGATTCGCCTGGTCGAGCTGGTCCGCGCCCTGTTCGGGCGTGCTCAGCGCCGAGCGCGCTGCGGCAACCGATTGCTGCAGCGCGCGGTAGCCGAGCAGCAAGGCGCTATCGGCGCCGTAGGCCGGTGCCTGCGGCATGCGCGCTTCGAGGTCACTCAGCAGCTCGTTCCACTGCGGCTCGGACAAGGTGTCCGGCGACAAGCTACCGAGCAGGCCGTCGATCTCGTTGGCATAGTCGAGGTAAGCGCCGACGAGCGCCGAGTCGACCGCATCCGCATTGGCTTGTGTGGAATCGTGCATCCACGGTGCGGGAAGGAACCGGCCTTGGCGGAGGAAGATCCAACGCTCGCGTGCGGCGGTGAGTCCAGCCGCATCGAGATCGGCGCTGCCGAGATCGGCCGCGAAGGATGCCAGCTCGTTCGCGACATGGTCGCGGCCACTCCTGCGCAGATCTTCGGAAAGCTGCTTGCTCGCCGTGGCGGCGCGATCGCCGAGAACAGACAGGTCGATCACTTTGGGCGGGAAGAGCGCTCCGTCAATACGCTCGATCGTGGTGCGGTGGTCGTCCGGCTCGATGCGCGGATCGGGTGCTGCATCGTTGCGAACCGCTGTCTCGGTGACCGGCCGGGCGGTGCGGCGATCTTCGAGGATCGCCGAGACCAGACCTGCGGTCACGAGGGTGAGTGCCAGCAGAGACAGCAGCAAGGGAATGAACTTGGGCTTGGTGTGGGGCACCAGACCCTCCCGTCGGCATCGCACGCAACCCCCGGTGAGATTGGGGTCATAGTGCAAGCCGTGCACGGGACACTTGACGGCGCGTCGATCGATGGTTGTTCTGGCCATGCCGCCTTCCAATGTACACCAGGGGGCCCTTCAGGTGCGACCCGGCGCGTGGCGCACGCTGGTGAGGCCCTAGTGGTGAGGGGTGGGAACCAGCCTCACATCGACCTCTTGCCATCGCGCGACGGCCATCGCGCGTGCCAGATCCCGGTCGTCGGTGTAACGGCGGTCCTCGATGAAACGACAGGCGAGGGTGAAAGTCGTCGCTCCGGCCAAGGGAAACGGATCGAGCGCCAGGGCATCCGGCTTCGTGATCACAGGGGCTATCGCCGCAGAAGAAGCGACCGCGGGTTCCGATGCCTCCGGGGCGAGAAGGGGATGCAACGTAACGCCGCGAACCGTTCTGGGCGCGCGCCAGCGCTCCGCCAGGGCCAGGGAAATCGAATCCGCCAGTTGGAGCCAGTGATAGCTCGTGTCCAAGGACGCCGCCGACATGCCGCATTCGTCCATCAGCTCACGGCGAAGCTGGTCCCAAGAAGCCAGGAGTGGCTGCCAATCGGCATCGTGCCGATGCTCGGTGTGCAGGGAGCGGGCGTGCTCGGTGATCAGCAGTGTGGCATGAGGATGGGCAGCCCGATGCCGCAGCACGCCCCGTGTCCAGAGATCGCGGCGATCCTGGCCTGGGATCGCGCGGAAGTCGCGCGGCCTGCCGTCCTGCCCGACGCGCGGTGCGGCGTCGTACTCACGCCAGCCGTTGTCATGCTCACGGGTGGCGTAGAGCAGCGCGTCCCGCGCGTCGACTACGGGCAAGCCGTCGGTTCGCCACAGATTCAGAATCGCGGCCGCAAGATGCGCATGGTCGCTTTGGGTGACCGCGCGAAGACGACCATTCATGGCAGCAAGGATCACGATGTCTCCCGGTGCGGCTTGCCGATTCCGGTCCGGCGGGTTTGGCTCGGCGCCGATGTACACTACGGCCCATGCCACGAGTCACGGACCAGGAAGCTCTGGAGTACCACGCCCGAGGACGCAAGGGCAAGCTGCAGGTGGTGCCGACCAAGCCCACCGCCACGCAACGCGACCTCTCCCTTGCCTATACGCCGGGGGTCGCCCGGCCCTGCTTGGAGATCGCCGACGATCCCATGCTGGCCTACGAATACACCGCACGAGGGAATCTGGTGGCCGTCATCACGAACGGGACGGCTGTGCTTGGGCTCGGCAACATCGGCCCGCTGGCGAGCAAGCCTGTGATGGAAGGCAAGGCCGTGCTGTTCAAGCGCTTCGCCGATATCGATGTCTTCGATCTGGAGCTGAACACCACGGATCCAGAGCATTTCATCCGGACCGTTCAAGCGCTCGAACCGACGTTCGGCGGGATCAACCTCGAAGACATCAAGGCACCGGAGTGTTTCGAGATCGAGCGGCGGTTGCGCGAGACGCTCAACATTCCCGTGTTCCACGATGACCAGCACGGCACCGCGATCATCTCGGGTGCGGCGCTTCTCAATGCGGCCCGCTTGGCCGGTAAAGAACTGGCGGATGTGCGGGTGGTGATGAGCGGCGCAGGCGCGGCTGCGGTCGCCTGTGTGGAGCTCTACCTTCAGCTCGGCGTTCGTCTCGAGAACGTCGTCATGTGCGACAGCAAGGGTGTGATCTTCGAAGGGCGCACCGAGCGCATGGACGAGATCAAGGCGCGCTATGCGGCGAAAACGGACGCGCGCACGCTCGCGGACGCCATGAAAGGAGCCGATGTCTTCGTCGGCCTCTCGGTCGCTGGGTTGGTCAGCCCGGAGATGGTGCTCTCGATGGCGGATCGGCCGATCGTGTTCGCCTTGGCCAATCCGGATCCCGAAATCCCGTACGAGGATGCCAAGCGGGCGCGCGACGACGTGATCATGGCGACCGGACGCAGCGACAACCCGAATCAGGTAAACAATGTTCTGGGTTTTCCCTTCATTTTCCGTGGTGCGCTCGACGTTCGCGCCACGGATATCAGCGAAGAGATGAAGCTGGCCGCGGTCCAGGCACTGGCCGATCTCGCACGCGAGGACGTGCCGGATGCTGTGCTCAAGGCTTACGGTGTCGACAGTCTCCGCTTCGGTCCCGAGTACCTCATTCCGACGCCATTCGATCACCGGGTGTTGCTGCGTGTGGCGCCCGCGGTGGCCAAGGCGGCAATGGAGAGTGGCAAGGCGCGGGTCGCGATCGACGACTTCCGTGAATACCGTCGTCGCCTCGAGACCTTGATCTCTCGTCGTCTCGAGATCATGCACGGCGTGATCGACCAGGCCAAGCGCAGCCCCAAGCGTGTGGTCTTTCCGGAAGGCGAGCACGACAAGATCCTTCGGGCCGCGAAGATCTTGGTCGACCGCTCGATCGCCCATCCGATCTTGCTGGCGCGTGCCGAGGTCATCGCCGACAAGCTGAAAGCGCTCGACCTCTCGCCAGACGACCTGACGATCATTCATGTCGAAGGATCCGAATACTTCGATCGCTATGCGCGTATGCTCTTCGAGCGCCGTAAGCGTCAAGGGGTGACCCTCGAAGACGCCCACAAGATCATGCGTTCGCGAAACTACTTCGGCTCGATGATGGTCGAACAGGGTGACGCGGACGGCGTGGTCTCGGGCCTGACCCAGCACTATGCGGAGACCATCCGCCCGGCGCTGCAGGTCATCGGCACGCGGCCGGATGTCCAACGCGTAGTGGGCGCCTACATCCTGATCTTCAAAGAGCGGGTTTTCTTCCTCGCGGATACGACCGTCAACATCGAGCCGACCCCCGAGGTTCTCGCCGAGACGGCTTTGCTCACCGCGGCGTTTGCGCGCCGCTTCGGCATCAACCCGCGCGTCGCGATGCTTTCTTTCTCGAATTTTGGCTCGAATGAGCACCCTTCAGCGAAGGGAGTACGTAGGGCCGTTGCACTTGCCTCGGCCATGGCCCCCGACCTGATGATCGACGGCGAAATGCAGGCCGACACCGCGGTACTCGACTCGATCTTGCACGAGTCCTATTCGTGGAGTCGGTTGGAAGAACCAGCGAATGTGCTCATTTTCCCGGAGCTGAATTCTGCGAACATCGCCTACAAGCTGCTGTGGCGCCTGGCGGACGTCGAGGCGATTGGGCCGATTTTGCTCGGCATGGACAAGCCGGTGCACGTATTGCAGCGCGGCGTCGAAGTCGCCGATATCGTCAATGTCGCCGCCATCTGCGGAGTGGATGCCCAGGAACGCAGTGCCGCGGAACCTGGGCTGCCGAACCCCTGACACGGACGGGGTACGGCGCGTCGTGCGGCACGAGCTTTTGTTTTGGATATGTGATGTCCACTTGGTTCCATCAAACGGGGTTCGATTCGAAAACAGTGTAGGCGGGGCTTGCGGGAGGGGATCGAGTTCTCGTCCGGCTGCATGCCGGATCGTTGAGGCCCCACTTACCCAACCGAGTAGTCGATCACGTGGGTGACCGATTGCTGGAGGAGAAGAAGATGAAGAAGATCATGACCATTTTGGTTACGGCGGCGCTCTTGGCCGTCGCCATTGCGCCGCTGGCGATGGCCAATGAGAAGCCGCGCATTGCCGTGCTCGAGTTTTCCAACAAGGCGGACAATCAGTGGTGGCACCGCGGCGGCGCGGCAGCGGCCCAGGATGTGTTCGTCACCGAGCTCGTCAAGAGCGGCAAGTTTCGCGTCATCGACCGTGAGCGCCTCGATGCACTGATGCGCGAGAAGAACCTGACTCTCTCCGGTGACATCGATGCTTCGAGCGCGATCGAGATCGGCAAGTTGCTGGGTGTCAAGTACTTCTTGACCGGCGCCGTGACCGAGTACGGCAACACCAAGGTCGGCGGTAGCGGCTTCGGTATCAGCGCGGGCAAGAAGAAGTTCGTGGCTGCGCTCAACGCTCGAATCATCGACGCCCAGACCGGCGAGATCCTGTGGGCAGACGAGTCGAGCAAGGAAGAGAAGTCGATGAAGGTGCGGGTCTTCGGCGTCGGCGGCGGTGTCGATGACGACCGGATGTTCGACAAGGTCATGAAGCCGGCGATCAAGGACCTGACGGCGAGCATCGTCTCCGCCGACCTCTGATTCCGGTCGATCCCTGGGGCGCCTCGCGGTGGCCCAGAATGCAAAGAGCCCGGCCATTGGCCGGGCTCTTTGTGCGTAGGAGCGAAAAGCGAGCGCGCGATCTACTTGAAGCGCACGCGCAAGGTCATCCACATCTTGACCGGCACGCCTTCGGCAGTCGCGGGCTCGTAGACCGCGCCTCGCGCCACGTTCAGGGCTTCGGCATCGAAGCCGAAGCCGAACTTCTTGCTGCTTTCTGGCTCCGCGTCGATGACTTTGCCGGTTTCGTCGACGAGCACCCGAACCGGCACCGTCACGTCCGTACGGTTCAGACGTCGCGCCATCTCTGGGAAGCGAGGCGTCGGGAAGCGCACGAGATGCGGGGGAATGACGTTCGGCCCAGGCTCGACGAGATCGCCGCGTCGTACCTTGGGTCTGGCGGCTTCCTCGGCTGCGATGCGCGCGGCTTCATCTGCTTCCGCGGCCCGCGTGGCCTCTTCCGCGGCCGCAATACGCGCTGCCTCCTCGGCCGCCGCAACCCGTGCTGCCTCTTCTTCGGCCGCGATGCGTGCTGCCTCCTCCTCGGCCTTCTGCCGCGCTTCGGCAGCTACGCGCTGCTCTTCGATCTGGCGCTCGCGCTCGTCGGCTTCGGCCTCGGCCTCCTGGAGTTGGTCTCGGAGCCGTCCGAGCTGCGAATCCATCTGAGAGCGCAGCTGTGATTCCATGGCGCTGGCCTTCTCGGCGACGAGGCTGTCGATCTGGGCCTGGAGTGCTGCCTGGGCCTCCGCGGCTGCGGCTGCTTCGGCTTCGGCCTCGGCAAGCGCGATCTCTTCGGGCGTCGGTCCGCTATCGGCCGCACCACCGCCAGCAGCTCCCGCCGCGCCGTTGCCCGGGCCTCCGGGCAAGCCTGCGCTGGTGCTCGCCACAGTCGTCTCGCCACCCGCGCTGCTTCCCGGCCCCATGGTGAACCACCAGCCAGCTCCCAGCCCGAGCAGCAAGAGCGCGGCCAAGGCCGCCCACAAGCCGGCCTTGGAGCGCTTGGGCTCTTCGGGGCCGACGTCCTCGACGACCAGCGGCGTATCGGCCACCGCAGGAGCCGCGGCCGCGACCGGAGCGGTTGCTGGCGCGGGCTGGGCCGGTGTTGCGACGGGGATCGGCGTCGTGGTGGCGCCGACCACGGGCACCGGAAGCGTCTTCTCGACCTCGATTTCCTGACTCTCCCGCTCAATGTCCTGGCGGTAGAGGTTGTGCATGTAGAAAGCGAGGTTGAACGTCGTGGGGTTGTACTGGCCTTCCGCCATCCAGCCGGCCAGTCCCTTTTGCCACTGCGCGACGTCGCGCATGCGCTGCTCACGGGGAACGAGGCTCTGCTTGAGGAGCTCGGCCGGGCCACTGGGCAGCGGCGTGTCTTCGGTGGCCAGGGTGCTGCGATCGATGGTCTCGGCGTAGCCTTCGCCGCTCGGCGGCGGCAAGGGCTGCCCGGTGAGCAGCTCGTAGAGCATGACGCCGAGGGAGTAGATGTCGTCGCTACGGTCAGGCTCCGAGCCGGCGAGCGCTTCGGGTGCCAGGTAGCGTCCGAAGTGGCGACGGAGCACGGGGTTGCCGACGAACGACCGCAGGCCGGTCGCGTACTCGAAGCCCAACAGGCGTGCTTCACCTTCGTTCGAGATCATGACCAAGTGAGGGACCAGGAATCCGTGCAGGATCCGGTCGCCCCCGTAGCGATGCTCGGCCGCGACCGACAGCGCGAGCGCCAAGCGCTCGGTGATCAACAGCGCATGGTCTGTCGAGATCGGGCTCCGCTGCTTGGTTGCCTGGTCGAACAGCGTCGCGAGATTCTTGCCGGATACGTAGTCGTACGCGGCGTACGGAATCCCGTGCACTTCGCCCATCTCGATACCGTCGCCGATATTCGGGCTGCGCAGGCTCTTCTGAATCGGCGCTCGCTCATGGCAGGCTGCCCACAGCCGCTGGCCGTCGAGGCCTTGGCCGTTGAAGACCCGGAGCAGGGCGACCCGCTCCATGCCCTTGGCTCCGAGCATGCCAGCGCGAAACGTTTCGCCGAGCGGATCCTCGGCTAGTTTCTTGAGCAGTAGATACTTGCCGAACTGTTCTCGCGTACTCACTGCGTCTCCCTCGTCGGTGACGGCATTCGCCCCCTCCGCACTCTTGCGCGTCCGCCCCAAACATCGACGTGACCGGTGCCGTTCATCTTAGCGGACTCATTGCCTACCGCCAAACCGCACGGACTACTTCTTGCCGCGTTCGGCAGCCCAGCGCTTGCGCCAGTAGCGGCGTTGCCACTCGTTCACGTTGCGGTTGTGCTCGGCGAGGGTCGTGGCAAAAACGTGGCTGCCGTCGTTGCGGCTGACGAAGTATAGGTAGGGAACTTCGGCCGGTGACCGTGCTGCTTCGAGGCTCGCCAGCCCAGGCGAGCAGATCGGGCCCGGGGGGAGTCCCGGATTCTTGTAGGTGTTGTAGGGCGAATCCATCTGTAGATCCGCCTTGGTCAGATTGCCGTCCCAGGTGCCAGCGAGGCGCTTCGCGAAAATCACGGTCGGGTCGGCGTAAAGCGCGATTCCGCGCCGCAGGCGGTTGCTGTAGACGCCGGAGATGATCGCGCGCTCGTCGTCGAGCTGCGCCTCTTTCTCGATAATGCTGGCCAGGGTCACCAGAGCCCGCAGCTCGTTGGCCGGGCGCTTGGTCTTCCCCGCGGCCTTGTCGAGCTCGGGAGCCGGGGAAAGGCTCGGGCCCTTCTTTCCCAGATCGAACCGCCGACGAAAGGTGTCGACCATGGCGTCGACGACCTGAGCGGCAGTGGTGCTGCGCGCGAAACTGTAGGTGTCTGGAAAAAGATACCCCTCGAGCGTCACGGCATCCGGGTCGAGGTCGATGATCCGGCCCGGATCACGCATCTCGGCGAGCAGTGCGTCGCGCGCTCCGAACCCTGCCGCGGCCAGGGTGTCGGCCGTTTCCTCCAACGTGAGGCCTTCGATCACGGTCACGGGATGGGTCATGACCTCGCCGCGGATGAGCTTCCCCAGGGCTTGGTCGACGGTGAGGGCGCCCTCGAAGCGGTATTCACCCGCCATCAGCGGTGGGTCGCCCAGGCGATAGATGAGGTGCAAGCGGGCCAGCCACGCGTCCTGCAGAACGCCGGAAGCTTCGAGCCGGCGCAGGATCGAGGCCGCGCCCGTTCCGGGCTCGACAGCCAGCTCTGCGCTGCCATCGTGGGCCGCGTAGGGCGTGGTGAGCCGGTCGTGAGCCCAATAGGCGGCGCCCGCGAGGGCCAAGACGCCGAGCACGAGACCGATCACGAACAGGCGGACCAGCAAGCGAAGCAAACGTCTCATTCGATGGTAGTTCCTTGGCTTTCGCCGGCGGCAACTCGTCCCGGCCAGCTGCCGCCGGCGAGAGCCTCCTCGAGGATGATTTGGGCGGCCACCATGTCACGTCGTGGATCGCCTTGCTTGGGGCGTCGGCCAATCGCAGCCAGCCGGGCGTCGGCCTCGCGGGTCGTGAGCGTCTCCTCGACCCAGTAGAGCGGCACCTTGCACACTTTCGCCAGGCGCTCGCCGAATCGTCTGACCCGGGCGACGTTCTCGGCCGGCTGGCCGTCGAGCAAGCGCGGCTCGCCAACGACCAGCGAGCCGATGCCCTCACGGGCGACGAGCGCGGCGATTCGGTACATCGCCCGGCGATCGGTTTCTCGGTCGATGGTGTCGAGCGGGACCGCGAGTCGGCCACCGTCATCCGTGATCGCCAGGCCAATTCGTCGTTCGCCGAAATCGACGCCCAAGGCCGGTAGAGCAGGCTGGTTGTCGTGAGGAGGTGTCTGCATGGTGCTCCGTGGGGAGGTGTTTCTTCGGTCGGTGCTCGGTCGGAGAATGCAGGTCGTTTCGTCCCGTTGTTCGGGGCGGTTCCCGACGGTACCCTGTGCTACGATTCGGCGTCCGGCGCGCGGCCGATCGCGTCGGCATCCGCCAGTACATCCTCGGGAGCTATTATGCAGGAGGTCGTCATTCTGAGCGCTGCCCGCACGCCTATTGGGGCGTTCCAGGGCTCGCTTTCGGCGTTGACCGCGCCGCAACTGGGAGCCGCCGCCATCGGTGGCGCGCTCACACAGGCCGAGATCGAAGCCACAGCCGTCGATCAGGTCTACATGGGCTGCGTGTTACCGGCTGGCCAAGGCCAGGCGCCGGCGCGTCAGGCTGCGCTCGCAGCCGGCTGCCCGCACGAGACCGGAGCCGTGACCATCAACAAGGTCTGTGGCTCCGGCATGCGGGCCGTGATGAGCGCTGCCAACGATCTGCGCTGTGGGGAGTTCTCGGTCGCGGTCGCCGGCGGAATGGAGAGCATGAGTCGCGCGCCCTACCTGCTACCGAGCGCCCGCGACGGCATGCGCCTCGGCCATGCTCAGGCCATCGACTCGATGATTCACGATGGTTTGTGGGATCCGTACGGCGACAAGCACATGGGCACCTGCGCGGAGACCTGTGCGGCCCGCTACGAGATCGATCGTGAAGCGCAAGACGCCTTTGCGCGCGCGAGCTACGAGCGTGCCCAGGCGGCAGCCGAAGGCGGTGCGTTCGCCGCCGAGATCGTGCCCGTCGAGGTTCCGCAGCGGCGCGGGCCGGCTGTGGTCGTCGACCGCGACGATGAACCGTCGCGGGCCAACTTCGAGAAGATGGTCAAGCTCCGGCCGGCCTTCCAGCGCGACGGTGGAACCGTGACCGCTGCCAATGCCAGCAAGATCAATGACGGTGCCGCGGCCATGGTGTTGACCACCGCGGAACATGCGGCGAAGCTGGGTGTTCGGCCGCGCGCCCGGATCGTCTCCCAGGCGACCCACGCCCAGGAGCCCGAGTGGTTCACGACGGCGCCGATCGGCGCGGCCCGCCTGGCGGTCGAGCGCGCTGGCCTCGAGATGGGCGACATCGAGCTGTTCGAGATCAACGAAGCCTTCGCGGTCGTCGCGCTCGCCTGCATGCAAGAGCTCGGCATTCGTCACGACGCGATCAACGTCAACGGCGGTGCCGTTGCCCTCGGGCATCCGATCGGCGCATCGGGCGCGCGAATCCTGGTCACCTTGCTGCACGCCATGGAGGCGCGCGGCGCGCGCCGTGGTTGTGCGGCCATCTGCCTGGGCGGCGGCGAAGCGACCGCGGTCGTCCTCGAGCGCGAGGTCGAGGCTTGAGTCAGTCAACTGTCCGCGTTTGGATGATCGTGCTCGCTGGCGTGCTGCTCGTCAGCGGAGCACCCGCGACACTGTCGGCGCAGGAAACCGGTACGGCCGAGGCCAGCACGAGCGAGCCTTCGGCCGAAGCGGGCGATGCCGACGCCTCCGAGTCAGAGCCCTGCGAAGGCGACGATTGCCCGGCCGATGAAGAAGAGGGCGAGAAGGAGCCAGAGGACACGCGGGCGCGCTTCGAATTCGACGTCGGCCAAGGGAACGCGGTGTTGCTGGCCGAGAACGTTCGCTTCCAGCCCGGCGAGTTCCTGCTCGCCGACGGGCGGGTCGAGATTCGCTACCAGGACGTGGTGCTCACCGCCGACCGTGCCCGCTACGATGTCGCCACCGAGTTGATGACCGCCGAAGGGCACGTGATTCTCGACGAAGGCCCGCAGCGAATCTCAGGCGATACGCTCGAGTACAACCTCGCGAATCGCACCGGGCGGCTTTCGAATGCCCGGGCCCACGTACAGCCCGACTACTTCTTCGAGGGTGCCGAGCTGGCCAAGACCGGTCCGATCAGCTACTCGATCACCGATGGCGTCTTCACGTCCTGCGAGGCTGATGTGCCGCCCTGGAGCATCGCCTTGTCGAGCGCCAAGGTGACGCTCGACAAGTACGCCAAGATCAAGAATGCGCGGCTGCGTTTCAAGAACGTACCGGCGCTCTACGTTCCCTACCTGTTGTGGCCGGCCAAGACCGACCGCGCGAGCGGTTTCCTGGTGCCCAAGCCGGGCTACTCCAGCCGTCGTGGTGTCTACCTCGGTCTCGCCTACTTCCAGACCCTGGGCCGCAGCGCCGACATGACGTTTTTTGCCGACGCCTATGGCAAGGGCTACTTCGGCGGTGGGCTCGAAGCGCGCTGGCGCCCTTCGGAGAGCTCCACCGGTTTCCTTCGGGGCTACTTCATTTCCGAGCCGACAGACCAGTCGATTGCGACCGAGGACAATCCGGACGGCGAGTTCCGTCAAGTCTTTGACCCGTTCCGCGTGGCCGGAGACGACCGTTGGAAGGTCGAGTTCTTTCACGAGACCAACAATCTGTGGGACAAATTTCGGGGTGTGGTCAACTTCGTCGACTACTCGGATTTCGACTATCAGGGTGACTACGAGAACGACATTCGGCGCAGCGCGCGGCCCTACATCTACTCGAATGCCTACCTTTCGGGCAATTTTGGCAACCACTCGCTCAACATCATGGTCGATCGGCGAGAGCGGATCTTGCTCAACCGGATCGATCTTCGCCACCAGCTTCCCGAGGTCGAGTACCGGCTGCGTCCAACCCAGCTCGGGCGCGCCCCGATCTACCTGAGCTTGCTGTCCTCGGCCAACTACTTCCGGATCGAGAGCCTGACCGACAACATCGGAGACGAGGAGACGTCGTCGTCGGTCAGCTTCGAGTACGGGCGCGCCGATCTCCTGCCCTTGATCTCGATTCCGCTCAGCACCGTCTCCTGGCTGTCGGCCAAGGTCACTCTCGGTGGCCGCATCACCCACTACACCGACAGCCTGACCGAAGATCGATTCTCCTTCCGTGGCGAAAGCCTGACCCGCACCTTCGCCACGGCCGGGCTGGAAGTGGTCGGCCCGAGCTTCTCGCGCATCTTCGAGAAAGGCTTCGGTGGTTTCCAGAAGTTCAAGCACGTGGTGGAGCCGCGCATCAACTATCTGTTCGTGGATGATTTCGACGATCAGCGGTTCGTGCCGTCGTTCGACGAGGTGGATAGCTTGGTCGCCAGCAATGCGGTGGAGTTCTCGATCACCAATCGCCTGATCGCCAAGCCCAAGCCGAAGGTGAACGAGGAAGGCGAAGAGCTTCCCGAAGAAGGGGCGTTCGAGATCGCCACGTTCACGCTCGCCCAACAGTTCAGCCTCGACGACGAGAAGCCGTTGCAGTTCTCGAACGACGGAACACTGGACACCACGGACGGGGCGCTCCGTGCCGCGCTGCGCTTCAATCCGAGCCGGCGAACGAGCCTGCGTGCGGATGCCACCTACAGCACGCTGTTCAATCGCATCGAGTCGACCTCGCTCACCGGCGGCGTTGCGCTCGGGACCTATTCGGAGGTCGGTGCCACCTGGTTCACGAGGACGCGGCCGGAGGATGGTCGCGAGACACGCAATCAGGCGCAGCTCTTCTTGAAGCTGGCACTCGTACCGAACCGTCTCTTCTTGGATACCGCACACCGCTTCGACCTGCGTGACGAAGAAGAGAACATCGTCGAGGAGCGGGTCCTCGATCAGATCTACAGTCTGCGCTGGGAAGGCTCTTGCTTCACCATGCGCTTCGACTACTCGGAGAACAACTTCCAGAACGCTTCCGGGGACGAGTTCCGCTTCCTGCTCACGCTCAAGCACGTCGGGAACTTCCTCGACATCAACGGATTCTGACGCGTCAAGCGCAGGGAGCATGCGAGCCGGCGGCACAGTGCCCGCGGCCCGACCGTGTACCCGGCGGAGGCGAAAAGCATCATGAAGGGTCTTATTCTTTCCGGCGGAAAGGGGACGCGGTTGCGTCCTCTGACGTACACATCCGCCAAGCAGCTCGTGCCGGTGGCCAACAAGCCTGTCTTGTTCTTCGGCATCGAGTCGCTGGTGGCCGCGGGAATCGTCGAGATCGGAATCATCGTTGGCGAGACCGAGCCGGAAATCCGCGCCGCGGTCGGCGATGGTAGTGCTTTCGGTGCGCGTGTCACCTATATCCGCCAGGACGCACCGCGGGGGTTGGCGCACGCGGTGATGATCGCCGAAGAGTTCATGGCCGGTGAAGAGTTCGTGATGTACCTAGGGGATAACTTGATCGCCGGTGGCATCACGGGCCTGGTCGAGGAGTTCAGCGCATCGGCTCCGAACGCCATGATTCTTCTCGCCGAGGTCGCGCATCCCGAGCAGTTCGGCGTCGCCGAGTTGGCCGACGCCGAAGACCGCGATGGTATGCGCGTGGTTCGCCTGGAAGAGAAGCCGAAGGAGCCGAAGTCCAACCTGGCATTGGTCGGGGTCTATCTCTTCGACCGCAACATCTTCGATGCGGTCAAGCGGATCAAGCCGTCTGCGCGCGGCGAGCTGGAAATCACCGATGCGATTCAGGATCTGATCGACCAGGGTTACGAAGTCCAGCCGCACAAGGTGGCTGGCTGGTGGAAGGATACGGGCAAGCTCGACGATCTGCTCGAGGCCAACCACATCATGCTCGATGCCCAGGACCTGGCGGGCGGTGAGCCCGCCTCCTCGGACGACGCGTGCCGGATCGAAGGGCGCGTATCGATCGCGCCGGGCGTGGAGTTGATCCGCACCACGATCCGTGGGCCGGTGTCGATCGGCCCGGGAGTTCGCCTCGAAGACGCCTTCGTGGGCCCCTACACGTCGATCGGCCCGGGTTGCTCATTGGTTCGTTGCGAGATCGAGAATTCGATCATTCTCGAGAACAGCGAGATCTGCGACATCGACCGCCGGATCGACGGATCCCTGGTCGGCAAGAACGTGCGCATCGTCCGCTCGGACCGCAAGCCGCGCGCCTACCGCTTCATGCTCGGGGACAATTCCGAGGTCGGATTCATCTGACCATGCGTGCTCTGGTTCTCGGTGGCACCGGTATGTTGGGTCGGGCCGTGGCGTGTGAAGGACGGCGGCGTGGCGCCGGCGTTCTCGCGCTCTCTCGTGCCCAGGCCGACATTGCCGATCCGGATCGCCTGGCCTACTGGTGCGCCAGGTTCGACCCGGAGGTGGTCTTCAACTGCGCGGCCTTCACCAAGGTGGACGACTGTGAGCGCGAGCGAGACCGCGCGTTCCAGATCAATGGCGAGGCCGTGGCGAACGTCGTGGAGGCTGCCGGGAACTGCGGTGCCCGGGTGGTTCATGTCTCGACCGATTACGTATTCGATGGCCAAGGCCAGCGCCCGTATCGCGAGGGTGATCCGGTGGCGCCCCAGTCGGCCTATGGCGCCAGTAAGCTGGTGGGTGAGCAGGCGGCGCTCGACGATCCGCGTTCGCTGGTGGTCCGAACGAGTTGGCTCTTCGGGCCCGACGGCCCCAATTTCGTGGCCACCATGCTGCGGCTGATCTCCGAAGGGCGCACTCCCTTGCGGGTGGTCGACGATCAGGTCGGTGCGCCGACCTATACACCTTTTCTTGCCCGCGCCTTGTGGGACTTGGCTGCCCAGAACGTGCGCGGTGTGATTCACTACTGCAACCGAGAGGCGACATCATGGTGCGGCTTCACCCGTGCCATCGTTGCGTCCACCCGACCGGAAACCGAGGTGGTTCCGGTCACGACCGATGAATTTCCGCGCCCGGCCCCACGTCCGCGCTACTCCGTGCTCGATACGGGCCGTATCGAGCGTTCGCTCGGTCGCCCAGTCGAGCCGTGGCTGGCTGGGCTTTCCAATTATCTTGCGACCTTCCCACGGCTCCAGGGCTGCCCAGGAGGCAACCGATGAAAGCGTTGATTACAGGCATTACCGGCTTTGCCGGATCTCACCTCGCCGAGTACCTGCTCGAGCATCAGCCCGATGTCGAGGTTATCGGCATTCGGCGCTGGCGCAGCCCGATGGTGAACATTCAGGGCGTCACCGACCGAATCGAGATGCTGGAGAGCGACCTTACGGACGCATCGTCGGTGCTCACTCTGATCGAGCGCACGCGTCCCGACTACATCTTCCATCTGGCGGCGCAGAGCTTCGTGCCGACGAGTTGGAACGCACCCGCGGCGACGCTCACCAATAACATTGTGGGGCAGACGAACCTCTTCGAGGCCATCCGCACCGTCGGGATCGATCCGGTTTTCCAGATCGCCTGCTCGAGTGAAGAGTACGGCCACGTGAAGCCGGAAGAAACGCCGATCAAGGAAACCAACCCGCTGCGGCCGCTGTCGCCCTACGCGGTTTCCAAGGTCACGCAGGACTACCTCGGCTACCAGTACTTCAAGAGCTACGGCATCAAGGCGATCCGCACGCGTGGTTTCAACCACACCGGCCCGCGCCGTGGAGACGTCTTCGTCACCTCCAACTTTGCCAAGCAGATTGCCCACATCGAAGCCGGCCAGCGTGAGCCGGTGATCCGGGTCGGCAACCTCGATGCCGTTCGCGACTTCACCGATGTCCGCGACATGGTCCGGGCCTATTGGATGGCGGTCACGAAGGGACGTCCGGGCGAGGTCTACAACATTTGCTCAGGCGAAGGCATCACCATTCGCGAGCTGCTCGACCGCTTGGTCGCCTTTGCCGGCGTCGAGGTCAAGATCGAGACCGATCCTGATCGCCTGCGTCCCTCCGACGTCGAGATCTTGCTCGGCGATTGCTCCAAGTTCCAGGCGGATACGGGTTGGAAGACCGAGATTCCATTCGATCAGACGCTCCGCGACACGCTGGACTACTGGCGCGATCGGGTGCGGCGCAACGCCCCGGTCAACGGCTGAGCGACTGAAGACATCGCCGTCGAGAAACAGGGCACCGAGACACTCGGCAACGAGAAACACAGCAACGGGGAACGATGCGCACCCTGATCACCGGGATTACCGGCTTCGTCGGCCGTCACCTGGCCACCCGACTGGTCGAAGATGGCCATGAGGTCTGGGGGTGTGCGGTCGGTGGTGCCAGTATCGATAATCGCTGCCTCGGCGACCGCTTCGAGGTCGCCGAGATCGACCTGCTCAATGCGGAGGGGTTCGCGCGCTTCGTGCGGCGGGCAGCTCCCGATGCGGTGGTCCACCTCGGTGGCCTCTCGCACGTCGGCGCATCCTTCGGACGGCCGGACCTCTACTTCCAGGTCAACGTCCTCGGAACCCGCAATGTGCTCGCGGCCGTGCGGCAAGCTTGCCCGCAGGCTCGTCTGATCGTGGCTTCGAGTGCCGAGGTCTACGGCCCGGTGCCCGAAGACGAGCAGCCGATCTCGGAAGAGCGTGCGGTCGATCCCCGATCGCCCTATGCCTGGAGCAAGGCCTCCGCCGAGGTGCTCACCCTCGAGGCCGGCGGTATCGTTACCCGTGCTTTCAACATCATCGGGCCGGGCCAAGCTCCTTCCTTCGCCCTGCCCTCGTTCGCGCGGCAGCTCGCGGGGATCGAGACGGGGCGCGTGCCGGCTCAGCTGAACGTCGGAGATCTCTCGCCTCGGCGTGATTTCGTTCATGTCGCGGATGCGATTCGGGCCTACTGCGTGCTGATCGAAAAAGGCGAGGCGAGGACGGTCTACAACCTTGCCAGCGGATGCTCCGCGTCGGTCGGCGACATGCTCGATCGCCTGCGTGCCACCAGTGGCGTCGATGCCGAGGTGGTGCGGGACGAGGCGCGCGTTCGGCCGATCGACGTGCCCTTGCTGGTCGGCGATGCGAGCCGCCTTCGCGAGCTCGGCTGGCGCCCCCAACATGCCGCAGACGAAGCGCTCGAAGCGCTGTGGCACGAAGCCCGCGAACAGGAAGCCAGTCAGGACGAAGCCCGACTGCATCAGAAAGATGCCTGCGAGAAGGCGCCGGGCGCCGCGTCCGCAGAGGGGCAGTAGCTTCATGCAGCAGAGCCCGAGGTACTCATGAAGATCTTGGTCACCGGGGCAACGGGCTTCCTTGGCCGTGTGCTGGTCGGAAAATTGTTGGGCGAGCATGAGGTCGTCGCGCTGGTTCGCGCGTCGTCTTCCCGAGAGCGCTTCGCGCCCGCTGTGTCATTTGCCGAAGGTGACGTCACGGATCGCGCCAGCCTGGAGCGTGCGATGGCCGGCTGCGATGCCGTGGTTCACGCGGCAGCTCTGGTCAAGATCCTGGCGCCGCGCGCGGATTTCGACCGCATCAACGTCGGTGGCCTGCAGAACGTCCTCGGCGCCGCAACGACGACAGGGGTCGGCAAGCTCGTCTACGTCTCGAGCTTCATGGCCCTCGGCCCGACCGAAGGCGGCAAGGATCGTCAGCTCGACGAAAGCGCATCCGTCGACGACCGCCGCTGGATCAACGACTACGAGCGGACCAAGACCCTCGCTGACCGGGCGGCGCGCCGGGCGATCGAAAGCGGCGCTCCGCTCAATGTGGTCTATCCGGGTGTGATCTATGGCCCGGGCGAGCTGACCGAGGGCAACATCATCGTCCACCTGCTGCTCGACATCGTCAACAAGCGCCTACCCGGTTGGATCGGAACCGCCGACCTGCTGTGGAACTATGTCTTCGTCGACGATGTCGCGGATGGGATCGTGCGGACGCTGTCTCGGGCCCCGGTGGGCGGACGCTACGTGCTCGGTGGAGAAAACCTGCGGCACGAACAGTTCTACGCTGCACTCGGGCGGGCGACAGGGGTCGCGCCGCCGAAGCTGCGGATTCCGTACCCGGTGGCGACAGCAACCGGCGCCATGATGCGCACCTGGGCGAAGCTGACGGGCGGTGTGCCCAAGCTGACGCCGGACCTGGTCGAGGTCAACCGGCACGACTGGGCCCTGTCGTCGAAGAAGGCCGAGTCCGAGCTGGGCTACACCTGGCGCACCTTCAATCAGGGGCTCGAGGAGACCGTGACCTGGTTGCGCACGACGGGTCAGTGGTCGAAACCGTGAGCGCCTCGAGCACCGCGTCCGCCAGCGACCGCGCCGCGCTTCGTGTGGCACCCGGCTTGCGCGGGATTTCCGGCGGCGAGCTGGCGCGCAAGATCGTGCACATGGCTGTCGGCCTGATCGCGTTCGCGGTCGTCTTTCTCGGCCCGGCGCTCTCGGCCCTCGCTGCGCTGACTGCTGTGCTGATGAACCTCTTCGTTCTGCCGCGCCTCGGGGGCAAGGCGCTGTGGCGCGAGCGTGAGTCGGCGCGGGGCATGTCCCTGGGCATCGTGCTGTACCCCTTCGCTGTCTTGCTGCTGATTCTCGTCTTCTGGCAGAAGCTGGAGGTCGCCGCCGCGATCTGGGGAATCCTGGCCTTTGGTGACGGCATGGCCTCTGTGGTGGGCATGGCGTATGGCAGGCGCCGGTTGCCGTGGAACCCCGAGAAGACCTGGGCGGGTACGCTGGCGTATTGGATCTTCGGCACGCTCGGCGCCTCGGTGCTGCTGTGGTGGACGGCAACGAATCCCCTCGGTCTTTCGCTCTTGGCGTCCGTGAATTCGGGGGGGCGGGAGATCAGCATCGGCTTTGTGCTGTTGATCTGCGCCTTGACGGCGGCTTTCGCTGCCTTCGTCGAGTCGCTGGCCATGGCGGTCGACGACAACATCGCAGTCCCCCTGCTCGCGGGGCTGGTGCTCTTTGGCCTGTTGTCCAGTGAGTCCGTCTCGATCGACTGGTCGGCGATCGGCTCGAACGCGCTGGTTGGCGCGGGGATCAACCTACTGTTCGCGGTGGCTGCGTACCGCGCGCGCAGTGTCGATCGCTCGGGGGGCGTCGCTGGATTCGCGGTTGGCACGTTGATCTTCGCATCGCTCGGTTGGCGTGGTTACGTCCTGCTGATGACGTTCTTCGTGCTCGGATCGCTGGCCACCAAGCTCGGCTACCGGCGCAAGGCCGATGCCGGACTCGCCCAGGAAGGCGGCGGCCGGCGCGCGGCGCGTCACGCCCTGGCCAATACCGGCGTGGCGACGCTGGCGGCGGTCTTCGCTGCGATCACGCCCTTCCGGGAACTCTACCTTTTCGCATTCGCGGGCGCTTTCGCCACGGCGCTGGCAGACACCCTGGGGTCCGAGATCGGCCAGCTCATGGGACGCCGAACCTTCTTGGTCACCACCTTGCGACCGGTTCCGCGGGGCACGGAAGGTGCCATCTCGCTCGAGGGAACGATCGCCGGCGCGATCGGTGCCTTGCTGGTGGGCTGCCTCGGCTTCGCTGCCGGCTTCTTCGGCCCGTGGGGCATCGCCGTGGTGGCGACAGCGGCGGTGCTCGGATCGTTGCTCGAGAGCGTGATCGGCGCCACGCTCGAGAAGCGCGCCATGTTGGACAACGAGTCGGTGAACTTTCTCAACACGCTGATCGGCGCAGTGCTCGCGGTCGGCATCGCCGTGCTGGTTCGCTAGCCGGCCCGAGCCTTCCATTCCATGAGCAACTTTCGGCACTACGTCAAGCTGGCGCGTCCCTTCACCATGTTGCCGCCCCTGATCGGCATCATCTCCGGGGCGATCTGTGCCTTCGGTTCGGTGCACAACCCGGACCCCAGTGGTCGGTTGACCCTGGCGGTGATCGTGACCGTGACCCTCGGCTCTCTCTGCGCAGCCGTGATGAACGCCGCGTCGAATGCGAGCAACCAGATCTACGACCTCGAGATCGATCGCCTCAACAAGCCCAACCGGCCACTGGTCACGGGCGCGCTCTCAGTCCCCCAGGCTTGGCGCTTCACCTGGGTGCTCTATGCCCTGTCGCTGATTCCGACCTGGTTGGTGGTGGTCTATCCGCGCAGCAGCTTCGGCGAACGGCTGTTTGCGCCCCTCTCCGAGCATTCGACCTTCTTCATCTACCTGGCCGGCGTGATCTTCACCTTCGTGTATTCGGCGCCGTCGCTGGGGAGAACCAAGGCGCGGGGAGTGCTCGCCAACCTGACGATCGCGATCCCGCGCGGCATGCTGCTGAAGGTGGCAGGGTGGGCCATGGTGGCCCACGTCTGGTATGCCGAGCCGTGGTACATCGGCCTGATCTTCGCGCTGTTCGTCGTCGGTGCTTCCTCGACCAAGGACTTCGCCGACATCGAAGGCGACCGGGCAGGCGGCTGTCGGACCTTGCCGATTCTCTACGGTGTGAAGAAGGCCGCTTGGATGATCAGCCCCTTCTTCGTGTTCCCGTGGTTGCTGATCCCGCTCGGCACGCAGCTTCAGGATCCGCGTGACCCGTCGGTCGCCATCCTCACCGGCAACGGAACGGTGCTGTCCGCGTTGGGCGTGATGTTGGCGCTGTGGGGGAGTTACACCGTCTACTTGCTGGTGCGCGATCCCGATTCCCTTGCCAAGGTCGAGAACCATCCATCGTGGACGCACATGTACCTGATGATGATGTTCGCGCAGGTCGGCTTCGCGGTAGCCTATCTGGTGTAGCGCGGGTCGTTCGCCCCGAACATCGGGGCGCGCATCCAACGAAGCAGCCCGACGCGGGAGCCATCATGAGCGAAGATTTCGAAGCACCGTTCACCGACGAGACTGGCAGCGAAGACACCGGCGACGGCGACACCGCGCTGGACACCCTGCCCTCGAGCGGCCTGCTCTCGTTCTACGACCGCCTGCGCCGGCGGGTACAAGACTTTCTCGAAGAGCGAGGTGGCAGCCTCGGATCGACCGCCACGGACTATCTGCTGCTCGTGCCGGACGTATTCATCTTGCTCGCGCGCCTCTCGCTCGACAAGCAGGTCCCCAAAGAGCAGCGCGCGCTCATTGGCAGCGCCCTCGCGTACTTCGTGATCCCGATCGATATCCTGCCCGAGGCCTTCATGGGCCCCGTGGGCTATCTCGACGACCTGGTCCTCTCGGCCATGGTGTTGTCGCGTGCCTTCGGTGACCAGCTCGAGCCCTATACCGACCGCCACTGGAGCGGGTCCGAGAAGCTTCGCACGGTGCTGGCCGACGTCGCGCATACCGCCGAAAGCCTGGTCGGCAAGGACGTCTACGGCAAGCTGATGACCCTGCTGCGCAAGAAGGGGCTCGACGTCGAAGCGTAGCCACGGTCTTCCCGGTCCGGTGGCACGCCTTCCTCCGCGGGTTCCGCCCGGCGTCAGGCCATTGCGGCGGGCTCGCTGGTCGGGGCGTCGAATGCCAAGCTCGTCGAACAGACGCCGGTCTCGGGAAGAATCAGCTCGCTTCGGTTGGCGGCTTCGTCGTCTCCAGCGAGGTGCGCCACGATGGAGCGAACCTGCTCGTACCCTGTGCGAAGAAGGAAGGTGGGTGCGCGCCCGTAGCTCTTCATCCCCGCGACAAAGAAGCCTTCTTCCGGATGCTTCAACTCGACAAAGCCGTGGGGCTCGACCGTGCCGCAGCTGTGAAAGTTCGGGTCGATCATCGGCCCGAGACGCCTCGCTGCCTCGGTCGACACATCCAGCTCGATCCGCAGCTCGCGCAGCATCTCGAGGTCGGGTCGCGAACCCGTGGCCACGATGATCTCGTCGACGACAATCTGGGCCTCGCCGTCGATGTCGAGCACTTCGAGGTCCCCTTCTCGCTCGCGAATTGCGCTGATCGAGAGTCCGGCGAGCAACGGTACGGCGCCGCTGTGGACCGCCTCGGCAACCCGGGAGCCGAGCTTGCCGCGCTCGACGATTTCGTCGGCCTCACCGCCACCCCAGAGCTTCCTAGGGTCGCGATTGCGGATCGACCACGCAACCAGGGTGCCTGGCGTCTGCTCGGCAAGCTCGACAAGGCTGAGGACCGAGCCGATGGCCGAGTGCCCGGATCCTACGACCAAGGTTCGCTTGCCGGCGTAGCGCGTTCGCTCTCGTCCGAGCACATCGGGAATTCCGTAGCGAATGCGCTCTTGGTGTTCGCGTTCACCGTCAGCGAGCACGCCGCCGGCACCGAGCGGATTCGGTGTCGTCCAGGTGCCGGACGTGTCGATGACGGCCCTTGCCAGGTAGCGGCGGGGACCGTCGGGCGTCTCGGCGACGATCATGAAGGGTGCCTTGTCGCGCACGCCGTTTTTCATGCGGTCGTGGCCGTCCTTGGCTACCGAGATCACCTTGTGATTCAAGCGAATGCCCGTCGCGATTCGTTCGATGGCCGCGAGAGGGTCGCAAACCTGTTCGACCAGCGCTTTGGCGTAGGGCGTGGATGAACCCTGAGGGGCTTGCCAGTCGGTATTGGCTTCGAGGAGGCGTCGGCTCGCCGGGTCGATGAGATACGACCATGGCGTGAAGAGCTTCACGTGGCCCCAGTCCCGCATGCTCGCAGCGACGTGAGGTCCCGCCTCGAACAGCAAGGCTTCGAGGCCTCGTTCGACCAGGTTTGCGGTTGCCGCGAGACCGATCGGCCCCGCGCCGATCACGGCGATGGGAAGGTTCTTGGTTTCGGTCATGATGACCTCCGGTCAGTGGCTTTTGCACCCGTGGCGCGCGTCGGGGGTGGCGGGCGTCCGATGTGGCAAAGCAGGTTGGTCTCAGCAGCAACGGGTGGGCTGCTGGTCGGTGGGGGTTTTGTCACAGCCCGAAGCGTTGCGGGCCGGCGCTTCGGAGATGTTTGGCGTCGCGCCGCGGCAGGCGCCTGCCTGGGTTCCCGGCGCATCCTTTTCTGGCTTGGGCAGCGTGCCCGGGACATAGACGTGCGTGGTCGTCAAGACGAAGGCTCGACTCTCTTGTCCTTCTTTCTCGCGCATGGCCCTTCTCCTTTGTTTCGACTCGAGGTCACAGCCTCGAGCTTCACTTGGAAAGACGATGCGAGTCGAAAAAGGACGCACCCTGGCGCGACAAGGACCACGAGCCGGTACCACCGAGGAGGGTAGGCGAGGTGGGGATCGCGTGCGAGCGGGCGCGTTGCTAGCAAACGCTGTCGTCTGTGCGGCGGCGGCAGGCGATCACGCGGTTGCGTGCATCGAGACCGAACTCGCAACACGCTTGTAAGGAATCCAGCAGGTGCTTTCGGCCCCGCTGCACGCGGCTCTTCATGCCCGAAAGACTCAAGCCGACGTGGCGCGCGGCTTGGGCCTGTGTCAGGCCTTCGATCTCGGTGAGCTGCAGGGCTTCACGGTACGGGCTTTCGAGCCGCTCGATGAACAGGGGAAGGGATCGGGCGACGGTCTTGCGAAGATCGTCGTCGAGGTTCAGCGCGGCCGGCTCTTCGATGGTATCGAGATCGATGCCGGGGTCGTGCTCGGTGATCTCGCGCCGCCTCACCTTCTTCCGATGGGCATCGATGGCGAGATTCCGCACGATCTGGTAGAGCCAGCCGCGCGCATTGGTGGGCGTCGTTCCTGATTCGAGCTGGTTGTGGGCCCGCAAGAAGGCAGTTTGCAGAATGTCCTCGGCGTCGCTTTCCGAAACCGTGCGACGGCGTGCGAACGCGAGCAGCTCGCCATAGAAAGCATCCCACAGGTTCTCGATCTTCAGCGCCGCCGATGCCGGGTCCACCGCTCGTCTCTCCTCTCGTTTCGACGTCAGCCGCGGCCGGGAGGCGAAAGCGGCCGGTTGGCTGTCAGGGAGTGGCCGAGACGGCGCAGGCTTGCGAAGGGAAGCTCGTCGCACCAGGCTTCGAAGCCGTCCCAGAAGTCGTCCAGGCCGCGCGCGCCCCAGGATTCGTACACGCTCGCCTTGACGCGGACCTGGAGCTTGTCGCACGCGCTGACGAAACGGGCTTCGAGCGTCTCCTTGGCTTGGTACTCGGCGAATAGATCGGCGCCACGACTGCCGAGGGGGGCGAGGAGATCCTTGCCGACGGCGGCCTCCGCCCGAGCCTTGGCGCCCTCGGGGAAGGCGTGGGCAACGGTGCGCGGCAGGTCACCGGTGCGGACTTCGACCAGGTCGTGCACCAGGGCCAGGGCGACCGCGCGCCCGGCATCGATATCCGGCTCCGCGTCCGCCAGCGACCAGACCATGAAGGCCAGGTGGAAGCTGTGCTCGCTGACGCTCTCCGGCTCAGCGATCCCGCGCAGGGCATAGCCTGAGCGCGGTACCCGATCCAATGTCTGAAGCTCCAAGAAGAGATCGAGCAGAGGGTGGGAGTCGGCCATGGCCGCGAGCCTATCGCTTCCGGGCCATACACTGGTCACGTCGCGGACGAGGCGATGGCTTCAGGGCTGGGCGCCGCGGGCGATGACCAGGCTTTGCAGCACCTGCTCGCTGGCGTAGACCAGGCGTCCGTCGGGCGCGACCGCGAAGGAGTCGATCGACGCGCCGGGGAGGATGCGGATCGGCTCGGGACGCTCGTCGGTGTCGAAGGGAAAGGAGCGCCGAACGATGCCGATCGAGCCGTCTGCGGTCGGCGCGGTGTGAAGAATGCCGCGCCCGTCGGGCAGCCAGCGTGCGCGGCCGGCGCGTGCGGGCAAGGTGATCTTCGGCTCCAATTGGGTTCCGTCGAGAGTCCAAACGCAGATGGACAAGGAATCCGGGCGAATGTCGGTCAACGCCAGGATGTGCTCGCCGTCGGGGGAGACCTCGGGCAGACGCAGAATGCCAGGAATCAGCAGGCTGGCGTCGCGGCCGTCCGGTCGAATGCGCCAGAGCCCAGGCATCTCGGCGTTGCGTGAGTTGTAGATGATCCAGGCGCCGTCAGGCGTAGTGGTGGGGTTCTCGGCCTGGCTTTGGTCAAACGTCACCTGGCGGGGGGCGCTTCCGTCCCGCTCGGCAAGCCAGATCTCGAAGGCGCCGCTGCGATTCGAGCTCCAGATGATGCGGCCGTCGGGGAGAAAGGCTGGGTCCCAGTCTTCACCGTCGTCGCCGGTCAGTCGTCGCGTGGCACCGGTGGCAGGAGTCAGTGACCACAGGTCGAGGTTGCCGCTGCGATTCGACGAGAAGAGAATTTCGTTGCCCTCGGGGCTGTAGACCGGCTGTCGATCCGAGCTCGATCCCCGGGTCAACCAATGCCCGAGCTCGTGTGTTTCGCGTGCTTCGGCCAGGTTCATGCTCGGCGTGCGAGCCGCCAGCAGAAGGGTCTCGGCGTCGACCCGTTCCACGAATTCGACGACCGATGGGTGCCAAAAGAGTGTCGTGATCTCCCCCTGCTCCTCGATGGGGTGCCGAATCACCCGCGCGATGCCTCCGTGGCGGGGGATGAGGCTCTCGGTGACGGCGTAGAGAAGATGCTCGGCGTCTTGCGTCCAGGCTGGCGCGGACAGAAATCCCGGGCGAACCGGCGCCTTGAGGTCACGGGCGGTGCCGTTCGCCACGTCGACGATGACCATCGACGGAATGGCCGACTCGATGTCGACCAGCGCGATGCGTCGCGCGTCCGGAGACCAGCGAGGCTGGAAGATGCGTCGATCCACGATCCGGGTGACCTCGGTCTCGATGCCACCATCTGCATCGGCGACCAGCAGCACGGTATCGAGCTGATCCGAGTCATTGTCCTGCCAGCGCACCAGGGCGAGCTGTTCGCCGCTGGGAGAGGGATCGGCGGCAATCACATCGCGCACCAACCGGCGTGGCGCGCCGCCGAGGGACGGCACGCGGAAGAGCGACGAGGAGTCACCCTCGGTGCGCACGAAGAGAATGCTGGCGTCGTCGGGCGCGAAGCGTGGTGCGCGGTCCGGCCCCTCGGTCAGCGGGCTCTCCTCACCACCTTGAACGTGCTTGAGCCAGATTCGTCTCGTGCCATCGCGATCCGAGACAAAGGCGATGCGTTTGCCATCGTGGGATGCCGCGGGCTCGGTGTCGCGCCCGGTGTAGGTAATCGGGCTGAGAATCGGCGGCCCAACGGTGGGTGAGGGTTTGCGCAGCAGCCACCCGGCCGCGAAGGCCGCGGCGCAGAGGACGGCCGCCAGCAGTCCGATCAGCCATGGTTTTGCGGTTCGCGGTCGCGGCGGAGTGGCCAGCGAGGTCGAGCTCGGCGTTGGTGTCGGTGTCAGGGCGCCGGTCGACCGCCGCCCGAGGACGTCCAGGAAGATCGCCACGTCTTGAGCCGATTGAAACCGCTGCCCGGGAGTCTTGGCCAGGCAACGCAAAATGACCTCCGCCAGATCCGCGGGGACATCCGGCGGCAAGGATGGCGGGTCTTCGCGCAAGACCGCGACCAGTGTCTCGCCAAAGCTGCGGCGGGCGAAGGCTGGCATGCCGGTCGCCATTTCGTAGAGCACACAGCCCAGGGAGAAGACATCGCTGCGCGCATCCGTCGGCTCGGAAGCTGCCTGCTCGGGGGCCATGTAGCCAGCTGTTCCGAGAATTTGCCCGGGTCGGGTGGCCGCGTCGCGGTCGGCGCGAACATCGTCTGCATCGGCGCCGGCTGGCTGGAGCGCTGCGAGACCAAAATCGAGGATCTTTACCCGACCGTCCCGGGTGACGAAGATGTTCTCCGGCTTGAGGTCGCGGTGGACCACGCCCTGACCATGGGCCGCAGCCAGCCCCTCGGCGATCTGGCAGCCGAAGTCGAGCACGGTTCGTTTCGACATGCGGCTGCGGTCGAGATGGGCGCGGAGATTCTCGCCGACCAGCAACTCCGTGACCACGAATGGCGTGGCCTCGGTGCTCGCATCGTCGCCGACGTCGTGGACGGCCAGAATGTTGGGGTGGGAGAGTCGCGCCACGGCGCGCGCCTCGCGGTGGAATCGAGCCTTGGCTTCGGGCTCGAGCGTGCGGTGTCCGCCGAGAACCTTGATCGCAACGTCGCGCGCCAGGCGTGGGTCGCGCGCACGGTAGACATCACCCATGCCTCCGGCGTCGAGGAAGGCTGTGATCTCGTAGTGGGAAAGCCGGTCGCCTGGCGTGAATCTCATGCTCGTGCCGTCTGACTCACGCCACTCGGGAGCGTTCGGCTGCCATCCTCGTTTTGCATGCGTTTGCTTCGTTTCCTTCGCGCAGGCCTATTGGCCTTCGCGCTGCTGCGCCGCCACTGGCTTCGATCGCAAACCACGATGGGCCGGGTGTCCACGAGCTCAGGCCAAGGCACCTACGTGATGTCGCTCCGGACGGCGTGAGCGCTTCCGGCCGATCCGCGGCGGCGATTCCCCGTGTTGGCTATCCATTGCCCTGAGCCGATTCCCATCCCCGTCCTCGACTCGTCTCGTGCTGCCGCGCGGCACGCGAAGGCTGGCCCATTCTATGGGACTCGGTGCAATCACGCGTGCGCTACGGGTGCGGTGGCGGGCGATTTTCAGTACGCTGGGCTGGCTCTTGTCGCACGTGTGACTGCATCCGGCAATCGGCCCCGTGCCGTGATTGCTCAGATCGGTGAGCCTCGTGACATGGAATGAGCAAAGAGATGGTCGAGCGCAAATCCAGCCAAGGTTCAGAGAAAGGTCATTGGGCTGACCCGGCTCCTTCTCGCCGCGCGCGTTTGGGAATGACGGCAGTATTGCTGATTCCATTTCTCCTCATGGGAGTCGCCTTTGTCATCGGCACCCAGCAGCCCGCCACACGTCAGGTCAGCCGTACGATCGAAGTCCGCGCGACACCCGTCGCGATTCGAGACCTGCTCGTCTCGCCGCAGCGACAGGCTGACTGGTGGGATCAGATCGAGCTGGTGGAGCCGCTCGAGGAGAGGCCGGGAACGTTTCGGCAGATCTTTCCGGAAGGCCGGAGCGCCCATGTGACGGTGGCTGCGAGCGGGCCGTCCGAGGCTTCCTCTGTGGTGCCGCTCGAGGTCGTCTGGCAGATCGCCGATCCCGCTGGCCCGTACCGCGGTACATGGCGTTTCACGATCGGCGCTCCGGAAGCCTCGCCCGAGTCGGTCGCAGCAGCCGGCTCAGGAGCCGAATCCGGGTCAGAGTCCGGCCCACCCGGAACGCACGTTACCCTGGTGGAAGAAGCCCGTTTGGGCAATCCCTTCGCCCGCTTGTTGGTAGCCTGGGCAGGGGGTGGTGGCGACCTGGTCGACGATTGTTTGCACGACCTGGCTGCGTGGTTCGAACAGGAAGCGGGCTCGGCGACGCCACCGCGTGCCAGTGCCCCGTAGATGCCGACTCCGATGAGATTTGGGAGGCGAAATGAGCGAGCGTGAAGTGGTGTTCCGGGCCCGGGACCAGGCCTTGCGTGAGGACGTCCACGAGTTGGGAGCCCTGGTCGGTGAGGTCGTTCGGGAGCAGGCCGGGGACGGGCTGTTTCGTGATGTCGAAGCGGCGCGCAAGGCCGCAATTCGCTGCCGGGAAGGTGAAGAGGGCGCCGACTGCGACCTCGACCGCGTCCTGCAAGCCCTCGAACCTGCCCGCGCCGAGGACTTGGTGCGCGCCTTTGCCACCTATTTTCGGGTGGTCAACTTGGCTGAAACCGTGCATCGCGTGCGCCGCCGGCGGCACTACCTTTCGGATCCGGCGCACCCCCAGCCAGGGGGGCTCGCGGCCAGTCTGCGTGGCCTCGAGAGCGCTGGGTTGGATGCGGAGCAGTCACGCGCGTTGATCGACGAGCTGTGTATCGAGCCGGTGTTCACGGCCCACCCCACCGAGGCGACACGGCGTACATTGTTGGAGAAGGAGGCGCGAATCACCTCTGCGCTGCTTCGACGGTTGCCGGGCATGTCGACCCCGGGTGAAGTGCGTGACATTCGCGAGACCGTGCGCGCGGAAATCACGGCTGGCTGGCAGACCGAGGAGCAACCCAACCTGCGACCCTCGGTTGCGGACGAGCGCGAGCATGCGCTCTTCTATGCCGCGGGCACGCTCTACCGCGCTCTACCGGAGCTCTACGAGTCCCTGGCCGAGGCCTGGGACGACACCTATCCCGATGCTGCCGGCCATCGTCCGGCCGAGCCACTGGTGCGCTTCGCCTCGTGGGTCGGCGGCGATATGGATGGCAATCCGAACGTGACGGCGGAGACCATCGTCGCGTCGCTCGAACGGCACCGTGCGCTGATTCTGAAGCGCTACCTCGAAGAGCTCGACCAGCTCTATCGGCGTTTGAGCCAGACCCGTGGCCGTGCGGAATTTGCCGCGGCGATCGATCAGCGGATCGCCGATGACCCCTTGCGCGACCCGGTCGTGGCGGATGTGCCGTCCCGCCACCACGACATGCCGTACCGAATTCTGCTGGCCCTGATGTACCAGCGGCTTTCTCACACCCGGGAAGGCGTTGCCGACGGATACGACTCGCCCGACGCCTTTGCGCAGGATCTCGACCTTCTTGCCGACAGCCTGCGGCAGCACGGCGGTGCCCATGCCGGCCTCGCCGATGTCGAGCGGCTCCAGCTCAGACTGCGCACCTTCGGCTTTCATCTCGCGACCTTGGATGTCCGCCAAGACTCCGCGGTTCATCGCCGGGTGGTTGGCCACCTTTTCGGCGATCCTGGCTGGTCGGAGCGGTCCGCGAGCGAGCGCTCCGAACGTCTGGCGTCGTTCTTGGCCCGGGATGGTGTCGGTATCGAGGATGGTCTCGCCGATGAAGCTGCGCACCAGGAAGTGCACGCGACCCTCGAGGTGTTCCGCGCCATCCGGATCTGCCGCGAACGGTTCGGCCGGGGGGCCATCGGGCCGTACATCATCAGCATGGCGCAGGGGCGCGATGACGTGCTGTCGGTTCTGGCCCTGGCGCGCTGGGCTGGCCTGGTTTCCGAGGACGGCTCGGTGCCGCTGGATGTCGCGCCGCTCTTCGAAACGGTGCCGGATCTCGAGGCTGCGCCGGACGTCATGCGTAGCCTGCTCGAAGATGCCGGCTATCGGCGCCATCTCACGATCCGCAGGAGCCGGCAGACGGTGATGGTCGGCTACTCGGATTCCAACAAGGACGGCGGCCTGGCCTCGTCACGTTGGGCGTTGCACAAGGCACAGGCGGCATTGACCGAGACCCTGGCCCAGCATGCCGTCTCCCTGGTCATTTTCCACGGCCGTGGAGGCACGGTGGGTCGCGGCGGTGGCAAGACCAGGCATGCGCTGCTGGCCGCTCCCAGGGGATCGGTCGGCGGTCGCTTCCGGGTGACCGAGCAGGGTGAGGTGATCAACGCCAAATACGGCATCGGAGCGATCGCGCTGCGCAATCTCGAGCAGGCCGTTGCCGGTGTCTTGATGGCAACGGCTGAAGTGGGTGACGGCGAAGCTGGGCCCGGAACGAAACAACAGCCGGCGACCGATGCGGACGCGGAGGCGACATGGCACGCTGTGATGGAGACGATCGCTTCAGAGAGCCGAGCGACCTATCGCGCGCTGGTCTACGAGACGCCGGCCTTCATTGACTACTTCCGGCAGGCCACGCCGATCGACGTGATCGAACGCATGTCGATCGGGTCGCGTCCAGCGTCCCGCCGCTCGGGTAAGGGTCTCGAGAACCTGCGGGCCATCCCCTGGGTCTTCTCGTGGACCCAGAGTCGTCACCTGCTGCCGGGGTGGTACGGCTTGGGCAGCGGTCTCGAGGTGGCGATCGACCGCCACGGCATGGACACAGTGGCACGCGCCGTTCGTGAGTGGCCTTTCCTACGGGCGCTCGTCGGAGATGTCGAGATGGTCCTGGCCAAGGCGGATCTGAGGATCGCGGCACGCTATGCGGAGCTCGCCGAAGGAGAAGCGGCGGCCATCTTCCCGCGCATTCGCGCCGAGCTCGAGCGGACCGTCACGCAGCTCCTCGCGCTCAAGGGCAGCGATGCCTTGCTCGACGATGACCCGACCCTGCGCCGCGCCATCCGCCTCCGCAACCCCTACGTCGATCCGATGAGCCTGCTCCAGATCGACCTCCTGCGCCGCTGGCGCGCCGCCGACCGCAGCGACGACACCTTGCTTCGGGCCCTGCTCAGCACGGTCCGCGGGATCGCAGAGGGGCTCCAGAACACCGGCTAGCAGGGCAAAGCACCGGCCAGCAGGGGCGACGGTGGCGATCACTGCCCTGCGCGGTAGTAGGCGCTCGGGGTCGTGCCGAGGGTGCGCTTGAACATGGCGATGAAGGCGCTGGTGCTCTCGTAGCCGACGTCGAGCGCAACCTGGCCGACGGGAGTATCCGCCGCGAGCAGGCGCAGTGCTTCGAGCAGCCGCACCTGCTGCCGCCAGCGGCCGACTGTGGTGCCAGCCTCGCGCTGGAAGAGGCGCTCGAGTGTCCGCAGGCTGGCGCCGCTCTGCGCGGCGAACGACGCAAGCGAGCGGCTGCTGCCCGGTGACGCACGCAGCAGGTGAGCAAAGCGCAGTGCGCGTGCGTCCCGGGGGAGGGTGAGCTCCAGGGGCGCCTCCGGAGTCTCGGTCACCTGGTCGATCAGCACGGCGGCCAGTCGTGCATGGCGGGGGTTCGCCTGATCCAGCATGCCGATTCCGATGATGAACCGAATCATCTCGCGCAGGAGCGGCGCCACGCTCAGCACGCAGCAGTCGGTTGGAAGGGTGTCAGCCAGGCCGGGCCGCAGATAGAGCGTGCGCATCGAGACGGCGCCGCTCATGGTGATCGCATGCTTCACGCCCTCGGGAATCCAGGCGGCGCGATGCGAGGGTACGACCCAGGTCCCCCGCTCGGTCTCGACGGTCATCACGCCACGGGTGGCGTAGACCAGCTGCGGCCAGCCGTGGTCGTGAGAAGCGATTCGATGGCCGGAAGGCAAGCGGAGCGCCAAAGAGCGGATGGCAATGCGCGTCTCCGGATCGCCTCGGAGTTGTCGTGTGCTCGACATCAACTGTCGTTCTATCGCATTCGTGTCGTTCTGTCTGCTGCGTAGGATCACGTCAACCCAAAGGAGTCGACCCATGCCTAACAACGTTGCCCATTTCGCCATCCACGCAGACGACTGCCAACGCGCCAAGCGCTTCTACGAGTCTGTCTTCGGGTGGAGTTTCGAGCCGTGGGGGCCGCCAGACTTCTGGTTGATCCAGACCAGCCCGGGGGCGCTCCGGGGCGCCCTCCAGAAGCGGCAAGAGCCGGTCGAAGGCACGGGGATGATCGGATTCGAATGCACGATCGGGGTGGACGACGTCGAGGCGACCTTGGCTGCCATCGAAACCCATGGCGGAAAGGTGACGCTCCAACCGATGGTGATCGAGACCGTCGGAACCCTCCTGATGTTCGAGGACACAGAAGGCAACCGCGTGGGTGCGATGCGCTATGACGACCCGGCCGCGTGTGGCTGACGATCCGCGGATCGCGCTGTTCTGCGCTGGAGCAGACCGGTTAGTAGGCCACTGCGGTGTCTTGGGTGTCGCGTGGGCCGGCCGCTGAGCGGAGCCCGGTCTCGGGGTCGATCGCGATGGCGATCCACAAGCCGCGGGTGAGGCGCGCTTCGTCGGGTGTCTCGGTGATCTCGAGTCCGAGCTGGCGTGCGGCGTCGAGTACCTGGGGCGAGAAGGCGCCGGTGATCACGCGCTCGGATTGGCTTCCGTCAGGCTGGACGCGCGGAAACATCAGATACGGAGCGTCGATGGCGTCACGGGGCGTCATCCCACCATCCAGCACGTTGAGCAAGCACTGCACGCTCTTCTGGTGAAGTGCCGGCCCCATGGCACTGGCCGCCAAGACCGGCTTGCCGTCTGCCATCACGAGCATCGGGTTGGTTGGATCAGGAAGTCTCCCGCCCGGACCGACGCGGGCGATGGCGGCCTGTTGGAAGGAGGCCGCGTCGCTGATGCTCACACCGTCGACGAAGATTCCGGTCTTGCCCCACATCATCGAATTGATGGTGTGAACCAGGGCGGCGACGTTGCCGTGGCGGTCGACCGCCACGACC
>CALFAM010000187.1 GCA_937948815.1 uncultured bacterium
CCCGACGCGTCGCCACCGATCGTCTTGCACGATCGCTTTTGCAGGTGGCGATCTGTGGTTTACAGCTCAAGGTAGTAGGATATCGCACTGGGAACGTAGACCATGACTGGAGGGAGCGCGCTATGCGGAGGCCCCCCGAAATACCGAGGCTTGCAGAGACGCCGAGACCTGCAGAGCCCGGAGCGATCACGCGCCTGCTGCGCGCGTGGCACGCGGGAGACGAGCATGCTCAGAGCGAGCTCTGGGAGGTCCTGTATTCCGAGCTCAAGACACTCGCCCGGGGAGTGCTGCGCCGGCATGGCCGGGGGAGGCAAGGCCAGGGTACGAGCCTGGTTCACAAGGCCTACCTGCGGCTGCTGGATACCGAGCTCGAGTGGGGTGATCGCCGCCATTTTTTCGCTGTAGCGTCCCGTGCCATGCGATTCGTCTTGGTCGACGAAGCGCGCCGGCAGCTGGCGAAGAAGCGCGGAGAGGGCGAGACGTTGGCGCTCGATGCTGGCATGCCAGAAGTCGCTGACCCTCTTGCCCACCGCCCTGAAGAGGTGCTGGCAGTCCACCAGGCTCTGGGCAAGCTCGCTGAACGCCATACGCGTCACGAGAAGCTGGTCGAGCTGCGCTACTTCGCGGGCCTGTCGGTCGAGGAGACCGCGAACATCCTCTCGGTGACGCCGCGCACTGTGGTCCGGGATTGGCGCGCGGTTCGGTTGTGGCTTCACGGCGAGCTCGCGGACACTGCATGAGGCGTGAGCATTCGTGGTGGGTGAGGTGATGGACTGGGCGGGACGACCCGCGAAGTCGATGCTCCTCGACGAGATCCTACTGGTCGCCGCCAGCCATGATCCAGCCGAACGAGACGCCTATCTGCAAGCGGTTGCCCTCTTCGATGCCGAGCTGGCGGCGACGGTGCGACACCGTCTCGGAGCCGCGAATGCGCTCAGCGACTCCTTTCTCGACACCCCGGCCGCCACGCGCCTCGGGGTGGAACAGAGCGCCGGCGACGTCACATCGTCGGGCGCCTCGGTTGCAGGCGCCGCGTCCGCGGATGTCGTGCCTGCCGTGCTCCCGGCCAGCGAGCGCTACGAGATCGGTGTGTGCCTGGGAGAGGGTGGCATGGGCCGGGTCCACGAGGCCGTCGATCGTCAGCTGGGGCGCCGTGTCGCACTCAAATTCTTGGCCCACGAAGATCCTGAGATCGCACGCTGCTTCCTACGCGAGGCACGGGCCCAAGCACGCGTGCAGCATGATCATGTGCTCGAGATCTACGACAGCGGCGAGCTCGACGAGCAGCCCTTTATCGCCATGCGTTGTGTCGATGGCGGGACCTTGGCTGAGGTCGGCCCGACGCTCAGTCTCGAGCACAAGGTACGGCTGCTCGTCCAGGTTGCCAACGGCCTGCATGCCGCCCACCGCGAGGGTCTTCTGCATCGGGATGTCAAACCATCGAACATTCTCGTCGACCAACGGCACGACGGCGCGCTGCGGGCGCTGGTGACCGACTTCGGACTGGCCACCGAGCTCGACGGCACCGAATCTACGCTGACCGAAGCCATCGCCGGGTCGCCGCATTACATCGCCCCGGAACGGCTCCAGCGGCCGCCGACCTCGGTCGATCGGCGCTCAGACATCTACAGTCTGGGTGTGACGGTCTACTGGCTGCTCACCGGCGATGTTCCCTTTTCGGGAGAGCAGACCGTCGACATTCTGCGCCAGTCCGCACACGCCGAGCTGCCGCGGCCCCGTACGCGCATGCCCGGGCTGCCCGCCGAGCTCGAAGCGATCATCCTGCGCTGCGTGGCTCGGGATCCTGGCGAGCGCTATGCATCGGCCCGTGCCGTGGCGGTGGATCTCCAGCGCTACCTCGACGGTGAAGTCGTCGAGTCGTATGCGGCCAGCCTTTCGTATCGGCTGACGCGCTTCGTGCTGCGCAACAGGTTGTTGGTCGGCATGGCGGCACTGGCGTTCGCGGCGCTCGTGGTGGCTTCGGTGGCCGTTGCGATCTTTGCCTTGCGCGCTGACCAGGCCCGCGCGCGTGCCGAGATGCGTCAAGGGCAGGCCGAGGAGCTTCTCCGATTCGTAGTCGTCGACTTGCGAGAAAAGCTCGCGTCACTCGGCCGGCTCGACGTTCTCGATGACGTCGGAGGCGCTGCCATGGAGTACTTCGCTGCCGTTCCGCCGCACGAGCTCAGTGAGGCCGAGCTCATGCGCCGCTCACGCATGCTTTACCAGATCGGCGAGGTGCGCATTCAGCAAGGCAACCTGGACGGAGCCGAAGCACCCATGGAGGAGAGCCTGGCACTCGCCCGGCGACTGGCCGAGCTCGAACCGGACGATGGTGATCGCCTTTTCGAGCTCGGCCAGAGTCACTTCTGGGTCGGATTCGTCCGTTGGGAGCGAGGTGATCTGGTCGCCGCACGCGAGTCGTTCGTGATGTATCTCGAGATCTCGCGCCGCCTCGTGGCCATGGATGGACAGAATCGGACCTGGCGTCGTGAGCTGTCGTATGCCCACAGCAACCTGGGCTCACTGCTCGAGGCCGAGGGCGATCTCCCGAACGCGCTCGAGCAGTTCCGCGCCACCCTGGCGATCGATCAGGACTTGGTCGAGGCAGTCCCGGAAGACAGCACGGCGCGATCGGAGCTGGCCGCGTCACACAATACGGTAGGCGTCGTGTTGCAGGCCCTCGGCCGCTTGGACGAGGCCGACCACCACCTTCGCGCGGATCTGGCCATTCGCCGGACCTTGGCGAGCGCCAACCCGGAGAGCTTCGATGCGCGCGAACGGCTCGGCGCCAGCCACGGTCATTTGGGAACCTTTCTTTACCTGCGCGGGAAGCTGGCGCCTGCACACGCGCAGTTCGAGCAGATGCGCGCGATCACGGAGGAACTCGTATCCCACGATCCGGCCAACACGACCTGGCGCTACCAATTCGCCTGGAGTCATTTCGGCCTCGGCCGGGTTGCCTTTGCCCGCGGCCAGACCGAGCTCGCGCGTGCTGCATGGCAACGACAATCTGAGCTGATCGAGGCGCTCCTCACGCTCGATCCCACACCACACCGTTGGCGACGCACGCGGGCCACCAGCCTGCTTCATCTCGCGTTGCTCGAACGTGCGCGCAGCGTCGAGGAGGCGCGGGAATCGGCACAGACCGCGATCGACGGGCTCGAACCACTGGCAGCTGCGCGACCGACCGACCGACAAGTCCATCGTTGGCTCGCGCGAAGTCATCTCTTGGTCGGCTCCCTCGAATCGTCTCCCGCGGCCGCGACCGCGGCCTTCGCCCGTGCTGCCGAGGTAATGGAGCCCTTCGTTCATGACGCCCGCGACGGGCGCGTGCTTGCACCGTGGGCAGAGGCGCTGCATTGCCTCGGGCGGAGCAAGGAATCGCGAGTGGTCGTCGAAAGGCTTCAGCAGCAGGGCTTCCAGGAGCCCGTGGCGGGTATGTTCTGTGGTGCGTCGCGCCTTTCGATGTCCTCATTTTCCACGGATTCGCGACAGCAACAGTAGAGGCTGGTCGCTCCAGCTCGGAATTACTGTTGCTCGATGAAGGAGACATGTCATGGGTGGTTCCAGCAATCCGACGCCGAGCTGCACGCTTTCGATTATGTTCGCGTTGCAGCCGAAACCGACCTTCACCTATTTCTGCCGCAGTGTGCCGCCACCGTGGCATGTGAGTTCGAGGGGCGACATCGTTCCGTGCTCGCGTTCTCGGGTCATCGAGCTCAACCTCGAGAGCGAGCCGTCAGGGGCGACGTTCATCGGTGTGCGCAGCGGGACGACGCCGCAGACTTGCAATCACGAAGCTTCGCCCTACCAGGACGGGCCGATCGTTATGCATCGGATGAGCGATACCCAGATCGTCATGGATGACGACAGTCCCCGAACTGGCGGCCCCATTTGGTATGCCCCGGGCGTCGAGCTGGATGGCCAACAGTATTGGGACGATCCGAAGATCTACAACCCACCAGACGATTGACTTGGCGGCGCCGAGACGCGCCGTGCCACAACGATCGAGTCCGTGCCTGAGTGCGCGGGGAATCCAAGAGCCGCCACCCCACTTGGCGGCTCTTTCTATTGGGGCGGCACGCTGCGGCGATCATGGCGGCTCGCCGACAGCTCGGTCAGATGTTCCATTCGTGGCGCGGGCGCGGGCCAAGAAAGAAAGTTGAAAAAAGGATCGAGGTCATGTCTCCTGGCAACGCTGCTTTGCGATGGAGAGGTGAGGGCGCGGAGGACGGTGCCGCAGTGGTGCTTGAGCCGGGCCGATACCTTTCACAGCAACCCGAAAGAAGGAGCCAGCCATGGCAACAAATCTCGATCACATTCAGAGCGGCGAAATTCACAAGAGCGCGCTGCAGGCATTCTGCAACAGCACTTCGATCGGCCCGCTCGAGATCAAGTACTGTGTGGATCTGACGATTCCGCAGGTGTCTTTCGAAGTCTTCCTCGCCGGCATCAAGATCGGGGGCGGCACAGTTGATCCGAACAATACCTGCATCACGGTCGGCGGCAGTGTGCTCGGATTCACGGCCCAGGTCGAGCTGTGTCTCGACGTCACGAAGCAAGAGGTTACCTACGACATCACACTCTGCGTTCCGATCTTGCCCTGCGACACCTTCAAAGGCGTACTCTTCTCTTGGTGACGGTAGGCTGTCGTTCCCGAGACGATGGCTTTGCGCTGCTTGGGCGGCGTGCTGCCTGAGACTGTGGTGCGCGGGAGACGGTCCTCGGGGCCGTCTCCCTTTCTCGTGGGTGCAAAGGCGAGCGGTCAGGGTGCGTCGCCGGCCGCGGTGTCGTTCGTGGAGGTGTCGCTTGTGGTGGTGGCGCGCTCATCGGCGGATCGCTTCGCGGCGCGTTGCCTCTTCTTGGCGCGATAGGACAACGGATAGAACGTGATGCAGAACAGCGAGAGGATGCCCGGGAGAAACCAAAACTGAAAGAATGTGTTGATTCGGTTCTTCTTCGCGTCAGTCGCGTGAAGGAAGACCGAAACACGGTTCCCGATGCTCGACTCACACCACCGCTTCTTGCTCCAATACAAGCTTCCACGGACTTCCGTGCCAGAGTCCGTTACCGCGACCGGTGCCCACGATCCCGTTCTGGAGCTACCGCTCTTCCTCCGCTTGTAATGACAGCTTTCGACTGTGGCCGTGGCGGACTCGGTCGATGTCAGGACAGCAACCCGGTCGTACACCATCCACGATGCGACGCCGATCGGGGCCAGGATCCCGATCACGAAGAGGGCGCCAATGGTGTATCCGATCACGTTCGCGATCATGCCTTTCCGGTCTCCTTGGTGATGAGGGTGGGCGCGTGGCTACGGTCTGCTTCCTCCGCGCGTGTTGCCGTATCGGCATCGATCAGTCGTCGGAGCGTCTCGACGGTCGGATCTCCGACCGTGTACTGTTTTCCGTAGCGGAGATTGAAGCGGTAGTCGAAGTCGGGCGGATTGTCGCCTTGGGTGTGCTGGAGCAGGGTCTCGAGCTTGTCGAGCGCCTTGGCCAGCCGCGCCTCCGGGGTCGTCGCGGCTTCGTATTCGTCCCAGAGGTCGACGATCTCGGCGCGTTGTCGTGTTGGCAAGGAGGCGAGTAGCTCGAGCAGGTCGTCCCGCTCCTGGATTGACTTGTCCACGTTCTCGTCTTGCTCGGTCGCCGGAATGTCGCCGCTGATGGCTTCGCCGAGGTCGTGCACGATGCACAGACCGATCAACCGTGCGAAATCGACGGCGGGAAAGCGGTCGCGGAGCACGAGGGCCATCAGGCAGAGACGCCAGGAGTGCTCGGCGACGCTCTCCGGCCGACCCTCGGACGTGTGGCCCGAGCGCAACGTGTCCTTCAGCCGCTCGGCGTGGCGGAGAAATGTGAGCGTGCGCGAGAGCTCGTCGATGTCGTCAGGGTGAGTCGTCACCAGCGGTCCCCACCTTCGCTATGAATCGTCGATCCGGCGACCGAATCCACCAGATCTGGCTTCCCCGTAGGCTCCGTCTCGTTGCTGCGTGACGGTACCACTTTGGTGCTGTGCCGGAGAGCGTCAGAACTGAGCTCGCCCGGCAGCGTGAGTCGGGTTCGGGCATTCCAGAACCTACCCGCCAGCCAGACGAACGATTCATCTTCTTGCGCGAAGGGTGCGATGCGGAGCAGAACGGGTGTGCCGACGAGTCGGAACGGCGACCCATCGAGCGACTCCAACGAGGCAATGGTCAAACGCCAAGGAAGGCTAGCTTGCGCCTCAGCGAGGCGGGCGGTCGGCACGGGGAGACGCGACCGAGTCCGTGAAGGCCGCTTCCACGTGGGCTTGGTTGACCGCGTCTTGGTGACGCGTGGCGCTGGCGCGAAGCTGCTTGCGGTGGTAGAGGAACAGTTCCTTGCCGACGTTGAGGACGTCGCCACGAAGCGCCTTCGGTAGGCCCTCTTCGTCGATCGGCTCCACGTCCGATCGTGGGTCCAGAGCCTGAGCAATCTTGACGCGCTCGAAGGCCATCGCCCATTGCGAGAACGAGCGCGTCTCGATCGGACCTGCGTAGCGCAGCTCGACACGCTGGTTTCGCTCGTCACGCTGGATGCTCGCATAGACGTCCTCGACGTGCTCACGCGGCCCTTCGAGGAGCTGGACGAATTCGCGATCGTGGTGGAGGAGCATGCCCGTGATGTCGAGCCGGCGGTTCTTGTCGCGAGCCTGGATGAGCAGCTGTCGGAGATCCTCCGCCGAAATGTCGTAGGTCGCTAGGCTGGTATAGAGGAGTTCGTACATGCCGGGAAATCCGCGTCAGGTATTCGGACGCGACACGGACGTCAGTGTCGCGTCTACGGGCTGGCCGGCCGCACGGGCCGCCAGGGTGGCGTCGTCAGCGAGCAGCTTGCGCAAGCACAGGAACAGGTCGATCCCGATGTTCGGACTGCTGGCGAGCAGCGCCCGCGGGAAGCCCTCCGAGTCGATCTGCTCGAAGCCCGGAATCGAGCGCACCTCAGCCACGTCTTCCAGCTTGGCGAACGCCATCGACCAGTGCGAGAAGGACCGGCTTTCGATACGACCTTCACAGATGGTCTCGATGCTGTGGTGTCTCGGGTCTTTCCGGATGGTCTCGTAGAGACTCTTCACATGGCCCGGCGGACCCTCCAGGAGTTGGACGAACTCCCTGTCGTGATAGAGCAGCATGCCTGTGATGCCGAGGCCCAGATTCTTCGCCCGCGCGTGCTCGAGAAGGCGATTGAGAGCACGCGACGATTGTGGGACCGTCGTACGGCTTGTGTAGAGCAACTCGTGCATGGAATGTGCGCCTCTAGCCATCGTTTGCGTGGCCACAGTCCGATTGGGCTGCCGGTGAGGACGCGACCAGGGGCGCACCCGTCGAAAAAAGGAGCTTTGAGGGCAGCCAATCGACCAAGAAAAAGGGGCCTCGATGAGCATACGTGGCTGGATGACTGGCGTCCAGTACTCCCTGCCGCCGCGCGATGTGCCCTTCGTTGGTCTTGAAGGCCAACGAGTCGTACGGCATCCAGGTCCCCGGGAAGGCGCCCTTGACTTCGAGCTCGTCGTTGGACTGTCGAATCCTGCCGAGCTCGGCATCGTTCAGGGAGAGCTCTCCAGCCTCGTCGTCGTAGCCCGTGATGACACGGTAGCGGCCGGAGCTGTCCTTGCCGCGCCAGAAATGGGGCGTGCTGACGGGCAAGCCACGCTCGAGCTGCGCTTTGATCCATTCACCGGCAAACGTGGCGGCGATTTCTCGGGCGATGGCGTACTGGTCGCGCTGACTGTCGCCCCAGAAGCGAAAGACCATCTCGATGCCCGCGGGGCCGCAGAGGCGCCCCTCGGGCTGCCGAACCAGGGGGATGTCCAGCCGTACGGGCGTCGCGGCGCCCGAGGTGGCCACGAAGACCAGGATCAAAACCCAGCTCAGCCGCTTCCTCATGCTCTCTCCAATCCCGTCACCCCCGGTTTCGTCATCCCCCGTTGCGCGATCCCCAGCTCTGGCCTCCGTCTGGCGCTCCGTGGTCCGCGAAAAACCTTCGTGCGATGTCGGCGGGTTCGCCCGCGAGTTCTCGCGGATGGTCGCTATCCGACCAATCAGGGGGTAGGTGCTTGTGGTAGGTCGGTTGGAGAAAGCGCTTGTCGAACAACGCGATGACGCCTTGGTCACCCTCACGTCGAATCAGTCGGCCGGCAGCCTGGACGACCCGCGTCATGCCCGGCACGACGAAGGCGTATTCGAAGCCGAGCTCGAAGCGTTCGTCGAAGTAGCTGCGCAGGAGCTGCTGGTCGAGGGTGAGGGCCGGCAAGCACGGGCCGACCACGGCGACCGCTTTGAGCATGTCTCCTGGATAGTCGACCCCTTCGGCAAAGACACCTCCAGCCACCGCGAGCAGCAAGACGTCCTGCAGCAGCGCCGAGCGCAGGGTTTCGAGAATGGCCTCCCGTTCCTGGTCGCTGTCCGAGCGGGCCTGGACCATCACCCGCT
>CALFAM010000188.1 GCA_937948815.1 uncultured bacterium
CGGCAGGCTCCGCAACATCGCAGGATTGGTCGTCTGTCAGGATCGATGCAAGGAATTGATTCGCATCGAGCAGCTGAGAAATGCCGAGATGGGCAAGGTTGTTGGGCGCGGCACTGGCCGTTCCGGTAAGCATCAGAACGAGGGCGGCGACGGTGGCGAAGATGAGCTTGGTACGCATGGTTCTCCTTCCTGCATCCGTTCAGGCACGGATGCGGTCATTTGGGATGCGGCCACACGCATTGGCGACCGCTGGACGGGTTGTTCACCCTCAAGAGCGACAGTGCGGTCGCTCGATCGCCATCGAACCGAAGGTTTTTTCCAGAAGGTGCTCTGGGGGAGGGGGCAGGTGCTCAGATTCGGTTGCGCCACCAGTGGCCGAGGCACTTGTAGACCAGGCGGGCGGCGAGGAAGTCCGAAGCCGGGTGGTCGTCGGTCGGTGCCAGCTCGACCACATCCATCGCCACCACGCGCTTGCGGGCAAAGAGGCGGTCCAGGAGACGTAGGGTCGGCCACCAAGTGCCGCCGCCAGGCTCCGGCGTGCCGGTCGCGGGAAGGATCGCGGGATCGAAGAAGTCGAGATCGAAGGTGAGGTAGACCTGCTCGGGGAGGGTATCGAGCAGGGCGTCGAATCGCTGCTCGGCTTCGTCGAGCTGATGTCCCCAGATTACGGGCAGGGACTGGTCGCGAATCATTGCGCCCTCGGGCGCGGACAGGGCGCGGAGCCCCACCGCCGCGCTCGGGATACCGAGATCGTGGATCCGGCGCATCACGCACGCGTGGCTCCAGGGTGTGCCCTCGTAGGTGTCGCGAAGGTCGGCGTGGGCATCGAACTGCAGCACACCGATCGCGCCGTAGACCTTGCGCGCGGCACGAACCGGCGCGGTGGTGAGGCTGTGCTCACCGCCGAGGGTCACGACGAAGCGCCCGGAGTCCATCGCTTCGAGGGCGCGTGCTTCGATCTCGCCGATCGCAGCCTCGAGATCGGCCGATTGAGGCTCGCATGCCGGCAAGGTCGCGATGCCCATCCGGTAGGGCTCGTCTCGTGCTTGCTCGTCGTAGAGCTCGACTTGCGTCGAAGCACGCAAGATCGATGCTGGCCCGCATGCCGTTCCGCGTCCATAGGACACGGTTCGCTCGAACGGAACGGGCAGGATTGCCGCTGCGGCGTGTTCGAAGTCGCACTCCGGCGGATCGAGCCCAAGGAAGTTGGGAGGCGATTGGGGGTGTGGGGCTCCGCTCATGGCGCCGGACGATAGCACCCGGACATTCGATCGTACCCACTCGAGACTTCACGGGTGAGGGGCCTTCGGTGGAACGGTAAGATCATGCCAGGGTAACGGATGATCGGGGAAGACAAGACGACAGCATTGCTTCTCTCCTGGAGTGATGGGGATGCCGCAGCAGGAGAAGAGCTCGTTCCACGCCTGTACGACGAGCTTCGTGCGCTCGCGGGCCGGCGGCTGCGCGGTGAGCGGCCCTCGCATACCCTTTCGCCCACGGCGCTGGTTCACGAGGTCTTCCTGCGCCTTTTCGACCAGCGACGGCTGACGTGGCGCAACCGCGCACACTTCTTCGCGGTTGCGGGGCGAACCATGCGCCGGGTCTTGGTCGACCATGCCCGCCACCGGCGGCGCGTCAAGCGCGGCGGAGGCCAGGTACCCGTGTCGCTCGAAGGCTTGGGTGATCTGGCCGAGCAGTCGGTACCGGATCTGGTGGCGCTCGATGACGCCCTGCAGGCGCTCGGCACAGTCGACGAGCGAAAGGTGAAGGTCGTGGAGCTCCATTTCTTCGCTGGGCTGACGGTCGCCGAAACAGCGCGCGTTCTCCAATGCTCGGAGACGACAGTCTCTCGCGAGTGGCGGATGGCCAAGGCGTGGCTGCTGGTCGCGCTCGAAGGCCGCGCTGAGCCTGCTGCATGCTCTCAATAGACCCGGAGCATCATCAGCGTGTCGAAGCCGTCTTGCATCAGGTAATGACGGTGGCGGAGACGGATCGCGCAGCCAGCCTCGATGCCCTGTGTGCTGGCGATACCGCGCTGCGTGCCCACGTGGATCGTCTTCTCGACGCCTACGCGCGCGCCGATCGCTTCATGGAGACGCCGGACTTCGAAGCGATGTGGCCCGACGATGCGTCGGGCTTCGAGGCAGGTGATGATCCGGATGCGTTGACCGACCTCCGATTCGGCTCGTACAAAGTCCTCGACAAGCTCGGCGCCGGCGGCATGGGCACGGTCTTTCTCGCGCGCGCCGAAGGCCGTGGCTTCGCGCGCGACGTGGCGGTCAAGGTGCTCAATCGATCGGTCGAGTCCGCCGAGGCGCGGAAACGCTTCGCTGCCGAACAGCAAATCCTCGCCCTGGTCGAGCACCCGCACGTGGCGCGGCTCTACGACGGCGGCATGACGACGGACGGGCGACCCTACCTGGTCATGGAATGTGTTCGCGGTGTGCCGATCACCTCCTTCTGTGACCAGCAACAACTCGGGATCACGCAGCGGTTGGTCCTCTTCGAGACGGTCTGCGAGGCTGTGCAGGCGATCCATCAGCACCTGGTCGTTCATCGTGACCTCAAGCCCGGCAACATCCTGGTGACTGACGAGGGCGTGGTCAAGTTGCTCGATTTCGGCATCGCCAAGTTGCTGGCCGAACCGGCTTCCGCCACCACGATGGCCGGGCCGCGGCCGATGACCGTGGCCTATGCCAGCCCGGAGCAGCTTCGCGGACAGGCGATAACCATCGGCTCGGACGTCTTTTCGCTCGGTGTCCTACTTTGCGAGCTGTTGGCCGGCTGCCTCCCGTGGCAGGCTGACCAGCCACCCGTGGATCCGATCGCCAGCCGAGGTGAGTGTCTCGAGCTGTGCCAGGCGCTGGCCAGGGCCGAGCGAGCCGATGAGATTGCACACCGGCGTTGCCTGGGATCAGCGGACGCGCTGCGGCGACGGCTGACCGGCGATTTGTCGACGATCGTTGCCAAAGCAATGGCCGACGAGCCGGGGCAGCGCTACGAATCGGCCAAGGCGCTGGCTGATGATCTCGAACGTCATCGCACGGGGCGTGTGGTGCGGGCACGGCCGGCGTCGTGGCACGACCGGCTGGCCAAGCTGATGCGGCGCAACCGTGCGGCGACGGCGGCGATCACCCTGGCGGCATTGACGTTGATCGTGGCCTCGACGCTCCTGGTTCGGCAGGCGGTCGAAGTGCGGCTCCAACGTGACCGTGCGATCGTGGCGCAGGCCAAGGCCGAGCGCGTTGCCGGCTTCTTCTCCCGCGCCTTTCGCCTGGCGGACCCGAGCGCCGCCCGTGGCAGGACGGTCACAGTACGCGAGATGATCGCCAAGGCGCTCGACAGCGGGCTGGCCGAGCTCGACGACCAGCCAGGGGTCCAGGCCGAGCTCCTGCAATCGGCTGGCGACGTCTACCGAAATCTCGGGCTGATCGAGGAAGCCGCGCCGCTTCTCGAGCAGGTTGCCGCCATTCGCCGCGAGACCATGGGGCCGAGAGCCGGATCGGTGCAGGCCGGATCGGCTCAGGATCTGGCGAGCGCCTTGGTCAGTCTGGCGCGCCTGCGTCGCGAGCAAGGCGCGCTGGCAGAAGGCGAGGCCTTGCATCAGGAAGGGGTGGATCGGATGGGCGAGGCGCTCGGTGCCGAGCATCCGGAAGTCGCTCAGCTCGAGCTCGAGCTGGCGTGGTACCAGTTGCAACGAGGGGACTTCGCGGGCTCGGAGGCGCTGGCGCGCCGCACCCGCGAGGCGATCGAGGCCGCGGGGCCGGATCCGCGCGCGGCCCGCCATCTGCACGCGCAGGCCCAGGCGTTGCTGCGCATGGGGCGTCGAGATGAAGCTGCGGCCGCGCTCCGTCAGGCCGTCGCGTATGACGAGGTCGCCCTTCCCGCTCTCGATCCCGAAGCGCTGACCACGCGCAAGACCCTGGCGCAGGTTCTCTCCGAGCAAGACGAGCTGGTCGAAGCCGAGAAACTCTTTCGGGATGTTCTGGCGGGTGAGGAGCGGATCTTTCCGGACCACCCACGCATTGCCTTCACCCTGAACGGCCTGGGGGTAGTACTCGAGCGCCAGGCACGGATGATGGCGTCGGAAGGGATGTTCCGCCGTGCTCTCGACGTGCGCCGCGCGCGTCTCGGCGACCGCCATCCGGCGGTGGCGGTCAGCCTCGGCAATCTTGCCCGCGTACGTGAGAAGCAAGGTGATCTGGCCGAAGCGGAGACGCTCTACCGCGACTCCCTGGCCATTGCGCGGGGCTTTCCTCCAGGCTCGGTCCAGGTGTCGTTCCCGCTGGTCCTTCTCGGCTCCGTCCTGACCCGGACCGAGCGGGCGGCCGAGGCCGAACCGATGCTCCGCGAGGCCGTCGCCGTGCGCGCCCAAGCCGGAATGGCGCCGGATCTGCTGGCTCGGGCCGAGATGGAGTTGGCGGCCTGTCTATTTGCGCTCGAGCGGCCGGGCGAAAGCGAGACGTTCTACCAGGCTGCGCTTGCACGCTTGCCGGACGAGAATGGGGATCTCGCTGCCCGCATTCGGACCGCGCTGGCCTTGCTTGCGCCCGAACCCGACGCCTGAGTCTGCATCGATCTGGAGCGTCCGCGCTCCAGTTTTTCGTTAGATGCCTGCAGCTTTTGCGTGTTCTTTCGGTGGGGACCGGTTTTCGGCTCTCCAGAATTCGGTCCTTCACAGGGGCCAGGAGAACACAGCATGCGCGACGCCACGCCTTCCCGTACCGCCTTGACGCGAGTCCCTGCCGACCTACGACCTCGGGAGCGCTTGCTGCGCTCGGGAGGTCGCTCGCTGTCCGATGCCGAGCTGGTAGCCGTGATGCTGCGGACCGGCACGGCAGGGCTCTCCGCCGTCGCCATGGCCAGCCAGTTGTTGAGAGAGTTTGGTGGCTTGGCTGGCTTGGTCCACGCGCGGCCGCATCAGCTCGAACGCCCTGGGCTGCGCAAGGCCAAGGCGGCGACCGTGCTGGCGGCCTTGGAGATGGCCCGTCGGTTGGCCCGCGCGGAGTTGCCCGCCGGCCGATTGCTCGAGCAGCCTGCGGCGGTGGTTCGATATCTCATGCTGCACTACGACGCGCCGGGGCACGAGGTCGTCGGCGCCCTGTACCTCGACGTCCGAGGGCGACTGGTCGGGGAACGTGAGGTCTACCGTGGAACCCTGCACCGCGCCGTGCTGGAGCCACGAGGCATCTTCAAGGAAGCGCTAGCCTGTGATGCTTCGAGCCTGCTGCTCTTTCACACCCACCCGAGCGGCGATCCGACACCGAGCGCACATGATCTCGCCGTCACGCGGCGGCTGGTGTCCGTGGGCGATCTGCTCGGCATTCCACTGGTGGATCATCTGATCCTGGGCAGCGGCACGCGCTGGGTTTCGTTGCGCCGTCACTGTCGCGAGACGTGGGGTTGAGGGCGCCCCTTCCGCGGCTCGTACCCTTCACCTCGGAAGCGCTGCAAGCCCAGTGCGCAGGCGCTGAATCGAGACACTCAACCTGGACCGAAGTCTCGATGGGAGCGTGGTACTTTTGAGCCATGACCGATTCCCGACGAGAACTCACGGGCGAGCTGGCGCTGGGACTGACAGACGAAGGTCTGCGGTGGGCAGTCGTCGATCTCGCTGGCCCGCTGGAGGATGCGCGACAGCGTCTCGATCTCGCGCCGGTGGCCACGGTGGCGCTTGGGCGTGTCCTATCCGCGGCGGCATTGATGATCCGCTTCACCACCAAGAACCCTGGCCGTCTGTCGGTCGAGGCGCTCGGAGATGGCCCGCTCGGGCGAGTGTTCGGCGAGGTGTCGAGCGATGGCTCGGTCCGCGGCACCGTGGGGGAGCCGCACGTGCCGACCCCCGACACCGGGGACCTGGCCATTGGCTGGGCCGTGGGCGAAGGTCTTTTTCGGGTCACCCGTGAACGCGCGGGAGGCGGACACTACAGCAGTCAGGTCAAGCTGGTGAACGGTGAGATCGGCACCGACCTCGCGCACTATCTGCAACAGAGTGAGCAGATCCGTTCGGCGGCGCTGGTCGGGGTTCAGCTCTCGCCAGAGGGTGTCTCTACGGCGGGCGGTCTCCTGGTCGAAGCCTTACCCGGTACGCCGGAAGAGGATGTGGCACGGGTCGAGGCGAACATTGCCGCTCTCGACGGCGTCAGCGCGCGCCTGGCTTCCGGAGGTGCCCTGGCGCTCGCCGACGCCGTGCTCGACGGCATCGACCACGAGCCACTCGAGCGGCATGTCCTGGGCTATCGCTGCCGATGCGACCAGGCATCACTCGGCGATCGTTTGGCCGAAATGCCGACCAGCGATCTCGACAGCCTGACCGCCTCCGACGGCTCGGTGGCGGCGGTCTGTGCTTTTTGCGGACGCCAGTATCGATTCGATCGCGCCAGCCTGTCTCCGACCAACTAGATCGCGGGACTCTCCGCGCGACCGCGGCCGGCGCCCCGTGCGCTGCACGTGAGAGACATCGCCGAGTGCCGAGAACCGAGGAGGGCTGCTACAATCGCCGCCCTTCGGTTACCTGGCTGCATGAGGGTGAAAAATGTCTAGTCCATACTACGTTACGACTCCGATATATTACGTAAATGGCCCGCCGCACATTGGCCATATCTACACCACAGTCGTGGTGGATGTCATGGCTCGCTACCGGCGTTTGGTCGGCGAGGACGTGTACTTCCTGACCGGTACGGACGAGCATGGTCAGAACATCGAGCGTGCCGCGCGCGATCACGGGATTTCGCCGCAGGAGCACGCCGACCAGATCGTCGCGGCCTATCCGCCGCTCTACCAGGCGCTGCACGTCACCAACGACGACTTCATTCGCACCACCGAAGCGCGTCATGCGGTCGGTGTCGAAGCGATCATCGCGCGCATTGCGGCGGCCGGGGACCTGTACGTCGGCAGCCACGACGGCTGGTACTGCGCGTCTTGTGAGGCCTACTACACTGAGAAGGAGTTGGCGCCTGGCAATATCTGCCCAACCCACGAGACGCCTACGGAGTGGCGCTCCGAAGAGAATCTCTTCTTCCGCCTTTCGAAGTACCAGGACGCCCTGCTGCGCTGGTACGACGAGCATGAGGCGGCAGTGCAGCCGGAAAGTCGACGCAATGAGGTGCGGGCTTTCGTCGAAGCAGGCTTGCGTGACCTCTCGGTCAGCCGTCATGGACTGACCTGGGGTATTCCTTTCCCGGAGCATGCCGGGCACACGGTCTATGTTTGGCTCGACGCGCTGACCAACTACATCAGCGCGCTCGGCTTCGGGCATGCAGAGCACACGCTCTACGATCGCTTCTGGGCCCATGACGGTGACAGCGACGGTGGCACGGGGCAGCGCACGCATGCCGGAAAGCGAATTCATGTCGTGGGCAAGGACATCTTGCGCTTCCACGCCATCTACTGGCCGGCCTTCCTGATGTCCGCCGGCCTGCCCTTGCCGACCTCGGTGGTCGCCCACGGCTGGTGGCTCCGGGACCAGCGGAAGGTCTCCAAGTCTTCGGGCAATGTGGTCGACCCGGGCGAGTTGATCGAGCACTTCGGTGCGGATCCACTGCGCTACTTTCTCCTGCGCGAGATGGTCTTCGGACAGGATGCGAGCTTCTCGGACGAAGCCTTCGTCGACCGCTACAACAGCGATCTCGCCAATGATCTCGGCAATACGGTCAGCCGCGTCCTGACCCTCAGTCGCCGTGCCTTCGACGGCTGCACGCCGCCTTCCAGGGGCGAAGGCCCGCTCGAAACGGCGGCGACCGAGGCGGTCGCCAGCTACCGCGCGGCCATGGACGATCTGGCGTTCCATCGGGCGCTGGAAGCCTTGTGGCGGTTGTTGTCTCAGGCCAACCAGTTCCTGGTGGCGCGCGAGCCGTGGAAGAAGATGAAAGATCCGGATGCCCGGGACGAAGTCGCCGAAACGCTCTGGAACGTCATCGAAGCCACCCGCATCGTCGCCAGTGGTCTTACACCGTTCATGCCGGAGAAATCGGAACAGGTTCTGACCGCGCTCGGTGCGAGCGTGCCGGCCAGTGTCGATGGGCTCGGCTGGGGCGGTACGGGCTACGAGGTGCCGCTGCCGGAGACGGCCCCCTTGTTCCCGCGCATCGACAAGGCCGTTTACCTCGCCGACGCCGCGCGGCCTGCGTCCGGCGGCGCACAGGGCGCGGCGTCTCCCGGCGGGGCGGCCAAGAAAGAAACGAAGTCCAAGAACGCAAAACCGAAAGCATCCGGCGCCAAGAAAGCCGGTGGAGAGTCGTCGGTGATTGATATCGATCAGTTTTTCGAGACCGAGCTGCGAGTGGCCAATGTGTTGGAGGCCGAAGCGATCCCCAAGTCCAACAAGCTGCTCAAGCTGACGGTCGATGCCGGCGAAGAGGCACCGCGCACGGTCGTGGCCGGCGTCGCCAAGCAGTACCAGCCCGAGGAGCTGGTCGGCAAGCAGGTCGTTATCGTCTTCAACCTGAAGCCGGCGAAGTTGATGGGTGTCGAGTCCAACGGCATGGTGCTGGCCGCCTCGGAAGGGGATGGTGCGGTGCTGGTCCGTCCGATCGAGCCGGTCACGCCGGGCACGCGCGTCCGGTAGCGCTCGATCATGCCGCGCGGACCGATCGATTCGCACTGTCATCTCCAATCATTGACCGACGACGAGTGCTCCGAAGCGCTCGACCGCGCACGGGAGCGCGGCGTCTCTGGCTTCCTGGTTCCGGCCATCCGCCTGAGCGATGCCGACAAGCTGCTGGCACTCTGCCATCAGCACGAGGATGTCTGGTGCGCGCTGGGTGTCCACCCGCACGATGCCGCGACCTGGGAAGACGGCGACGAGGCGCGACTGCGCGAGCTCCTTGCCGACCCCAAGGCCGTGGCGGTCGGCGAGTGTGGCTTGGACTTCTACTACGACCACGCGCCCCGCGACGTGCAGGAGCGCGTCATGCGGATCCAGTGGCAGCTGGCCGTCGACCTCGATTTGCCGGTGGTGGTCCACAACCGCGACTCCAATGACGCGATGCTGGCCGTGGTGGCCGATCGAGACTTTGCTGCGCTGCGGGCTGATTTTCACTCCTTCGCAGGGGGTCTCGGCATGGCCGAGACCTTGATCGAACGCGGCTTTTCCCTTGGCATGTCGGGCATGATCACCTTCAATCGCGCGGACAACGTGCGCGAGGTCATTCCCATCACCCCACGCGATCGTCTGCTCGTCGAGACCGATACCCCGTACCTGGCGCCAGTGCCCTATCGCGGCAAGCCAAACCGCCCGGCCTACGTGGTCGAGATTACCGCCCGCCTGGCCGACGAGCTCGGCACCACGCCGGAGGCGGTTGCCGAGCTCACCAACCAGAACTTCTTCCAGCTCTTCAGCAAAGCATCGGCTGCTGATTGACTCTACGCACGTCTCGCGTGCGCAGGCCTAGTCGTCGGGCAGGTAGGTCTCGTGCACGTGCAGCCAGACGACGCCGCCTGGCGCGTCGTCCTGGCGGCGGAGCACGGCCGTGGAACGCCAGGCGCGATTGCCCTGGTTGCTCGACTGCCATTCCTCATAGGTGATCAGGCAGAGGGCATCACTGATCTTGCGTGCCTTGGGGTGTTTGACTTCGATCGAGAAGTCGAGGGCCTTGCGGCCTCCGTGGGCGCGCGCGAGGATTGGCAGCAGGTCGCCACGGGTGGTCAGCCGACCGTCGGGGCCGATGATCTCGAAGTCATCGGCAAGCGCCTTTTCGAGACGCGCAAAGGTTGCTTCGTCGTTTGCGATGTCGCCGTTGAACCAATCGGCGAAGAACTGGTGTAGATCGAGAACTTCGTCGCGGCAGCGATCTTCCAAGCTCGGCTCCCTTCGGTCGTCGTCAGCGAGCGTATCTGGCAACGAAAAGACACTTGCCAGGCTGGCCCATGCGAGCAAGATGATCCAGCGATGGGCGCGTCGTGCGCCACGGACCGCGCGTTGATGGGCCGCGCGTTGGCGGGCAGCGTCCGTGTTCGTCAGCATTAGGCTGGGGCCATCGTCATGCTGGGTTTGGGACGTCGACAAACGTCACCTTGATCCCGAATTGGTCGGCAAGGTGCTCGCCCAGGGCGCGTGGGCCGATGCGCTCGGTGGCGTAGTGGCCCGCGGTGAGCACGTGGATGCCCGCCTC
>CALFAM010000189.1 GCA_937948815.1 uncultured bacterium
CATCACCGCCGGGACGAGCGACCTCCTTGACCAGGTGGTGCAGGCGACCGACAGCCTTCGCGCCGCGATCGGTCTCAGACAACCGACCCGGACCGAGATCGACGCCGCCCTGGCTGGCCTCCCCGCCCATCCCGACGCGGCCCAACGCTATTTCCGCGGCATGGCGGCCCTGCGCCGCTTCGAAGCCAAGGCCGCTCGACAAGACTTCGAGCAAGCTCAGACATTCGAGCCCGACAATCCGCTCATTGCCCTGGCCCTTGCCCAGGCTTGGAGCGGACTCGGCTACAGCGCCCGCGCCCGGGCTGCTGCCGAGCACGCCTTTCGGCACGCCGGAAGCCTCCGGCGCGAGCAGCAGCTGGCGATCGAGGCCCAATACCGGCTCAGCCTCAGCGAGTGGTCACGCGCCGAAGAGCTCTTCCGCGCCCTCCACGCCTTCTTTCCCGATGACCTCGACTACGGCCTGGCCTTGGCATCGGCCCAGCAGCGCGATGCGCGACCAGACCAGGCCCTCGCGACCCTGGCCTCGCTACGCGAGCTGCCCGCACCCTGGGGCGAGGATCCGCGTATCGATCAGACCGAAGCCGGCGTTCGCTACCGCCAAGGAGACTATCCCCGCAGCCAAGAAGCTGCCGCGCGTGCCGCAGCAGCCGGCCGGGCGCTCGGCGCCTGGACCCTGGTCGCCGACGCTCTCGAGACCGAAGCGCGCACCCGGATTCACACCGATTCGTCGCTCGATCGGGTCACCGAGCTGCTCGATGAGTCCCGAGCGCTCTACGAGTCGGTTGGCCACAAGCGTGGTCTGACCGGCGTGCTGCTCAACCTCAGCGATCAGGCCCAGCGGCGTGGCGACCTGAATGCCGCGGAAAATTGGGACCGCCAGGCCCTCGCCCTGGCCGAGGAAACTGGCAACCAAGGCCACATCGCCCGCGCCCAAACCTCCTTGAGCATCATCCTCGATCTGCGGGGTCGCCTCGCGGACGGTCTCGCGCTCAAGCGCGCCGTGCTCGCCAACTACCAGCGGCGAGACATCAAGCAAGGTGCCGCGATCATGCTCGAGAATCTCGGCATCTCGCTGCTCAAGCTCGGCCGTCCCAAAGACGCCCTGGTGCAGTTCCAGGAAGCGGCGGCGGCATTCGAAGCTGTGGGCGACGCGATCGGTATCGCCTGGGTACCCTATTACCAGGGTCGTGTCTGGAGCGATCTCGGCGAGCTCGCGCTGGCGCGCCAGAGCTACGACCGTGCGCTCGAAGCAGCGAAGCATCATCCGGCTGGGGGTCTCGAGCCGGTGACGCGCTTCGAGATCGTCCGTCTGGATCTGGCACGGGGCGAGCTGGAGGCAGGCGAGCGGGAGGCGCGCGCGCTGGTCGAGACGTTCGAGCAGCACGGCCAAAGCACGACCGCCGCCGAGACACGTGTGCTCCTCGCCCGGATCCTCGCCGCTGGTGGCGCCTGGGAAGAGGCCAAGCAATTGGCCGGTGCCGCACAGGCGATCTTCGACGAGCAGCGCGAGATCCTGAAGGCCGCCACCGCCGCCAGCCTGCTGACCCGTGGCGCCTTGGCGACCGGGTCCGATTCCGACCCGAGCTGTGCCGACCTTCGCCAGCGGTTGGCGGGCCTCGAAGCCATGGACATCTTGCTGCACGGGCGCGTGACACTCGTCCTCTGTGCTGCTCGGGAGCCGAAGGCCGACCCACTGACGCAGCTACGCGAAGCCGAAGCGATCCTGGCGACCGCTCAAGAACACGGTCTGCTGGAAGTCAGCCTGCAGGCCCGCCGCCTCTACGCCGACCTGCTCGCTGCGGCAGGCCAGGAGCAGCGCAGCCAAGCCGAGCGCGACACGTTGCGACGCGAGGCCGAACGCCTGGGGTGGTCGGCCGTATCGTGGGACGCCTGACCGCTCGCGAAATCGTGACGCAAAAAACGTTGTATTGGACGGCTGACGCGGGGCTTCGTAACAGAACCACCAGGATCGCCATCCAAGGGTAGACCGATGACGCAACCCGGACACTGGACGTTGAGTCCCGAAGCCCTCGGGCGTTTCCTGCTGCTGCTCGATGCCGACATCATCGAAGCCGGGCGCCAGTACGAATGCCTGCGGGCCAAGCTGATCCGACTCTTCGAATGGCGCGGATGCCGCATTGCCGAAGATCTGGCCGACGAATCGCTCAACCGGGTGATCCGCCGGGTCGAGCAAGGCCTCGAGCTCGGCGACGGCGACGTGCCGCGGTTCTCCGCAGGCGTCGCACATCGGGTCTTCCTCGAGCATCTGCGCGAAGTCAAGCGGCAGCCGGGCGCTCACGACGCACCGGCCGTCGCACCCCGGCACGAGACCACGGACCTGCGCCTGGTCTGTCTGGAGCAATGCCTCGATCGCCTCTCGAACGAAGAGCGGGACCTGGTGATCCGCTACTACGCCGGCCCGAGCGACGCCCGCATCCGCAACCGGAAGACGCTGGCCAAGGAGATGGGCGTCGCCGCCAACACACTGCGGATTCGCGTCTTCCGCATTCGCAACAAGCTCGAACAATGGATCGAAGAAAGGATGCGCACATCCGCGCCAGGAGGGGACCAGCCATGAGCGCACCGTCTGACCTGCAGCATCGTCTGGCGCGCCATCTCTCAGCGGTAGCGTCCGAGGCTGAGCGCGCGCAGCTCGAGCGTGACGTGCTCGAGAACGACACGCTCTTCGATCAGCTCCAGGCTTTCGAGAGCGAGCTCGTGGACGCCTACGTGCGTGGCGAGCTGGATGAGTCGACCGGACGCGGCATCGCCAGCTTGATCGATGTGTCGCCTCGCGTGCGCGCGGTTGCCGACACCACGATGGCCCTCGAGACGCGCCACGCGCACCAAAGCGTTTCGGCTGGAGACGTCCGCCAAGGCGGCGCGACCGATGCTGCCGCCCCGTCGGCAACGGTCGCCCAATCAAAAGGGGTCGCCCAATCCGAAGCGGTCGCCCCAACGCGTCGACGCCGGGGCCTGGCGATGGCCGCCATCGCGCTGCTCGT
>CALFAM010000190.1 GCA_937948815.1 uncultured bacterium
ATGGACCTCCACGCGGCGCAGATTCAGGGCTTCTTCAACGTACCGGTTGATCACCTCTTTGCGGCCCCAGTGATTCTGGAGACCATCAGGACGATGGACATCCCAGATCTGATGATCGTTTCACCAGACGCTGGAGGCGTCGAACGTGCGCGGGCAATTGCCAAGCGGCTGGAGACGGAAATTGCTATTGTCGACAAGAGGCGAACCAGTCCAAACCAGGCTAGTGTCATGCATGTCATTGGCGACGTGGCTGGACGCGATCTCCCGATTCTCGATGACATCGTCGACACCGCAGGTACGCTGACCCACACGGTCGAGGCCTTGAAAGAGAAGGGGGCCAAACGGGTGTTCGCGGCTGGTGTTCACGGTATACTCTCGGGCCCAGCGCTCGACCGGATCGAATCCGCCTCGGTCGAGAGGCTTTTGGTGACCAATACGACACCGCTCGAAGAAAAGCTTCGCCGCTCGAAGAAGTTGATGCCACTGTCGGTGGCGACCATTCTGAGCAAGGCGATTCGCAGCATCCACGAGAACAGTTCGGTCAGCTCGTTGTTCGTCTGACCTCCGGGGTGCGCTCCTGGGCGAAGCCGCCCGACAACGAGGATTCCAAACATGAGTGAGCTCAGCATCGAAGTTCAGACGCGCGCGGAGATGGGCAAGAACGCCAATCGCCGCCTGCGCGCTTCCGGCCAGATTCCGGCCGTGGTTTATGGCGACGATAAAGATCCGGTCGCCATTCAGGTGGAGCAGCGCAAGATCGACGAGCTCCTGCGCAACGCCGAGGGCGGTGAGAACAGTGTCTTCCTGCTCAGGGTCGAAGGGACCAAGCAGAGCCGGCACACCATGATCCGTGAGATGCAGGTCGATCCGATTCGTGGCCACACGCTGCACATCGACTTCCAACGGATCAACATGGCCAAGAAGGTCCACGTGACCGTGCCGGTCGAGCTGGAAGGTCTCGCCACCGGCGTCAAGGTTCAGGGTGGAATCCTCGACTTCGTCACCCGCGAGGTCGAGTTGGAGTGCCTGCCAGCGAACATTCCGCCGCATCTCGGGGTCGATGTTTCCGGCCTCGACGTTGGCGATCACCTCGAGGCTGGGCAGATCGAGCTGCCCGATGGCGTCGAGATGCTGCTCGATCCGTCCCGCGTCATCGCCTCGGTCCACGCGCCTCGGATCGAAGAAGCCGAGGGCGAGGACGAAGACGAAGGCCTGATCGAGGCCGCGGGTGCCGAGCCGGAAGTCCTCAAGCAGAAGGCAGACGAGTAGCAATTGCCCGCGTAGCGAAGACCGGAGCGGGCCGCACCTTTCGCGTGCGGCCCGTGCCTGCGACTTCGCATGCGTCCGCCGCCATCCGGACCGCGGCGCAGATCAATCCCTGCGAGCCACCACATGACCACGAACGAGCCGACGCCGTCGGACGCGAACGAATCACTGCGTCTCGTCTGCGGGCTGGGGAATCCGGGGGAGAAGTACCTCGACACCCGGCACAACGTCGGCTTTCTTGTCGTCGAAGAGATTGCCCGGCGGCAGAACGCCCGCCTCGAAGGCGAACTCTGCAAGTCGCGCACTGCGCGGGTCGGCGACTTGGTCTTGGCCGCGCCCCAGACATTCATGAACCGCAGCGGCTTCGCAGTCCGCTGCCTGGCCGAGCGGCTGAGCCTCGGCCCCCAGCAGATTCTGGTAGTCTACGACGAGATTCACCTGTCGCTAGGCAGACTGCGTCTGCGTCGATCGGGTAGCCCGGCTGGGCACCGAGGCCTGGAGTCCATTCTGGAGAATCTCGGGACTGACCAGGTCGCGAGGCTGCGTCTCGGTGTTGGTGGTGCCGACGGCCCACCTGCAGGCGAAGACTTGGTCGAGTTCGTCCTGGCGCCCTTTGCTTCCGAGGAACGCGCGGCCACCGTCGAGATGGTCGAGCGTGCGGCGGAAGCCTGCATGTGCTGGGCGGAGCAGGGTAGCGAAGCTGCCATGCAAGCATTCAATGGCTGAAGCCATTCGTTGAAGAATGTGGACTGACAAACGAGATTGGCGAGCGCTCGCCAATCGACCGATGAGACGAACGAAGCGAATCGGCGACTGAGGAGATTGGTAGTGGACTCTGAGTTGATCAAGTATTTGATTCCGCTTTCCGGTGTGCTGGCACTGGTGTACGCGTTCATGCGCAGCACCTGGATCAACAGCCAGGACACGGGCAACGACACGATGCGCGAGATCGCGGGCCACATTCGCGAGGGTGCGATGGCCTTCCTGCGCCGTGAGTACACGGTGCTCGCAGTCTTCGTAGTCGTCGCCGCAGTGGTCCTGACCTGGCTGAATGCCGGCCGAGCCGACAGCTCCTGGATGATCGGCATCTCGGTCGTCGCGGGCGCCCTGTGCTCGTCTGCTGCCGGCTTCTTCGGCATGCGCGTGGCGACGGCTGCCAACGTTCGCACGGCCGCTGCCGCCCGCACGAGCCTCAACAACGCGTTGGCCGTGGCGTTCTCCGGTGGCGCCGTGATGGGCTTCTGCGTCGTCGGTCTCGGCGTCCTCGGCCTCTCCCTACTCTTCTTCCTCTACAGCCACCTGTTCACGACAGCGGATGGCGGCGTCGACCTTGCGCGCGTCATCACGGTGCTGACCGGCTTCTCCTTCGGTGCCAGCTCGATCGCGCTGTTCGCGCGTGTCGGAGGCGGCATCTACACCAAGGCCGCCGATGTCGGCGCCGACCTGGTCGGTAAGGTCGAGGCCGGAATTCCCGAGGATGATCCGCGCAACCCCGCGGTGATCGCGGACAACGTCGGTGACAACGTCGGCGATGTCGCAGGGATGGGTGCCGATCTCTTCGAGTCCTACGTCGGTGCGATCATCGGCTCCTTGGTTCTCGGTATCGCGGCCACCAGCGTGACGGGCGAAAGCACCTCCGTGCTGGTGATGTTGCCGCTGGTCCTCGCCGCGCTGGGTATCGTCGTTGCCATGGCTTCGACGTTGCTGGTGCGCACCAAGGAAGGTGGCAACCCGAGCCACGCCCTCGATGCCGGCACCATGACGGCGGCCGGAGTGATGCTGGTCGTCACCTACTTCGTGACCAACCAGATGGTGCCCGGCACCTACGAGTTGAGTGGTGTTCAGTTCGATGGCCTCGGCATCTTCCTCGCCATGCTCGCCGGCTTGGTTTCCGGCGTCGCGATCGGCAAGATCACCGAGTACTACACCTCCGAAGCTCGCAAGCCGGCCCAGCAGATCGCGCTCGAGAGTGAGACCGGCTCTGCGACCAACATCATCGCGGGTCTCGCCCTCGGCATGCGCTCGACGGCGCTGCCCGTGATCGTCCTGGTCGCCGCGATGCTCGTGGCCTACGCACAGGCGGGGCTCTACGGAATCGCCATCGCCGCCCTCGGCATGCTTTCGACCACTGGTATTCAGCTCGCGGTCGACGCCTACGGTCCCATTGCGGACAACGCCGGTGGTATCGCCGAGATGGCGCATCTCGGCAAGGACGTGCGTGCACGGACCGACCAACTCGACGCCGTTGGCAACACCACGGCGGCGATCGGTAAGGGTTTTGCCATCGGCTCGGCCGCGCTCACGGCGCTCGTGCTCTTCGCAGCCTTCCGGACCACCGTCGGCCTCGACAACATCGATATCTCGAGCCCGCGTGTGATGGCCGGACTCTTCCTCGGTGCCATGCTGCCGTTCCTCTTCTCGTCGATGGCCATGACCGCGGTCGGAAAGGCCGCGTACAAGATGATCGAAGAGGTACGTCGCCAGTTCAAGACGATTCCGGGCCTTCTCGAGGGCAAGGAAGGCGCCAAGGCCGACTACGCGCGCTGCGTCGACATCTCGACTCAGGGCGCCATCAACGCCATGCTGGCACCGGGTTTGCTCGCGGTCGTGACGCCTGTGGTCATCGGCTTCTGGGATGTCACGGCTCTCGGCGGCCTGCTCGCTGGCGTCACCTCCAGCGGTGTCATGCTGGCCATCTTCCAGTCCAACGCCGGTGGTGCGTGGGACAACGCGAAGAAGTACATCGAAGGTGGCCATCATGGTGGCAAGGGTTCGGAAGCCCACAAAGCCGCCGTGGTCGGTGACACCGTCGGCGATCCCTTCAAGGACACCTCCGGTCCCAGCTTGAACATCCTGATCAAGCTGATGTCGGTGGTCGCCCTGGTGATCGCGCCGCTCCTCACGATCTAGCCACACCCCTGACCGCTCGGCACGTCTTCCCGACGTGCCGAGCGCAGTTGCTCCCTCCCGATTTCAAAACCAGATTGCAGACACAAGATCCCGAGACGGGAAGCGAGCGCAACCCGAAGGGCAGCTGCCTGGAGCTCGAGCGTTCTCGTTCAAGGGTCTGCGTATGGCCCAGACCAGAAGTGAGGGCGGACGCAGGATCCCGAGAAGGG
>CALFAM010000191.1 GCA_937948815.1 uncultured bacterium
GCGGTCTTTGAGCTCGAAACCCACCAATCCTTCGACCGACGCGTCGTCGATGGCGCCGGCAATGTGGTCCCATGGATGGCTGCTCGCGTGGGTCAGGGTGGCGTCGACCTGGATGCCCGGCAGCTTGGGTGGCGCCGTGACTTCGAGACCGATGCGCTCGGCGACCAGGCCGGCCGTCGCCACTTCGGCCACGAAAAGCGGCACCGTGGCATCGTGCTCGTCCACCTGACCGAGCACGCCGACCACGACCGCCGGATCGTCGGCGCGGACCAGCTCGGCCGACGCTCCCGCAACCAGGTGGGGGACGGTCGCTGCGCGTGCCATCAGTGCGACACCGCAAACACCGGCAACGCTCTCGATCACGCCTTTCAGATCAAAGAAATCGAGATCGATCTCACGCTGCCAGGGCATCCCGCGGCGCCCTCCGGTGACCAGGGCAATGGTCTCCACTTCGGTCACCGGTGCGTCCGGCAAGGCGAACGGATGATCGGTTCCGGACGGCGCGAAGATGCGCCCCACTTCGAAGAGTTGCACCGCCGACGCGCCGCGGCGCAGGTTGTAGTGCGCAGCCTCGACCAGATCGGGTAACAAGGAGCGACGCATCACTGCATAGCGCTCCGAGAGCGGATTGGCCACCGGCAGTGCCGGCGCGGAGCCGTATAGCGAAGGATAGGCATCCGCCCGCTTGGCATCGTGAAACGCCCACGAAATGTGCTCGGCGAAGCCCGCAGCCGCCAGGTGATCCTGAATCGTCCGACGGCGTCGGTGCTCTGCGCTCTCGGGCGCATCGGGCCGGCCAGCGGTCGGCAAGGTCGCGGTAATCGCATCGAAACCGACGATGCGCAACACCTCTTCGTAGACGTCCGCGGGATAGGCGTTCTCGAAGTCGTAGGCCCGCCAGGTCGGCGGCACCACGTCCCAGCCATGGCCATCTTCGGCATCGGCTGACTCCGAGGTTTCACCCTCGAGCGCGAAGCCCAGCCCGCCGAGAATCCGCTCGACTTCCGATGGCTCGATGGACAGGCCACCAAAGCGCTCGAGGCGCTGATGCTCGATGCGGATCGGTGGCACCGCGGCCGTGGCCTCGGCGTCCGACACATCGACGGCGCCTTGCAGGACTTCGCCGCCCGCGAGATGCTGGATCATGCACGCGGCGAGTGTGGCGGCCTCGGCGCAGAAGCCGCGATCGGCACCACGCTCGAATCGATGGCAGGCATCCGTATGCAGGCCGACAGCGCGCGCGGTCTTGCGCACTGGAATCGGCAGAAAGTGCGCCGCTTCGATCACGACATCGGTCGTGGCCTCGGTCACCTCGCTGTCGAGCCCGCCCATCACACCGGCCAGCCCGACGACCTGCTCGCGATCGGCGATCACCAACATGCCCGCTTCGAGCTTGCGCTTCTGCCCATCGAGGGTCACCACCGACTCGCCGGCACGCGCCGCGCGGGCGATCAGCTCGGCGCCGGCAAGCTTTTCGCGGTCATAGGCATGGATGGGCTGGCCGTACGCCCAGAGCACGTAGTTGGTGACGTCGACGACGTTGTTGATCGGTCGCACACCCACCGCTTCGAGGCGGCGTGTCAGCCAGGATGGGCTCGGCTCGATGGTGACGCCTCGCACGACCGTGGCCGCGAACCGTCGGCAACCCGCGTCGTCGATCGACACGGCAATCGCTTCGGACGCTTGTGTCTCGATCGGCTGGCAAGCCGCGATCACCGCCTTGTTGCTCCCGAACGGCTCTTCCGGCACGAAAGGCACGCCGAACAGCACGGCCAGCTCCCGGGCCAGGCCGACGTGATTCATGCAGTCCGGGCGGTTGGTCGTCACGTCGATGTCGAAGACAACGTCGCCACCCGCGGAGCCGTCATCGAACGGATCCGCGCCTTCGACCGCCATACCGGCGCCGGTCAGCCGGCTGGCAATGGCGTCGGCGTCGACTTCGGCAGGAAGGGCCACGTACTGCCGGATCCAGTTGAGGGAGAATTGCATCAGCTTCGTACCTGGCGAAGCAGCCGCTCGTCACCATCGAACAGCATGCGGATGTTGGGAATGCCGTAGCGAATCATCGCCACGCGGTCGAGCCCGAGGCCGAAGGCGAAGCCGCTGTAGCGCGCGGGATCGATCCCGCAAGCACGAAGCACCCGCGGATCGACCATGCCGGAACCGAGGATCTCCATCCATCCGGTGTTCGAGCAGGTCGCGCACCCCTTGCCTCGGCATGCCGAACAGGTGACGTCGACCTCCGCCGAAGGCTCCGTGAACGGGAAGAAGCTCGGCCGCAAACGGACCTTGGTCTCCGGCGAGAAGAGCCGCTGGCAGAAAGCCTCGAGCGTGCCCTTCAGGTCACCCAAGCTGATCCCTTCGTCGATCGCCAGGCACTCCACCTGGTGGAACATCGGCGAATGCCGCAGATCATTGTCGTTGCGATAGACCCGGCCGTGACAGATGATTCGAATCGGCGGCGCTTGACGCGCCAGCATGGTGCGGATCTGCATCGGCGAGGTGTGCGTGCGCAGAAGCAGGCCGCCATCCACGAAGAGCGTGTCCTGGGTATCGCGCGCCGGATGTTCGGGCGGGAAGTTGAGCAGCTCGAAGTTGTGACGATCGTCCTCGATCTCGGGTCCGTCCGCGACGCTGTAGCCCAGCTCCGCGAAGATCTCCTCGATCAGGCGGATCACCTGGGTCACCGGATGCAAGCTGCCGAGCTGCGGCGGCCGTCCGGGCAAGGTGACGTCAATGCGCGAGGCATCTTGATCGGCTTGCCGCTCCCCCTGGGTGAGGCGCTGGTCGATTGCCTCCAGGCCCGCCTCGACTCGCCCCTTGAGCTCGTTGACCCCTTGGCCGAACGCACGCCGATCCTGAGGCGGGATCTCTTTCATGCGCCCCATCAGGCCGCGAAGCTTGCCCTGCTTCTTGCCCAACCAGGCGAGGCGCAGGGATTCCCAGCCGGGCCGATCGGCGACCTCGGCGGCTTCGGCCGCGAACGCATCCGCGAGCGCGGCGAGTTGATTCAACGTGTCGTTCGAAGCACCGCCGGCCGTCTCGCCAGGCGCATCACCCGAGGCGCCGGCTTGCTCGCTGGACATGGGCGTGCTCTAGGCGCCGGCGGCGGCGGGCGCGTCACCACCGGGCGCTTTGCCGTAGGCAGCTTCGAGCGCCTCGCGCGCAGTGACGGCGATGCGACCGAAAGCTTCGGCATCGTGCACGGCGAGATCGGCGAGCATCTTGCGGTCGATCTCGACGCCGGCCTTGTTCAACCCGTCGATCAACCGGTTGTAGGACAGACCGTGCAGGCGGCACGCGGCGTTGATGCGAACGATCCACAGGCTACGGAACTGACGCTTGCGCTGACGACGGTCACGATACGCGAACTGATTTGCGCGATCGACCGCCTCCATGGCTACGCGATGCGCCTTGGACCGGGCACCAAAAAACCCCTTGGCAGCCTTCAGAACCTTCTTGCGACTTTGGGCGCGCTTTGGCCCACGCTTGACTCTCGGCATGATTCGAACCTCGTTTTGGGCTTCGCAGCGACGGCGAAGCGGTCAAGCATGCGGCTCGCGTGAGCTCACATGCGTGCGACTCCGGTGGACGGTTCCTCCACCGGCGTCGCAAAGGTCAGTGGTTCCCGGTGAGTGTCTCTCGCAGACCGAGCCGCGAGATCTCTCGCCGAGACGAAATCTCTGACGCCGGACGCCTCAGGCGTTCAGCAGCTTCTTCAGCGTCTTTTCGAACGCTGACGAAGCCATGGTTGCCTTGCGCAGGTGGCGCTTCCGCTTGGTGGTCTTCTTGGTCAAGATATGACTCGTTTCCGAGTGCGAATGCTTGACCTTGCCCTTACCGGTTATCTTGAACCGCTTGGCCGCACCACGATGGGTCTTTTGCTTGGGCACGTCGTCTCTCCTGGTGAATCGAACGCTAGAGCTCGAGCTCGCGCGTGCCGATCAGCTTCATGGCATGGTCGAGAAATGCTTCGGGGGTCATTGCACCCAGTGGCTCTCCCGCGCGTCGGCGAACGGTGACCGTACCATCCTCCGCCTCGCGGCCGCCAATCACGACCATGTAGGGGACTTGGTTCACCTGGGCCTCGCGAATCCGATAGCCCAGCTTCTCGTTGCGCGCGTCGAGCTCGACACGCATGCCCGCAGCCCCGAGCTTCTGCTCGACCGTGCGGGCGTAGTCTTCGAATTTTTCCGAAATCGGTAGCACCACGGCCTGAACTGGCGCCAGCCAGAGCGGGAACTTGCCCGCCGTGTGCTCGATCAAGATGCCCAGGAACCGCTCGACGGAACCCAGCATCGCGCGATGGATCATCACCGGCTGGTGCTCGGCACCATCGGCACCGACGTAGCGCAGGCCGAAGCGCTCGGGGAGTTGGTAGTCGAGTTGGACCGTGCCCAACTGCCAGCTGCGGCCGATCGCGTCGCGAACCTGGAAGTCGATCTTCGGACCGTAGAAGGCACCGTCACCGGGATTAACCTGGTAGTCGATGCCCTCCTTCTCGAGCGCGCCACGTAGCGAACCCTCGGCCTGGTCCCACATCTCGTCCGAGCCGAGCCGCTTCTCCGGCCGGGTCGACAGCTCGATCAAGATTTCGGCAAACCCAAACACGGTGTACAGGCGCTGAATCATGCGCACCACCGTCAGGACCTCGTCCTCGATCTGCTCCGGCGTGCAGAAGACGTGCGCGTCGTCCTGCGCAAAGCTGCGTACCCGGGTCAGCCCGGTGATCACACCGCTTTTCTCATAGCGGTGGAGGCGCCCGAAATCGGCATAGCGCACGGGCAGATCACGGTACGACCGCCGCTTGGTCTTGAAAATCAAGCAGTGAGTCGGGCAGTTCATCGGCTTCACCGCGTACTGCCGATCGTCCACCTCGGTGAAGAACATGGCGTCGCGGTAGTGCTCGTAGTGCCCGGAGGTGTGCCAGAGATCGACGTCGAGGATCTGCGGCGTCACCACCTCGTCGTACTCGTACTGCGCGTACAGCTCGCGTACGAAGTCCACCAGGCCGTTGTAGACGCAGGCGCCCTTGGGATGAAAGAACGGGCTGGCCGGCGCTTCCTCGTGGAAACTGAAGAGATCGAGCTGGGGACCGAGGCGACGGTGGTCGCGAGCCTGCGACTCTTCCACCTGCTTCTCGTACGCCTTGAGCTCCTTGGGGCTCCCGAAAGCCGTGCCGTAGACGCGCTGCAGCATCTCGTTGGCTTCGTCGCCCTTCCAGTAGACACCGGACGCCTCGAGCAGCTTGACCGCACCGATCTGCTTGAGATGCTGCACGTGCGGTCCGCGGCAGAGGTCGGTGAACTGTCCGTGACGGAAGAGCGTGATGGTCTCGCCTTCGGGAATGTCCTTGAGGCGCTCGATCTTCAGGCTCTCGCCCATCTCGCGGAAGAGTGCTTCGGCCTCGTCCCGTGAAATTTCGATCCGCTCGAACGAAGAACGTTCGGCCAAGATCTCGCGCATCTTGTCCTCGATACGGACCAGATCCTCGGGCGTAAAGGTGCGCGGGAAGCGAAAGTCGTACTGATATTTCTCGCTGTGATCCTGCCGGCCGGCATCGATCTCGGTCTCGGGCCAGAGCCGCTTGACCGCATCCGCCATCACGTGCTCGGCGCTGTGGCGGATGACGTGCCCCGCCTCCTCGTCCCGCGAGGTGATGATGCGCAGCCTACCGTCGGCCGCGATGGGTTGCCGAAGGTCGATCAGCTCGCCGTCGAGCGCAGCACCGATCGCCGCTTTGCCGAGGCCAGGACCGATGTCCATGGCGACGTCGAGCGCGGTTGCGCCGTGCGGCATGCTGCGCACGGAACCGTCAGGGAGAGTGAGCTCGATCGTTTCGGGCGCCATGGCATTTCTTGTTCGGTGAGCTGTTTCTCGTGAGGAGACGTTGATCTTGAAGGAACACGGTCTCCGAGAGACGCTGGTAGGCGCTAGCGGACTCGAACCGCTGACCTCTACCGTGTGAAGGTAGCGCTCTAACCAGCTGAGCTAAGCGCCTGAACGTCTCGAAATACGCGCTCTCGGTGGGGAGTGGGGCGATGGTAGGCCCGAGCGGACTCGAACCGCTGACCTCTACGATGTCAACGTAGCGCTCTAACCAGCTGAGCTACGGGCCTGAATTCTCGCCAGAGCTTTCGCCACCGAGACTGCGCCTCGACGAGATCGCAAAAGCGGCGCCGAGGGCGGCAGACTTTAGCAAAGGGTCTAGGACGTGTCAACGAGCTGTATCAACAGCTCCTGCGGCGGCGGCGCGTCGCGGATCGCAATCGCCGCAGCCACTATAATGTCCGTCTCGACCGGTGCACCCGCTCGCCCTCGCGGCGGACCGCGCCGGAGTCGGTCGGGTGAGAAGATCCCGGCGCAAAGAGTGGACCAACGATGAGCATGACCAGCGCAACGACACGCCGTACAACGTCCTGCCGCCATCGACTTTTCGAAGCCGCTGCGCGCCAGCTTTGGATGCTCTCCTTGTTGATCGCCTGGCTAGCCAGCGCCGCGCCGAGCCTGGCCCAGGTCACCCCGGCCGATTCGACGCCGGGAGAATCTGGCGTTGCAGCCCCGGCCGAGTCAGACCCGGCGACACCTGCCGACGCCGAAGCGAACGGGGCGTCCTCGGCTCTCGTGCTCACCGCGACGCAAGTCGTGCCTGCCAATCCGGGCCCGGAGACCCTGTGCCGGCTGCGGGTGCTGCTCGAGAACCAGGGCGAGCGGGCAGCATCTGCGCTACGCTTCACGGTCGCGGTCGACGGCATTCCGCTCGCTGTCTACGACCGCCAGCTCTTCGTCGAGACCCTGCCCCCCGGCGAGGTCACACGGGTCGACCTCTTCAACTTCTGGACGTCCGAAATCGATCGGCCACCGCCTGCGGACGGCTCCCTCGAGGTCGAGGTCACGCTCGAAGAAGCGCGCTACCTCCTACGCGACGTCGCCGAAGACGGTACCGAGATTCTCACCTTGCAGGAGCCTGTTCCCGGCCTTCCGACCAGCCTCTCGTTGAGCGTGCCGCTCACCCCGGAAGGCTGAGTCCCGCACCGGGAATCACCCCATGCCGCGCGCTGCCTCGTTTGCCACCGGTCTACCGGTCCGTCTCCGTCCCGTGCGCCCCCAAGGCCGGACTGCCTGGCGCACCCTCGTCTCCATGGGCATGCTGGCGACTGCGTGGACGATGGCGCCGGCCGCCGTCTACCCCGCCGATACGCCGGCTTCTCGCGTGGCCCCGGTATTTCGCGAGGCCACGGATACCGGCCTCGACTTCGTGCATCAAAACGGCATGAGCGGCGAGCTCTATCTGCCCGAGGTGTCGAGCGGTGGCGCAGCCCTCTTCGACTACGACAACGATGGCGACCTCGACCTCTATCTGGTCCAGGGACACATGCTCGGGCCGGGCAACGAAGAGGCCGATGCCCTGCGCAAGTCCCAGCACCCGCTGCCCCTCGTCGACCGCCTCTACCGCAACGATCTGACCGTGGCCGCCGATGGTCAGCGGAAGATCCGGTTCGTCGACGTCACCGATGCATCGGGAATCAAAGCCCTGGGCTACGGGATGGGGGTCACGACCGGGGACTTCGATGGCGACGGCTGGACCGACCTCTATGTCGCGAATCTCGAGTCCAACCAGCTCTGGCGCAACCGTGGACCGGATGAGAATGGGAAGATCACGTTCGAAGACGTCACCGCGCAGTCGGGAGCCGATGACAGCCGCTGGTCGACCATCGGACTGTTCTTCGACGCGGACGCGGACGGCGATCTCGACCTCTACATCGTGAACTACGTCGACTTCGACTTCGTCCGTCATCGAAAGTGCAGCACGGAAACCGGGGTCCCCGACTACTGCGCGCCACTCGCCTACCGGCCCCTCGCCGACAAGCTGCTGCGCAACGTCGGGCCCGACGACAAGGGACACGTCACCTTCGAAAACGTCACCGAGAAGGCCGGCATCACCGAAGCCGGCAGCGGTCTTGGCATCGTGGCAACGGATTTCGATGGCGACGGCGACCTCGATCTCTACGTCGCCAATGACTTGATGCCCAACTTTCTCTACCTGAACCAGGGTGACGGTACGTTCGTGGATGAAGGGCTCCTGTCGGGCGCCGCGGTCAATCGGGACGGCAAGCCGGAATCCAGCATGGGCGTGGATGCCGGCGACGTCGACAACGACGGCGACAGTGACATCGTCATCGCCCACCTGAGCGGCGAGACCAACACCCTCTACCAGAACGACGGCGGCGGACTCTTCCTCGATCAGACCCGCGAAATCGGGTTGGGTGCGGCAAGCTGGACGTTCACGGCTTTCGGCGCCGCCTTCCTCGACTACGACAACGACGGCTGGCTCGACCTGATGACCGCCAACGGCGCGGTACGGAAGATCGAGCGATTGGCACGCGCCGGCGACCCCTTTCCCCTTCATCAGACGAATCAGCTTTTCCGCAATCTCGGCGTGGGAGCGGACGGACGCGTCCGCTTCGAAGAGGCATCGAGCCGAGCGGCCGCGGCGTTCGCCCCCTCCGAGGTGAGCCGCGGGATCGCGATCGGCGACCTCGACAACGACGGCGACCCCGACGCGGTGATTGCCAACAACGCCGGCCCGGCACGTCTTCTTCTCGACCAGGTGGGCCAGGATCGTTCGTGGATCGGGCTCGATGTACGCACCGCACGTGGCGCGACCGCCCTCGGCGCCCGCGTGCGGCTGCTCCGCGTGGCGGGTCCGCCACTGCTGCGCCGCGTGCGGACCGATGGAAGCTATGGTTCGGCCCACGATCCCCGTGTGCTGTTCGGGCTCGATGATGCCAAGACGATCGCCGGTGTCGAGGTCGTTTGGGTCGGCGGCACGACCGAACGTTTCGGCCCGCTCGCGACGCGCGCCTACCACACCCTGCGCCAGGGAGAGGGCTCCCCGAGCAAGGTCACCCCATCGCCAACCGTCCCGCCACCTGGCGCATCGAAACCGTGACCGCACCCGCCGAGCGCCTGCACGAACAGCCGCCTCGGGCATCGGCATACCGATGAGCATCGATCTCTGCCACGCAGGGTCGCGGCTTCCAGCTCGACCTCGTTTCCCAGCGCTCGCGCTCGCGCTCGTGTGCGGGCTCGGCGCGTCGTTGGTCACCGAAGATCTCCGTGCTCAACCGTCGGTCTCGAGCTCCGAAGCGAGCTCATCGCTTTCAGGCTTCGCGGACATCCCGGCCCCCTACCTCGAAACGACCGAGCCCGCCATTCGCGCCCAGCTCGAGGGAGCCCGCTCGGAGGCGGCCGCAGCATTCGGCCAGGCCAGCCTCTCCGCGCAGGCACGAGCGGAAGCCGTCGCCCGACTGGCGCGGCTCTACTTACTCTACGGCTTCTTCGAATCCGCCGGCCCGGCCTTCGAGCTCGCCCGCGACACCACGCCAGAAGATCCACGCTGGCACTACTATCTGGGCGCCATCGCACACCAGGAACGCCAGCTCGACAAGGCCAAGGCTCACCTGACCGACGTGCTTACAAGGCGCCCAGGGGACATCGCCACACGCATCAGGCTCGGGCAGATCGCCCTCGAGCAGGACCGAATCGACGAGGCCAGCACGATCTTCGGGCAGCTCGCCGAGCAGAACCCTCGGCTGGCCGTAGCCCATCACGGCAGCGCACAGGTCGCCGAGGCGGCCGGCAACTATGCCCTCGCCGCGGAGCGCTACGAGCAGGCCCTTGCCCTGCAGCCAGAAGCAACGGCCCTCCACTACCCGCTGGCACTCGCCTATCGGCAGGCTGGCGATCTGGATCGTGCGCGCATTCACTTGGCCGCGCGAGGTGCGGGCGAGATTCAGTTTCCGGATCCTCTGATCACGTCGCTCAGCCAGGAAAACGTTGGTAGCGCGCCGCTGGTCGCGGCAGCCAACAAGGCGATGTCCGAAAGCGACTTCGAGACCGCGATCGCGCTCTTCCGTTCCGCCCTGGAGCGGACGCCGGACGACCTGCGAACCAAGCTCACGCTCGCCAACGCGCTCAGCCGGCATGGCAACGCCGAGGCGGCAATCACGACCTACCAGCAAGCGCTCGCGCAAGCAGACGGGCCCGAGCCGGTGTCGCACTACAATCTGGGCATCCTGCTGCTGGAACGCGGCAACCTGGACGACGCCATCGACTCCTTCGTCGAAGCTGTTCGTCTGGCACCGACTTTCACCAGTGCGCACTTCAACCTGGCAGCCGCCTACGAACAGCGCGGCGATATGCCGCGTGCGGCGGCGGCGGCAAGCAAGGCTGCCACGCTAGCGCCCGATGACGACGACATCCTGCTCTTGCTGGCACGGATCGCGATTCGTCAGGGGCAGGGCAGCGCGGCGGCAGCGCATCTCGATACCGTGCTGACCCGCCGCCCTGCCAACGTCGAGGGCTGGCTGATACGCGGTCTCCTGGCAACGCAACAGCGGGACGCGGCTGGTGCCACAGAGGCTTTTCGCCGCGCTCTCGACGCCAGCCCGGACGACACACAGCGTGCCCGGGCTCACCTCGGGCTGGCCGAGCTACCCGGCACCGACAGCATCGACCATCTCGAGACCGCGGCTCGCCTCCTACCCAGCAACGCAGACGTTGCCCGGCGCCTGGCCGCAGCCTACGGTCGCGCAGGTCGTCTGGACGACGCCGCGGAACGCTACGCGCGGGCCGCCAGCCTGTCGCCGGGCGATCCGCGTACCCACTTTGGCCGGGCTACCTCTCTGATCCTTGCCGGGCGAGACGCGGAGGCCGCCCGTGCGCTCGAGAACGGGCTCACGCCGACCGACAACGCGATTCCGCTGCGCCATGCCCTCGCCCGCCTCCTCGCCACCAGCGCAGATTCGGCCGTGCGGGATGGCACACGCGCGCTCAGCATGGCCCAGGAGGTCTTCCGCAGCGCGCCGTCGATCGATCACGGCGAGTCCGTGGCCATGGCCCTGGCCGAGCTCGGCCGATTCGAAGAAGCCGCCGACTGGGAACGACAGCTCATCGGCCAGGCGCAGGCCAACAATCGCCACGAGCGAATCCCGACCCTGCAGGCCCGCCTCGAGCAGTACCAGCGTGGCGAACCCGTCCGCGACCCCTGGCGGCGCGGTGGACCGAACTGAAGAAAGAGATGCTTGACCGAGGGGACGTGCCTATTTCCGGCACACCGAACGTAGCCTAGCGGCCATTGGCGGCGCGCAGCGGGCCCGAGCTGCTGATCTTCTTGCCGTTTTCGTCCTCGACATTCACGACCACGGTGTACTCACCCGGTGCGAGCTGCGGAACCTTGAGGCTAGCCACGAGCTGCTCTGGGCCGCCGGCGGTTGCGATGGCCCGTCCGACCAGCGCGACCTGGGCGCCGACCAGCCGCTTGCCATCCGCACCCACCACCCAGCCGTCGAGCGAGAAGGGCCCCTTCCCCAAGCCGAAGGCCATCAGGGTGAGCTGGGCTTCAATCCGTGAGCCGTTGCTCGCGACCTGCGGAACCGCCGCTGGAATGTAGCGCTGATTCCCGGCCACGAACGGATACGGCAACGTGGCATCACGACGGCTTTCGTCCTCACGCACCATCAACCACTTCTTACCCTGCTCGGGAAAGAGGGGCGGTGACAAGAAGGCCTGCGAGGCCGCGAAGTCAGGAACCAGGATTGGGATGGTCCGCGCAGCGTGACGTCCGGTCCGCGCGTCGCGGATCAATATGCCGACCTGGTATGCGCCAGGCGCCAGGTCGAGGTGACCAAAGAACTTCAGCCCTGCGGACTCGAGCGCCGCGCGCATCTTTCGCACATCCAGGCTCATGCTCTGCGAGAAGAAGTCTTGGGTACGCCCCTCCCGATCGAAAGCGTATGCGTAGAGCTCCAGCCCGACCTTGCGGCTGTCCGGTTGAACGGCCAAGAGACTGTTGCCGTTGACCTCGATGACCACTGGAATGTAAGCCTTCCCCGCCTTTCCCGGCATGGGTGTGGCGAGCGCATCGGCACCGAGGCTGCCGCTGTTCTTGCCACCCAGGATCAGGCTTGCGGCTTTGAGCTGCCGTTCGAGGGGAAGCTGCTTGGCAAATGGTGTCGGCTCGTAGAACCCAGGACGATGAACGGCCCGCGCGCGCTGGACATTCCTGAGCTTGACCCTGAGACGACGGAAGCTGCCATCGTTGCGCAAGTTCCGCGCCTGGAAGGTCAGCAAGTACGTGACGCTGGTGCGGTCGAGCAGCTGCTCCATCGCCGTGCCGAGATCATTGAAGTTCGGATAGAACTCGCCGCCCGTCTCGTTGGCCATGATGAAGAGGCTGTTGCCCGAGCCCGCTCGGTCGCCACCGGCCGCATCTGTCCGGAGCCCGCTCACGTCGACCGTGTGAATGCTCGTATCGGCGCGCCTGAACTCTTCGAGCGCCCGGCTCAAGAAGTTGAGCTCAGCGGTCTGACCCATGCGCACGCCCGAGCTCACCTCCCAGGTTTGGCCCCAGGAAGCAGCCTCGGCCTGGCGCATCTGCTCACGCGCGTCGAAGCTCCCCGTCAAGAGCGAGCTATCCCAACCCTCGGAGAGGAGCACCATGTGCTTCTTGCCGTCGACCGAATTGAGCATCTGCGCCAGATCGCCGAACGAGCGAATGAAGGACGAGATTCGCCCTAACTCGTTCACCTTGCCTTCGGCACTGGCTTGCTGGGCAACGGAGCCGTACACCGGGAGAAGCGAAGCGTAGTCGAGGAGCGGCTCTGACCCGGTCGTGCCCTTTCTCGTGATCGACGATGCTGGACCAACCTGCGGCGTCAAGCCTTCCGAGCGGCTCAAGACGAGCTGCAGCGGATCCTCCGCACGCGTGAAGATACTCGGCGTGCCGATACGTCGAATGGCTGCCAAGACCTGCCGGCGATCCGGAGAGAAACCGACGACCCACTTGACGCCCGTATTGATCGAGAATGCCGCCACGCCGACCAGGTCCGTCTCGTGCAAGTGCCGTTCGACCAACTCGATGGCCGCTTTCCGCGCCTTGAGCACGGCGCCGGGCTCGGTGAAACTGAGATCGAAGAAGAGCAACAAATGACGGCGGCCACCAGGAGGCGCGCCCGCCATCTGCTCGGCCGCCTGGGCGACCCGCACTTCTGAGTCGAGAACGTCGACAACATCAAACCCGGTCAACTCAACCTTGCGGGAGCCGTCGAACAACTCGAAATTCTCGGCTGTGAGCCCTCGTACTGCGAGGCCCTGACGAACGACGTGTACCGGCACCTCGACCGTAACGACATCGACCGTGTCACTGTACGACGCCTCGCCAAAGGCCGCCTGCACGCTGCTCAGGCCGAAGCCGAGCAGGCCGAGCAAGATGGGCGCCGTCCAGTGGGAAACTCTCATGGTCTGAATGCGGTTCTTCCGACTCGTCTGTTCGTCAGGCTCGTACGGCGCCGGTCCCAGAGCACCTTGGGACCGACATGACTTCATGACCGACAGGAAGGCTCTAGCGGTAGCCGCCTGCTCGCAGCCGTCCCGAGCTTGTGACCTCGTTACCGAGCTCATCCTTCAGATTGACGACGACTGTATAGCTGCCCGGCTCCAGCTCGGGAATCGTCAGGTTGGCGACGATCTGCGCGGGTCCACCGCCCGGCGAGACGGCGTGCTCGACCAGGGCAACTTCCGAGCCCTGGAGTCGCTGCCCATCTCCTCCGAGCAACCATCCGTCGACGCTGACCTCACCCCCACCCATACCGAAAGCCATCAGGTTGAGCTGCGTACTGGCAGCTTCCATCATCGGCATGGCCGCGGGCACGTAGGGCTGGTCGCCCGCCATGAATGGATAGGGCAAGGTCGCATCGCGACGCTGCTCGTTCTCGCGAATCATCAACCATTTGCCAAGCGGCTCGGGAAAGAGAGGAGGCGAGAGAAACGCCTGTGTCTGGCTAAAGTCTGGAACCGAGATCGGCAGCGCCCGCGCGGCATAGCGGCCCGTGCGGGCATCGCGCACCAACACGCGAACCAGGTAGTCACCAGGCTTCAAATCCAGGTGGCCAAAGAACTTGAGACCGCTCTGCTCGAGGGTCTGGCGAACCTTGGCGACCTCCAACCCCATGTTTTGGGAGAAGAAGTCCTGGGCGCCACCAGCGGCATCGAACGCGTAGGCATACAGCTCGAGTCCAACCAGCTGATCGTCCGGCTGCTCGGCGAGCAGGCTATTGCCATCGACCTCGATCAGGAGGGGAACGTAGGCCTTCCCTTCCTTGCCGGGTAGCGGCATGGCCAGCGCCTCCGCGGCCAAGCCTCCACTATCCTCGCCGCTCATGATGAAGTCCGCAGCTTCGAGCTGTCGCTCGACAGGAGCCATCTCTGAGAACGGCTTTGGTGCGAAGAAGCCCGGGCGGTGAACAGCCCGTGCCTTGGGAACGTTTTTCAGCTTGACGCGCAACTTGTGGAAGCTGCCATCGCGCTCGAGTTGTGATGGTTGGAAAGACAGCAAGTAGGTCACGCTGGTGCGATCGAGTAGCTGCCCCATGGCATTGCCGAGATCGTTGAAGTTTCGGTAGAGCTCGCCGCCGGTGCCGTCCGCCAACATGAAAAGGCTGTTGTCCGATTGCGCCTTGCCGCCTCCGATCGCGTCCTGCCGGAGCCCCCCCACATCAACCGCCTGGATCACGGCATCCGAGCGCTTGAACGACTGGAGCACACGATCCAGGTGGTTCAGCTCGGCTGATTGGCCCATGCGGTCGGCCGAGTCCACTTCGGAGAGGTTGCCCCAAGAAGCCGCTTCGGCCTGTCTCATCTGCTCTTTGGCGTCGAAGCTTCCAACCAGCAACGAGCTGTCCCAGCCTTCGGACAGCAATACGACGTGCTTTTTCCCTTCTACTGTGTCGAGAATCTTCGCCAGTTCCTCGAACGAGCCCAGAAACGAGCTGATACGTCCGAGCTCGACATTGCGCTGCGCCTTGCCACTCTCGCGTGACAGATCACGTAGGTTCTGCTCCTGGAGGGCGTCGATGTTGACATTGCCACCGGCGCCACCGGTATTGGAACCTGTGCTGCTAAAGGCCGCTTCCACACCATCACCCAAGGAGGGGTCGACCAAGAGACGCAGGGGGTCACCGGTCTGTTCGAAGAGCTGCGGATCTCCCATACGCCGAATGGCCGTCACCACCTGACGGCGATCCGGGGAAAATCCGAGCACCATCTTGACGCCGCCGTTCAGTGTGTAGGCCGCGACGCCAACCAGATCGGTCGAGTGCACGTCGTTCATCACCAGATCGACTGCTGCGTCCCGCGCCTTGATCGTCGCGCCAGGCTCGGTAAAGCTCAGATCGAAGAGCAGGAGAAAATGTCGGCGGCCGACCAGGGGAGCCTCGTCGAGAAGGGCAGGCCGCGTCGTGTCGGGCGTAACGTTCTCGAGATCAACCACCTCGAAGCCTTCGAGATCGACCCGCTTGTTGTCGGCAAAGAGCTCGAAGTTTTCGGCGGTCAGATCGCGAACGGCGGCGCCTTGTCGGACGACGTACACCGGCACCTCGACCGTCACGACGTCGATGGTCTCACTAAAGCGATCTTTCCCCTCGGGAGCCGCTTGGGCACACCAAGCCACGAGCGCTCCGAGTGCCAGTACGAAAGTTGTTCGCATTGTCTTCATTCCCTACCGCCCCTCTGGTTGCATGACTCGTTCACGGGCTCAGCTCATGGGCTCAGTTGACGATGGTGAACGGGATGGTGTTGAACTCAGTCATTCCCGAAACCGCGTCTTCGACCGCGACCCGCAGCGTGTAGTCGCCGGCAGCAAGGTCCCTCGGCTGGAAGGTGGCGAGCAGCTTGTCAAGGCCACGAATTCCCGTGACCGTGCGCTCGACGACTTCGAGCTCGGCGATCTTGAGCTCCGATCCGTCTTCCCTGAGAACCGTACCTTCCACTGCGAAATCACCCTCTGGCATGTTGTACGCCACGAGGCATAGCTCAGCACCTTTACCATCCGCGAGCATGGGGCGGGCCGCCGGGACATACGGTGAGCCATTGACTGTGAACGGGTACACGACGCTCTTTTCATAGACGTCGCTCTCGGAGCGCCGTTCACGCACCATCACCCAATGGCGGTCAGGCGGCTCCAGGAAAAACGGCGGAAGTAGATCGGGTTCGGCCATCTCGTATTGCGGAACTTCGACCCGCACGGTTTTCACGCCCGAGCGCCCGGTCGCGGCGTTCCGTACCAACACACGGACCAAGTAGTCCCCGGGCTCGAGCTCGAGATGACCGTAATACTTCATACCGGACTTTTCGAGCGCAGCCCGAGCATTGGCCAGGTCGAGGGTCACCAGTTGCGTGAAGAAGTCGCGCATTTCACCGTCTTCGTTGGTCACATAGGTGTAGAGCTCGACCGCAAGCTTCTTCCTTCGAGATTCGTGGTCTTGAAGCAGCGACTGCCCATCCACTTCGACGACCACCGGCACATAGGCGTGCTCGTCATTGGCACGAAATGGCGCGGCCAGCACGCTGATCCGGACATCTTCGACCGGAGCTGCCGCTGCAATGGCGTCGGACGCCAGGAGATTCTTTTCCAGCGGGTGCAGGTCCTCGAACGGACGCGGCGCGTAGTAGCCCGAGCGGTGCGCGAGGCGCACGCCCTTGCGTCCTCGCAACTTGACCTGCAAACGATGATAGGTCCCGTCGGTCTCGAGGTTCCCCGGCTTGAAGTGCAACACGTACGTCACTGACGTCTGCTCGAGAACCTCGACGAGCTGATCCGCGAAGCCGTTGGCATCTTCGTAGAGTGATCCGCCGGTCTCGTTCGCAATGTAGAACAGTGCGTCCTGGCCGACCTGAGATGCCCGTTTCTCGTCGCTGAACTCGGCGCTCAGCCCCGAAATGTCGACCGCTTGGATGACACAGTCAGCACGCTTGAACTCTTCCAACATCACGTTGACATCTTTCTGCAAGCTGCCGTTGCCGTAGATGTCGTCGGTGTCGACGAGGCCATAGTTGCCATATTGGAGCTGTAGCTGATCGATCTGCGCTTCCGTGTCATTGGCGTCCGGACCACGACCGAACATCAAACGCCCGTCGAAGCCTTCCGAAAAGAGTACGACATGCTTGCGGCCCTGCGCGCTGGCCAGCGCCTGCGCCAGCCCTTTGAGACCTGCCGCCCAGGAGCTGACTCGCCCTCGAAGGTACGTCGTCTCCATGCGGTCGAACTGCTTATTGATCACGGAAAGGTACGTCGACAGTGCCGCATCACGGTCGACGCCGAGCCGGCCGACCGAGTTGTCACCGAGGTCTCGATTCGAAATGGCTGACGACTGACTGTTCTGCGGCGTCGCGAGCACAAACCGCAAAGGATCGACGCGCAGGCCGTCGAGCAAACGTGGTGCCCCAAGGGTTTGAATCGCGCGGGCGAGCTGAGCCCGGTCAGGCGTGAAGGTCACAATCAAGCGCGGCCCGGTTTCCGAGGAATAGGTTGCGACCGCGGTCAGGTCGGTCGGGTGCAGGTGGTTGAGCACGAATTCCTGAGCAGCCTCGCGCGCCTTGATGATCGCCGCGGTGTTCGAGAAGGAGAGGTCGAAGAGCAGCAGGAAGTGCCGCCGCGCCATGGCGGGTACGACGTCCGCCGGATCCTCACCGCGACGCGGCTGGAGAACTTCGAGGTCGACAACCTGGAAATCGGTGATCTCCTGTCGCTTCCCAGAGTCGTAGATCTCGAACATGTCAGCGGTCAAATCACGCACGGGTGCACCGTTGCGCGTATAGACATTGACCGGGACCTGGACTTCCACGACATCGGCACGATCGTCGAATGAGTCTGCTTGTCCGAACGCCGGAAGGGCACCTAGGGCGAGCACCACCGACAGAGAGAGGAGGAGGAGTCTACGCATCGAGAATCTCCTTCGACGAGTGAGGATTACCACTTCCATGCTAACAGGCGAGCCCTGCTGCGTTGGCAACGACGGATCGGCTTCAGGGGGCATGGCGGGCTACCTCGACTCGCTTTGTGCGGCCGGCCCGAGGAGAAGGCCGGCATATCTGCGCGCTTCGTCATGCGTGGCATCGAGCTTGAGCGCACGTTCGAGATGATGCAGGGCGCGGTCCTTGTCCCCGACCGCGAGAAAGATCTTGACCAGTCCGATGTGAACCTCGGGCAGCTCCGTGTCCTGTTTGAGCGCCCTGCGCATGTACGACAGAGCCGTCTCTGTATCTCCCGAGGCCAGCGCGAGCTCGCCGCGATAGACATAGAAGAAGGGGTTGGCGAGCTCGAGCGATTCGATGCGCCCGAGCAGCGCGCCAGCCTCATCGTGGTTTCCAAGCTGCTGCTGCGCCCGCACCTGGTTGGTGAGGAGATGCACGCTCTCGGGATGGAACTCGAGCGACTCTGCGAGAAGGTCTGCCGCCTCTTGCGGCCGACCGAGGCGCAACAGGCTTACCGCAAGATTGTTGACCGCCTTGTCGAAGCCCGGTTCGAGGTCGACCGCGATGCCGGCAAGCTCATAGGCTTGATCCACGTTGCCGGCAAGCAGGGATTCAGCGGCCAGGTTGTTGAAGTAGTGGGCGGCGGCCCGCACGTCATCGATCGCCTTGAAATCGCGGTAGCTCTTGGCACGGTAGGGCAGGAAATCGTAGGTCGCGAGGTTGCCATCTACCCGCATGCCGGCAACGATGTGCCCATGGCTGACGACCATGCCCTCACGGAAACTCCAACGGTTGTAGTCTCGGACCTCCACGTAGAAGGGGTTGAGACGCTTCTCTCGCGCAACGCCAACGAAGAGATTGACGAAGGACAGGCAGTTGCCCTCCCCCGCATGGAAGGTCTCGACCGCGTCTCGGGTCGGTGTCAGGCTGTACTGCAGATCGAGGTAGCTGAAAACGAACTCGAGAACCTGATTCGCCCGAACAGGCTCCGCGGCACCGACGGTAACGCGCCCCTCGATCGCCTCGCGAACCGCATCGTCGATCTGAAACGGCACTTCGAGGCCCACGGCTCGGTCGGCGCCCAGCCGCTGCTGATACTGATCGCGAACGAAACTCACGGAATCGAACGTGCCGGCCAGCGGCGTATTCTGCGAGGCGCATCCGGAGAGCACCAGTGCGAGGCAGGCCGCGATCGGTCCACGCCAGCCGCGCGCGCTTCGAGGCCGGCGCAAGCCCACGCTGCGAGATGCTGATGGCGGTTGCTCACCCTCGAAGTGACTGTCGAATTGACCGCTTTCTATAGGCGCACGCGTCGACGCCTGCGGGCCAAGGGCCATGACCGTGGCCTGCAACGCGGCTGGAAGTCGGTCAGGAGACGTGCTCGAAGCCGAGACAGACGCCGCTGCGTTACGGGGCTCTACAGGGATGGCTGACGCCCGTCGGGCGTGGCCAGGAGTACCACGAAACCAGACCAGATGATGCAAGAGCATAGGCAAAAATCGTAGCACACGCCCCTCGTGCGAACTGCCGGTTCGAGGCGCCTAGCAGGCACCTGGCCCCACACGGATACCGTCCAACTGCAGGCGCTGCTCAGACGCCCTCAGGGGCCCTTGGAGAGCCTCGACCACCTCGCATTCAAATCGTTGAATTCGCCCCACCAAATCATTGAACTCGCGGACCTCGACGTCCGCACAACTCTCCATGCTTCTGCCCGTAAAATGAAGCGTAGAAAAATACTTATCCGGAAACGCGCCATGCGCGGAAAGATGGCAAGCCTCTTGCTTGACTCGTTCTGCGGTAGTCGCTAGACTTCGCGTCCATTCGTCTCAAAGCGCTGGGACTTGCAGGATCCGTGCGGATCCAATGCGAATGGACGCTGGTGAGCCACGGCGCCCAGCCAGAGGTTTGCCCCCAGCGCCTACCAACCGCAAGTCATTCAACGTCGAATGACTTCAGCACACCCTGAGCCACGAGGAGGAACAGAGTGACAAATCGTCTAACCCTTATGCGGCGCATTGCAGTCGTCGCCGCAGCCATTGCCCTAGTGGGCACGGGTGCCGTGTTTGCGCAGCAGCAAACCGGTAACCTGTATGGCAACGCCACCGATAACACCGGTGCAGCGCTGCCTGGCGTTACGGTCAACCTGACCGGCATCGGCGCGCCGAAGCTCGCCATCACCAACGCGGAAGGCCAGTTTCGCTTCCTGAGCTTGGACCCGGGTAACTACGCCCTGTCCGCTTCGCTCGACGGCTTCTCGACCGTCGAGTACCCGAACGTGAATCTCCGCGTCGGCCGCAACACGTCGATCGAAATGACCCTGACCCCCGCGCTCGAGGAGACCATCACGGTCACCGCCGAGTCGCCGCTGCTCGATGAGCGCAAGATCTCCAAGGGCACCACGATCTCCCAGATCGAGCTCGAGAAGATTCCGACCGCCCGTGACCCCTGGGCCATCGTGACCCAGACCCCGGGTGTGCTCTCCGACCGCATCAACGTCGGTGGTAACGAGTCCGGCCAGCAGGCCAACTTCATTGCCCCGGGTACCAGCGGTGACGAGAACAGCTTCGCCGTCGATGGTGTGAACATCACCGACATGGCCGCCGTTGGCGCGTCCCCGACCTACTACGACTTCGACCAGTTCGCCGAGATGCAGATCACGACGGGTGGATCGGACATCACCAAGGTGGCGGCCGGTACGTCGCTCAACCTGGTGACCAAGCGTGGTTCCAACACGCCGCGCGGTTCGGCCCGCTTCCTGCTTACCGACAGCGATGAGCAGTTCGGCCTCTTCGAGCAGGGTAGCGTCGACATCAGCGACGACCTTCTCCCCGCGCAGCCGTCCGGCACCAACCCCGGCAACTCGGTCAACGAGATCATCGATTTCGGTGCCGAGGCTGGCGGTCCGGTCAAGAAAGATCAGGTGTGGTTCTGGGGCTCCTACGGCCGCAACGACATCATGAACTTCACCAACCTCGGACAGGCTGACAACACCCTTCTCGAGAACACCGCCCTCAAGATCAACGCCCAGCTCGGCTCGCCGAACTCGCTGGTCGGCTCTTGGAACCGCGGTGACAAGATCAAGAATGGTCGTCAGTCCAACGCCTTCACCACCGGGCCCGCTGCCTGGAATCAAGCCGGCCCGACCGAGGTGTTCAAGATCGAAGACACGCACGTCTTCAACTCGAACTTCTACCTCACGGGTCTCTTCTCGTACGTCGATGGCGGCTTCGGCCTGACCTCGATCGGTGGCGCGTTCGGCGACGAAACGGCACCGGAACCGGTTCGCGGCACGGATGGCTTCTGGCAGAACAGCTTCTACAGTGGCATCTCCGACCGCAACACCGACCAGTTCCAGGTCGACGGCAACTACTTCTTCAACTCGGGTGCGATCAACCACGAGCTGAAGTTCGGTGCTTCCTTGCGCAAGTTCGAGACGCTCAGCACGTTCGGCTGGCCGGGTCGCAACTTCGCCACCCTGACCTGCGAGGCCACCGGTCTCTGCGGCGCAGGCTTCACCTTCGGTGACGACCTCGTGGTCGCCACTCGCTCGGGTATCGCCCCGACCGAGCAGGAGTACGTCGCGTTCTTCGCCCAGGACACCCTTTCCAAGGGCAACTGGACCCTGAACGTCGGCCTCCGTGTCGATGACCAGAGCGGTGAGAACCCGGCTGGTGGTGCGCCGGCCAGCCCGGCCTTCGCCGGCACGCTGCCGGCCTTCAACTTCGCCGGTAACGATGCTGGCTTCGACTGGACCACGATCTCGCCTCGCATCGGCTACACGTACGCCCTCGGCGCCGAGCGCAAGACGCTGCTTCGTGCCAGCTACGCGCGTTTCGCCGAGCAGCTCTCGTCGGGCAACATCAGCCGGATCAACCCGGTTGCCAACGCCACGGCGACGTTCACCTTTGGTGACCTCAACAACAACGACACCTTCGATGTCGGCGAGCCCACGTCGCTCCTCGGCTTCAGTGGTTTCGATCCCAACAACCCGACCTCGCTCTCCACGCCGAACCTGAACGATCCAGGCCTCGACCCGTCGATCACCGACGAGCTCGTGCTTGCCGTCGAGCATGCGTTCCTGCCGGAGTTCGTGGTCAGCATCGAGGGTACCTACCGTCTGACGTCGGACCTCATCGAGACCCGTGAGCTGATCGACGACGGTTCGGGTGTGCGCGTTGCGACCCGCAACGACTACATCTCGAACGGTGTGTTCAGCGGCATCATCCCGGGCACCAACACGCCCTACTCGGCCGAGCTCTTCGGCCTCCGCCCGGGTGAGCGTACCGGTGGTTCGCTGCTCACCAACGGTGACAGCGAAGTCGAGTACTTCGGTGTTTCGCTTACCGCGACCAAGCGTCTGGCCAACCGCTGGATGCTCCGTGGCTTCATCAACTTCGGTGAGGGTGAGCACAACTTCGGTAGCGAGTCCTTCATCTTCGACAACCCGGGTCTCGCCCCGGATGGTTCCGACACCTCCGGCCAGGTCTTCCTGGAGCAGGCTGCTGGTTCCGGTCCGTTCGGTGACGTCCTGATTCAGTCGAGCTGGTCGGCCAACCTCAACGGCCTCTACCAGGTCGCGCCGGACAAGCCCTGGGGCTTCAACGTGTCGGCCAACCTGTATGCCCGCGAGGGTTACCCGCTGCCGTACACGTTCAACACCCGGACGTCTGACGGTGTCAGCCGGACGGTGCGTGCGTTCAACGACACGGAGCTGTTCCGCGTCGATGACATCTTCACCGCCGACTTCCGCATCGAGAAGGACATCCCGTTCAGCTCCAACCTGAGCGGTACCCTCTCCCTCGACGCGTTCAACGTCTTCAACGAGAACTACTTGCTCCAGCGCGATCGCTCGCTGGAGGCGCCGACCGCGAACTTCCTTACGCAGTCGCTGTCGCCGCGTATCTTCCGCCTCGGGTTCCGCCTGAGCTTCCGGTAGATCCAAGTCGTCTCTTTTGAGACGTTGAAAAGCCGAGAGGGTTCGCCCTCTCGGCTTTTTTCATGCCTGCAACTTCCCCAATTCCTACCCAGTCGGCGTTGTCTTTTGCCATCCCCGGGGATACCCTACGGGGATCCGGCCCGTCTCTTGCATCTGCTCGTATTGGAGCCCCGTCTAGTTGCAAGAGGCTTCCGAGGAACCCACCCGCGGAGCTTTGTCGAGGCGTCCGGCGTGGGGAACAAACTGAGGGACCCGTCTATGACCAAACGACCGACGATTCAACACGCAGCCCATCTCGCTTGCGCTGCGTTCGCCCTTTTGCTCATCACTGGCCCTGTCCTCGCACAGGACTGGGCGGGCCGCGGCCGCATTCAGGGTCGGGTCATCGATGGCGAGAACAACCCGATCGAGGGTGCCAAAGTGACCCTCTACAAGGAAGCACCAGGACGTGGGCCTGCGTCGCTCACCACCGACAAACGCGGTCGCTTCGGCTATCTCGGGCTGTCAGGCGGAACGTGGAACGTCTTGGTCGAGAAGGAAGATTGGGTCACCTCTGAAGGTAGCGTACCGGTCACAGAATTCGGCGGCGGAAAGCCGCTGACCATCGAGCTGCGCCAGATACCCAAGGAGCAGCTGGCCGAAGAGGCAGCCGTGGAAGCGGTTCGCGAGCTGGACCGCGGCAACGCGTTGCTCGGTGAAGGGAAATTCGCCGAAGCTCGCGCCATCTATGAGGGCGCGCTCTCCAAGCTCGAGCCGGAGTACCACCATCTGGTCAAAATCGGCATTGCAAACTCCTACATGAACGAGGGAGATGCGGGAAAGGCCGTCGCGACGCTCGAGCCGATGCTCGCCGATCATGGCGACGACGCGCAGCTGCAGCAGGCGCTGGCGCGCTCGTACTACCAGAACGGCGACGTCGATAAGTCCCTTGACTTGCTCAAGACCATGGTCGACGGCAACCCGAATGATGTCGCGAGCCTGCGCTTGCTCATCGACCTCCTGGTTCGCGCTGATCGCGAGGAGGAGGCCCAGGCCTACATCGCGAAGCTACCCGAAGGTGAGAAGCTGTCTGCCGACACGCTGCTCAACACTGGCATCAAGCTCTACAACAACGGCGAGTTGGACGGCGCGCTCGAGCAGTTCAATCGGGCGGTCGAGGACAACCCCGATGTCCCAGAGACCTACTACTTCCGTGGTCTCACCTATCTCGGCAAGCAAATGAATCCCGAGGCGCTCGCGGACTTCCAGCACTTCCTCGAGATCGCACCGGATCACGCACAGGCCGAAGAAGCCAAGCAATTCATGGAGTACCTCGAGTCCTTGTAGCCCTTGGCACGGGTGGGCTCGTCGTTCCGACGGCGTGCTCACCCGATCCCCCTTCGTGCTCGATCGGCCACGTCGATCTCGGCTGCGCCACCTTGCGCTACCGCCCTCGCATCACCGCCTCCCTGTCACCTCTTTCTGCGACTGCCGAGCCCGTGCCGTACGCCCAAGTCTGTAGTGGGCTCCGCGCCATTCCGTAGGGGAGAATGGTCAGGTGAAGAAACACCAGCGCCTACGCGCAGCCCCTTTAGCGCTTCTCGCCTCCGCGTCTCTGCTCGCCGCCTGCGATCGCCAGGCGTCCGCTCCGGAAGAACACCGCAACGGCTCGACTCGCCCGGAAAGCACGGTAGCTTCTCACCAGCCCAGCAGCGCTTCGTCCGGGCACGAAGCCCCCGATCGCCCGCGGGACGACCTCGTGCTCGAGCCGGTCGCGATCCGCGATCTGCTCCTGATCACGGTCGATACCCTGCGAGCCGATGCCCTCGGATTCGCGGGCGAAGCGCGTGTCAGCACCCCGACACTCGACCGCCTGGCGGCCACGGGCTGGGTCTTCGATAACGCGCACGCGCACAATGTGGTGACCTTGCCGTCCCACGCCAACATCCTGACCGGCCGCTACCCGTACCAGCATGGGATTCGCGACAACATCGGCTTCGTGCTCGATGACTCGATTCCCACCGCCGCGACGATCCTCAGCGAGGCAGGATTCGCAACCGGCGCCGTGATTGCCGCCTACCCGCTCGACGCCCGCTTCGGTCTCGCGCGCGGCTTCGACGTCTATGACGATCAGCTCCCCACCAGCCAGGGGGCGGTCCGCTTCGCATCCACTGAACGAGCCGGAGATCAGGTCGTCGCGCGTGGCCTCGAGTGGTGGCGCAAGCACGCAGGCGAGCGACGCTTTCTGTGGCTTCACCTCTTCGAGCCTCATGCGCCCTACGCGCCCCCCGAGCCCTATGCTTCCCAGTTCGCGAGCGAGCCCTACCTGGGCGAAGTTGCGGCTACCGACGCCTACCTACGCCCCCTTCTGACTCCGTTCCTCGAGGGCAACGAGACCCCGACCCTGATTGCCTTTACCTCGGACCACGGCGAGTCACTCGGCGAGCACGGCGAGCGGACCCACGGTCTCTTCGCCTACGAGGCCACGCTCAAGGTTCCGCTGGTGCTCTGGGCCCCCGGCCTCGAGCCTGGTCGCTCCTCGGCACCGGCACGGCACATCGACCTGCTCCCTACCCTGCTCGACGCCGTGGGTGTCCCCGCCCCTGCCGATCTTCCTGGCCGCTCGCTGCTGGCCCCGACCGATCCCGCGGCCACCACCTACTTCGAGTCGCTGACCGCGACACTCAATCGTGGTTGGGCCCCGCTGCGCGGCGTCATCGATCAAGGCGAGAAGCTCATCGAGCTACCCTTGATGGAGCTTTATCAGCTTCCCGACGATCCTCAGGAGCTCGACAATCTGGCCGACCAGCAGCGGCGCCGTGTGCACGCCCTGCGCGCCCAGCTCCCGGTGGAGTCCGTGTGGCCGCCGCCACGCACGGCCGCGAGCAGCAGCGCCGAGCGCGCCGCGCTGCGCAGCCTGGGCTACATCTCCGGGAACGCTGCCAGCAAGACCACCTACACCGCCGCAGACGACCCCAAGAACCTCCTCGCGGTGGATAACGCCATCTATCGCTTCATCGACCTCTTCCAGCTCGGCCGCCTCACCGAGGCCACGGCCGTGGCACGTGAAGTGGTGCAGGCGCAGCCCACCATGGCGATCGGCCACGAGCACCTCGGCCAGGTGCTCCTCGAACAGGGCCAGGTCGCCCAGGCAGTCGAGGCCATGGAGCAGGCCGTGGCGATCGATGCCGCCAGCCCCCCGCTGATTCGCCAGCTCGCGCTCTCGTATATCGAGCAGGGACGCGGTGACGACGCGATTCAAATCATTGAATCGCGTGCGGAGAGCACGGATCCCGAAGACCTCAACACCCTTGGTTTCGTGCTTGCGGAGGGCGGTCGCCTCGACCAGGCGACTGCCGCGCTCACCCGCAGCCTTTCTCATGATCCGACCAATCCAGAGGCGCACCAGAATCTTGCCCTGGTCGCTCTTTACCGCCAGGACTGGATCGAAGCAGAGAACCAGGCATCCCGCGCCCTCGAGCAAGCTCCGGCCCTGAATCACGCCTGGAACTATCTGGGCGTCGCGAACGCCAACCTCGGCCGCCCGCGCCGCGCGCTGGAGGCTTGGGAACGCGCATCGGCGCTGGTACCCCAGGACTTCGATCTGCTCTACAACATTGCCATCGTCTCCCTGCAAACCGGGGATCGCTCTCGGGCCGCAGGCGCACTTCGTCGTTTCATCGAGGGCGCCCCACCAGAGCGCTACGCCCCGGACATCACCAAGGCTCGCGGCATGCTGAGACAGCTAGAGGAATCTCCATGATGATCGTTCGACCCGTGGCGCACAGCAGGCCAAACCGACCCAAGCGAATCCCTCCAGGGCCAGGAAGAGGTCCGGCATTGAACGGCATGGCAAGCGTCTGCGCGATCGTCAGCCTCTCGCTCTTTCTCGCCTGCGGCGGTGATTCAGGCGGCACGGACGCGCGCAACGCAGCATCAGCCGGCTCAGCAGCAAGCGCCCCGCCGGTGGTCCTGATCTCCATCGATACGCTGCGCTCCGACCGGCTCCCCATCTACGGCTATGCCGAGGTCGAGACCCCGGCGATCGATCGCTTACGGCGCGATTCGACGCTCTTTACGCACGCCTACTCCCACGTCCCCCTTACCTTACCGGCCCATGCCTCGATGCTGACCGGTCGGTTCCCATACGAGCACGGCATTCGCGACAACCAGGGCTACGTGCTCGGCCCGGAGTGGCCGACCCTGCCGGAGATCCTGGGCGCCCGCGGATACCGGACGGGGGCGGCGGTCTCGACGTTCATCTTGCGGACGGAAACGGGCATCGCGCGTGGCTTCGAGCACTACGACGACAGCATCGCCAACGGGCCGGCCAACCAGATCGTCAGCCCGCTGCGGCCAGGCCTCGATACGCTCGAGCCGGCCCGCGCGTGGCTGGCAGACGTCAAGGACCAACCCTTCTTCCTGTTCTTTCACATCTATGAGCCGCACCGGCCCTATCAACCCTCGGAGCCCTTTGCCTCGCGCTACGGCATCGGCTACGACGCGGAGGTGGCGCTCGCTGATCATGTGATCGGCGAGCTCCTGGACACCCTGCGCCAGCAGGGCCGCTACGATGACGCGCTGATCATCCTGACTTCGGACCATGGTGAAGGCCTCGGCGACCATGGTGCTGCCGAGCATGGCCCCTTGCTCTACCGCGAGGTGCTGCAGATCCCGTTGGTCATCAAGCTGCCCGCCGGCAGCGCAGCAGGCGAAACCAGCAATCGACCGGCGCAGCTCGTCGACCTGATGCCCACCATTCTGGACCGCCTGGGCGCAACGGACGCGCTCGAGTCCCTGCCGGGCACGGCCCTGTTCGCCGAGAGCGAGGGCATGCCGGAGCGCATGCTCTATGCGGAGACCCTTTTCCCCCGCCTTCACTTCGGCTGGAGCGAGCTCTATTCGCTGATCGACTTCCCGTTCCATTACATTCATGGGCCCGACCCCGAGCTCTACGATCTCGCCACCGATCCCGGCGAAACCCGCAACATCCTGACCGAGAATCGCCGGGCCTACCGCAAGATGGCAGATGCCCTCGCCAGCCTGCCCACCGACTTCGCCGCACCCGAGCCGGTCGACGAAGAAACCCGTGCGCAGCTCGACGCTCTCGGCTACATCGGATCGTCGAGCGACGCGATGAGCGATCGGCCGCGCGCCGATCCCAAGACCAAGCTGCACGTCCTGGAAGCACTCGCCCAGGCATTCAACCACTTCCGGCAGAACGACTGTCCCGCCACGGTCGAAGCACTCGAACGCGTGCTCGCCGAAGAGCAGGAAATCATCGAGGCGTGGGAGTACCTGGGCCGGTGTCAGCTGCGCCTCGGCAAAGTGCCCGAAGCCCTCGCGGCGTATCAGCAGCTCCTGACCCTTACGGGTGGCAATGCCAAGGCAGCCTTGGGTGCTGCCAGCGCCTTCTTACGTCTCGGGCAGTTCGACGACGCCAAGGTGCACGCGGAAATGGCCATCCCGTCACAGCCAGTCGCCTACAACATCCTCGCGCAGGTTGCGATGCAGCAGGGCGATCTCGAGGCTGCCGACCAAGCGTTGGCAAAGGCCATGGATTCATCGCTCGCGCGCCCGAACGCATTGCTCGGCAAAGCCGAAGTCGCTCTGCGGCGCGAAGATCCCGCAGCCGCGCTCGACTTCGTACGCCAGGCCGAAGCAGCCGCTGCCGAGCCGCTGAAGGGAATCGAGCTGACTCGCGGCAAGGCGTTGGCGCAGATGGGCGAGATCGAGCCGGCCATGCGGGCGCTGTGGGCGGCCATCGAGGAGAGTCCGCGGGAGATCGCTCCCTATGCCCATCTGGCTCTCGTCCGGGGACTGGCGGGCGACGGCCAGGGGGCCTTCGACACCTTGCGCGCGTTGGTCGAAGCGGTTCCCGTTCCGCCCGCCTACGCCGAAGCTGTGCGCACCCTGCGACTGCTCGGTGACCAAGAGAGCGCCTCACGACTGCTGCAGTTCGCGCGCAGCAAATGGCCACGGAACGCCGAGCTCCGCTCGCTCTAAAGGCCACTGCTCTCTCTACGGGTCACCGCGCTCTCACCGGGGGACAGCGTTCTCAAAGAGGAGACAGTGTTCCCAACAGGGGACAACCCGGTGCCCTTGCCGCCACCTGGCCCGTTCCGGCCCGGGCTGGGATCGTGCGCTGAGCTGGCGGGATGAGCTGCTGTAGACCAGGGACCGGCCCGGAAGCTGCTCGAACCGCTCCCTCCACGCCGGCGACCTTCTGCCGGTTGGCCCACCGATTGCTTCTCCCATGCTCATGCGAGCAACGATCCGCAATTGCGCATGGCCCCGAATCGCGCGCCTGGCCTCGAAAGGCGCGCATGACTCTGGAAGGAGCGAAGCAATGACCCGACGCCTGCACCTGGCAGCTTGGACGATGGCCGCCTCTCTCGTCGTAGCACCGACCCTCATGGCCGAGCAGCAGCCTACAGCCGAGTTCGAAGGCATGACCGAAGTCACCGAGGTGCTGCTCGATGTCCTGGTCACCGACAAACAGGGAAACGTGATCGTCGGCCTGACCGAGGAAGACTTCATCGTCGAAGAGGACACGGGTGCACCGGTCGAGCTCACCGGAGCGACCTTCTACAGCAACCGCCGCTTCGTCGAGTCCGAGGCGCGGGCCGAAGAGCTGGGATTGTCGTTCGATGCGGTGCCTGTCGACCGCTTCTTCGTGCTCTTCTTCCACGACCAGCGCCAGGATCTGAGACAGCTCGGCAGCCAGCAACTCGATGCCGCGCGCTATGCCAAGCAGTGGGTCGATCGCGAGCTTTTGGTCAACGACTATGTGGCAGTGGTTAGCTATGGCGTCGGTCTGGCAGTACAAACCGACTTCACCAACGACAAGAAGATTCTCAAGAAGGCAATCGGCGATGCGGTCCTCGGTCGCGACGCGGGACGCAACTACCCCTCGCGCTTCCCCCCTGAGGACAAGCCCTCCTTGCTCCGTAGCCTGCCTACGGGCAAGGACCTCCGCAAGGCAACGTGGGACATCCACCACGGACTTCGCTTGGTCGGCGATGCCCTTGGCGACACGATTGGGCGCAAGAACATGCTGCTCTTCTCGATCGGCTGGGGAACCGTCGACGAAGCCGTGACGTTCAGCCCCGACGTGCGCTACTACGGCGACACGATGGAGGCATTGAATGCCAGCAACGTCGCGGTCTACGCCATCGACTACGTCTCGACAGTCGAAGGCGGTGGCAGCCTCGATCGCACACTGAACGACTCGCTGTCTACCCTGGCCAAAGACACCGGTGGGCAATATTTCTTCCACTACGTCAACTTCGCGACGCCGCTGACCACCGTCTCCGAGGACACCAACGGCTACTACCTGCTGTCCTATCCCGGCCTTTACCAGCAAGGCACTTCCGGCTTCCGGAATGTCAAGGTGCGGACGCGGAATTCGAACTTCGAAGTCCGCACGCGCAAGGGCTATACCTACGGCGCATCCTGATCGACGAGGCCGGGGTGGCGGGGCCGTGCAACACAGCCCCGGCCTTTCTGCCCCCGGCCCCGGTTCTTCGCTGTCGGTCCCTCACCTCGCCTCCGGGCTTTGCCTATGGCTCCGGGCGGTGTAGGCTGCTGTTCGATACTCGAAAGATACTGAACGCAGCTTACGCCCCTAGAAGGAGCAGCGTGATGGCAAAGCGACTACGCACCGCCGCCTGGCTGGCGGCTCTGACATGGCTGGCGACCGCCCTGGTCGCTCAAGATCCGTCGGCCGTCAAAGAAGAAATCGACGTCACCGAGGTCTTGCTCGATGTGCTGGTCACCGACCAGCAGGGCAACGTCATCGTCGGTCTGACCGAGGAAGACTTCATCGTCGAAGAGGCCGACGCTGGGCCCGTGGAGGTGACCGGGGCGACCTTCTACAGCAACCGTCGCTTCGTCGAGTCGGAAGAGCGCGCCCAAGAGCTCGGACTCAGCTTCGACGCCGTACCGGTCGACCGCTTCTTCGTGCTCTTCTTCCACGACCAACGCCAAGACCTCTCGCAACTCGGCGGCCAGCAGCTCGACGCCGCGCGCTATGCCAAGCAATGGGTTGACCGCGAGCTCCTGGTCAATGATTACGTGGCTGTAGTCAGCTACGACACCAGCCTCAAAGTCCAGACGGACTTCAGCAACGACAAGAAGATCATCAAGAAGGCGATCGGCGACTCGGTGATCGGAAAGAACCCACGGAAAAACTTTCCGTCGCGATTCCCACCCGAGGACAAGCCATCGCTGCTTCGCGGACTGCCCATCGGCAAGGCCCTCCGCAAGGAGTCCTGGGACATTCACCATGGACTGCGCTTGGTCGCCGAAGCCCTCGGCGACACCGTCGGACGCAAGAACATGCTGCTGTTCTCGATCGGCTGGGGAACGGTCGACGAAGCTGTGACCTTTAGCCCGGATGTCCGCTACTACAAGGACATGATGGAGGCGATGAACGCCAGCAATGTCGCTGTCTATGCCATCGACTACGTCTCGACCATCGAAGGTGGCGCCAGCCTCGACCGCACGCTCAATGATTCGATGTCGCTTCTCGCCAAGGACACGGGCGGTCAGTACTTCTTTCAGTACGTCAACTTCGCGACACCGTTGACCACGGTTTCCGACGACACCAACGGCTACTACTTGCTCTCCTATTCGAGCGAATATGCCCAGGGCACGTCGGGCTTCCGCAACGTGACCGTGCGCACGCGCAACCCCAACTTCCAGGTTCGTACCCGCAAGGGCTACGCCTACGGCGCGAGCTAGCAGCCCGCGGCAGAACGCTCATTGTCCTCGCCAGCAACGGATTTTCACCACGGACTACCACCCAGACGCGCGAGGTCGCCATGAAAAACGATCAACGCTTTGGCCCCTTCTGGATCGCGGTCTCCTGCGCCGCTGCTATCGCCCTGCTGACACCGGTCTGGGTTCACGGCGCCCGTGATCGTTTCGGAGAGACCGTCGAGGTTGTGACGGTCGAGGTACCGGTCCAGGTCGTCGCGAACGGCAAGCCCATTCGCGGCCTGACCGCCAAGAGCTTCGAGATCGTGGCCGGCGGCAAGCGTCAGGCGATCACGGGTTTCGAGGTCATCGATCTCGCCGAGATCGCCGACGACCCATCGAGCACTGATCTGCCGCTGCCTGCGCGGCGGCACTTCTTGATGCTCTTCGACCTCAGCTTCTCCCAGCCTGATGGTGTGGTGAAAGCGCGCAATGCCGCAAAGGAACTGGTGCGTGACACCCTCCACTCCACCGATCTAGTCGCCGTTGGCACCTACTCACTCAACCAGGGCCCCAAGCTGGTGCTCGGCTTCACGCCCGATCGCGACCAGTTGGATACCGCGCTCGATCGGCTCGGCCTCCAGCAGTACAACCAACGCTTCTCGGATCCGCTGGGACTGGTCGCCGCATTCGACCCGCTGATGCGCTCGGCCTCGGACGTGACGACACAGAACAACACGAGCGGGCGTTTGGGCATCGACGTCGACGGCCTTTTTCGGCAACACCTCGCCGATCTATCCGTCGCGACTGCGCGGGTCGCGCGCGAGGAGCAGATCGATCGTGCGCGCGCCTACACCTCCTCTTTCGAAGAGCTGGCCGAGCTGCTGCGCGAGGTGCGTGGCCGCAAGCAGGTCGTTCTCTTCTCCGAGGGCTTCGACACCACCGCCATCCTCGGATCCGATTCGTCCGCACGCGCGACTGAGAACGCCCGTGCCATCGAGCGCGGTGAGTACTGGCGGGTCGACTCGGACGAGCGATTCGGCTCTGGTAGCACCCTCGCCTTCCTCGGCAGGATGCTGGAGGCGTTTCGGCGAGCCGATGCCGTGATCCAGGCGGTCGATGTCGGCGGTGCACGCACCAATACTCGGGCCGAGATTGCCAACGAGACGTCGGGGCTGATCACCACGACGGCCGGTCAAGGACTGGTCTCGCGATCGGAAAACAGCCTCTTCGTCATGGCAGACGGCACCGGCGGCGAGCTCTACCGCAACTACAACGATCTCGGTCAGGCCATCTCTCAGCTTCTCGACCGCACCGCCGTGACCTACGTTCTCTCGTTCACACCCAAGAAGCTGCCAGCTGCCGACAGCTTCCAACGCATTCAGGTCAAGCTCAAAGGCGCTGGCCGGGGCGCGCGGGTGCACCACCGCCCAGGCTTCTACGCACCCACGCCCTATCGCGATCAAACCGCGTTGGTACGGCAGCTCAAAGCCGCCGACCTCGTTCTCGATACAGCGGAAGGCGGCGAGATCGAGCTCACCGCATGGGCCGTGCCCAATGGCCGCCAGGCCCCGGGCACGCAGGATGGGCGCAGCGAAGTTTTGCTCTTCCTCGACATCGACGGCGAGAGCCTGCTTCAGCAACAAGAGCGCGACATTGCCCGCTTCCGCGTCTTCGCCTACGCGATTGATGATCGAGGCAGCGTCGGCGATTTCATGACCCAGGCACTGACACTCGATCTCAACCGGGTCGAGCGAACGATCCTGGCGGGCAACCTGGCATTCTTCGGTCGTCTCCACATGCCTGCCGGCAAGTACCGGCTGCGCATCGTCGTGCAGGATGCACGCTCAGGTCGGCACGGTGCCCGGACCAGCCGCTTGATGGTTCCCCCGCCGGGAACCGAAGGCCCTGTCCTGGCACCGCCCTTGTTCGCGCTGACCCAAGATCGCGGCCTTTTGCTCAACGAAGACGACAGTCGTCAGGAAGCCAAGGAGTACCCGATACAGGCTGGCGACACGGCGTTCGTGGCACGCTCACAGATCGTTCTCGACGGTGGTGCCGTCCCCGTGGTGGTCAACGCCTATGCTTCGGCTGCCGCTCAGCTCGAGGCGTGGCTGGAAGGACCGGGCGGTCAGCGGCTCGAGCGGGGTGTGGTCATCGCCAGCGCCCTGGCCGCCGATGCGGGCGAGGCCTTACGCGCCGAGCTCACCCTCGACCCCAGCGCCATCGCGAACGGGACCTATACCCTCGGCATGCGGGTCACGGACAGCGGTCGTACAGCGACCCAACGCGTTGCCGTCGTGGTCGGCGCCGAAGACGCCAAGCGCCGCTGACGTCGCCAACCCGGCCAACACCCTTGAGCGCGATACTGATCCCGGAGACACCCGCGCTTCCGGATCCGAGGGTCGCCACTCACCTCGCTGTCGTTGCCATCGGCGCTTCGGGCTAGCCCAAATCCTTCCTGAGCCCCGGCTGCAACCCCGTATCTACATGCGCCTGCTGCGTTTCGCTCGTCCAGGCTTCCTCGAGGAAGCCCGGCTACGCCTTTGTCGCCTTCGCGCGCAAGCCTTGCAGCCACAATCATCTACATGATTTCGCTTCGGACGTCATGAATGCTTCGGGCTAGACTGTCGCCATGAGCGCCACCATGCATCGTCGCCGTGTTTGGATCGCCGCGTCCGCTCTCGGCCTCGCGATCGTGGGACCGAGCCTCGTCTGGTCACAGACCATGAAAGGTGCGGTGGCCGATGAGACGCCTGCGGTCGCGAGTGTCCGGATCCCGACGAAAACCGAGACGCGTGAAGAGATGCTGGCCATCTGCGACGGCTTGCGAACAGGCGAGAACGTCGTCTTCGGCCAATCCATGGTCGAGGAGCTGTACGCGGAGCTCGATGCGGCACGCGCCAGCCGCCAGCCAGATCTCGCCGTTCGCGCGGTCGGCTTCCTGAGCATTCACCTGATCCGTCTCAATCGTCTGCAGGAAGCGATCGATCTCCTGGAACCGGCTCGGCGCCTGGCCGATATGCGCTTTTCGTCCGAAACGCTCCTGCGGCGCCGACTGGCGGCGTTTCTGGCCTCGGCACACCTGCAGCTCGCCGAGGACGAGAACTGCATCGATCATCACGCTGCGCGCAGCTGCATCTTGCCGATTCACCCTTCGGCGGTTCATCGCCGCACCGAGCATGGGCGGAGCGCCCTCTCGCTGTACCGCGAGTTGGTCGATGGTCAGCCGAACGATCTCAACAGCCGATGGCTGCTCAACATCACCAGCATGCTGCTCGGGGCCTACCCGGCCGCCGTCCCCGAAGCCGCCCGTTTGCCCGCGAGCTACCTGGCGGACGACCCGACCTGGCCCACCCCTTGGCAGAATGTCGCGTCCGGACTAGGCCTCGATCCCATCGACCTCGCCGGTGGTGTGGTCACGGACGACTTCGACGGTGATGGTTTGATCGACGTGATCACCTCGTCGTGGGATCTGTGCGCTCCGATGAAGGCGTGGCGCAATACGGGTCGCGGATTTGTCGACACCACCGCGGAATGGAGCTTGGATGGCCAGCTCGGCGGCCTCAATCTGCTCCAGGGAGACATTGACGGCGACGGCGACCTCGACCTCCTCTCGCTGCGGGGCGCCTGGCTCGGGGTCGATGGGAAGATTCGCAACTCGCTGCTGCGCAACGACATCGCAGAAGGCCACGGTTTCGTCGACATCACGGCCGCGGCCGGCATCGCAGAACCTGCCTACCCGACCCTGACGGCAGGCTTTGCCGACTTCGATCTGGATGGTGATCTGGATCTCTACATCGGCAACGAAGCTGCATCGAGAAGCGACAACCCGTTCTCATTCGTCACCGCGAGCGGCGTGCCCTATCCTTCGCAACTCTTCCGCAACGACGGCCGCGACGACCGAGGTGTCGTTCGCTTCACGGACATCGCCACCGCAGCCGGTGTCACCAACGACAGGCTGGCCAAGGGCGTTGCATGGGGCGATGCCGACAACGACGGCGATCTGGACCTCTACGTATCCAACTTCGACCACAATCGCCTCTACCGTAACAACGGCCGCAATGCCGAAGGGCAGGTGACCTTCACGGACATCGCCGCGGATGCGGGCGTCACCCAGCCGGCCAACATGAGCTTTGGTACGTGGTTCTTCGACGCTGACAACGACAGTGACCTCGATCTCTTCGTGGTGGACTACGCCAACCGCGACGCCAAGGTGTTCGCCGGCTACTTCGGACTTCCGGTACAAGGTGGCAACCCGATCCTCTACCGCAACGAGGGACCTGGGGCGAACGGCAATCCGCGCTTCGTCGATAGCTCGGCCGATTGGGGCTTGCGCCAGCCACTGCTGCCCATGGGCGCGAATTTCGGCGACCTCGACAACGACGGCTGGCTCGACGTCTACCTGGGAACGGGCTCGCCCTTCTTCGACGCCATCATGCCCAACGTGATGTATCGAAACGAGGGCGGCCAAGGCTTTCGGGACGTCACGATTCCAGGCGGCTTCGGACACCTGCAGAAGGGGCACGGTATCGCCTTCGCCGACCTCGACAACGATGGCGACCAGGACATCTACGCGCAGACGGGCGGTGCCTTCCCCTACGACGCCTACAGCAATGTGGTGTACGAGAACCCAGGGTCGCCGCGTTCTTGGATCACCCTTCGCCTCGAGGGCACCACGTCCAACCGCAGCAGCTTCGGCGCGCGCATCGCCGTCGATGTCGTGGAAGAAGACGGCACGAAGCGCAGCATTCACCGAGCGGTCGGTAGCGGCGGCTCGTTCGGTGCATCGAGCCTGCAGCAGGAAATTGGTCTCGGCAGCGCTACCCAGATCCCACAGCTGACGATTCGCTGGCCGAGCGGACAAACGAGCCATTTCCAGGACCTCGCCCTCAACCAGATCTACCGCGTGGTCGAGGGTGCCGACACGGTCGAGCCCTTGGACGTGCCCACCTTCGCGCTCGGCGCACCCGTGGACCGGGCCGTACCCTCCGGGCACCATGACCATGCGCCCCACTCGGCCGCCCACGGGCAAGGCGCACAGAACCGGTGAGCCGAGCGATCCAGCTCCGCGCCTTCCTGTTCGCGATCCTCGCCGTGGCCACCGGTTTCGTCGCCGGACCTGCCACCGCGCAGTTCGAGTCGACCTGCAGGCGCCTGACCGAGGGGGATAACGCCTACTTCGGCCACGCAATCATCCCCCGGCTCGAAGAGCGTCTCCGCGCCGCTGAACAGGCTGCGACACCCGATACCGAGGCGATCGTCCGCCTGCGCGCCTGGCTCGCGACCGAGCTCGGTCGCCTCGGCCGGCAAGGCGAGGCCCTCACGCTTCTCACGCGGGCCCGGGAAGCGGCCGAGCGCGCGCTCCCCGACGACTGGCCGCTGCTCCCGGCCCTGCTCGGCAGTGAGGCGCTCGCCCACCTTCAGCTCGCGGAGGAAGAGAATTGCGCGGCCAGCCCGAATCCGGACCGCTGCATCCTGCCGCTCACCGACGCCGCACGGCATCAGCGAACCGAGCACACCCGCGCTGCCATCGCACGCTTCGACCGCGTGCTGACGCTGACGCCGGGCGATGTCCAGAACCGATGGCTTCGCACCGTCGCCGAAACACTGATCGGCGACCCGAACGGCCGCGGGCTCCCGCCGAGCGCGCTCGGGCCCGCACCCGGCCTCGCACGTTGGCAGAACCTTGCTGACGGCCTCGGTATCAGCGGCTCGGATCACGCGGGTGGCGCGATCGTCGACGACTTCGATGCCGACGGGCATCTCGATTTGATCAGCTCTTCCTGGCACCCCTGTGCACCCCTGCGTGCCTACCGCAACGACGGCCAGGGCGGATTCCAGGACGTGGCCAAAGCCTGGGGGCTCGACCAGCAGCTCGGCGGGCTGAACATCGTCCACGCTGACTACGATGGCGACGGCCAGCTCGACCTGCTGGTGCTGCGCGGCGCCTGGCTGGGCGCCGAGGGCAAGATACGCAACTCGCTGCTGCGCAACGATCTGGCAAAGACCGGGCGATTCGTCGACGTCACCGCCCAAGCTGGCCTGGCGGTTCCGGCCTATCCCACACAGGCCGCTGCCTGGGGAGACATCGACAACGACGGCGACCTCGATCTCTACATTGGCAACGAGGCGGCAGCGTCGTCCGTCGATCCACGCAACCTCTTTGGCATGGGTGGCCAGACCTTTCCGTCCCAGCTCCTGCGCAATGATGGCGGCCGCTTCACCGACATTGCGCGTGCTGCGGGCGTCACCAACGACCGCTTTGCCAAGGGCGTCACCTGGGGCGATGTCGACAACGACGGTGATCTCGACCTCTTCGTGTCGAACATCGGCGTCAATCGGCTCTATCGCAATGACGGCCCCGCAGTCGGCACCGGCCCACGCGGCATCCCGCGCTTTGTAGACATTGCCGCCACGGCAGGCGTTGCCGAGCCTTCGCGCGAGAGCTTCGCCACCTGGTTCTTCGACGTCGACAACGACGGCGATCTCGATCTCTTCGTCGCCGACTACTCCAGCCCCGTTTCAGCAGTCTCCGCGTCGTACCTGGACCTGACCGAGCCGCCTCGCGACGGGTCGTCTTCCGATGGATCCTCTTCCGGCACCGGCCATCCGGTCCTCTATCGCAACGACACCCCGCGCCAGCGCACGGTCAATGGCGAGTTGATCAGCAGTTCGATTCGATTCACCGACGTTTCGGCCGACTGGGGTCTCGACCGCCCGCTGCTGCCCATGGGCGCCAATTTCGGCGACCTCGACAACGACGGCTGGCTGGACATCTACCTGGGTACCGGCCTGCCCAATCCCCAGGCATGGATGCCGAACGTGATGTACCGGAACGTCGAGGGTCAGCGCTACGAGGACGTGACCAGCGCAGGCTTCGGCCACCTCCAGAAGGGCCACGGTATCGCCTTTGGCGACATCGATCGCGATGGCGACCAAGACCTCTTTCAGCAGCTCGGTGGCGCCTATCCTTACGATGCTTTCGCCAACGTGCTCTACGAGAATCCGAGCCTCACGCCACCCGCAGCCACGGAAGACGCAGGCGACGGCGATTCGCCTCCCGACCCGGGTTCCGCCTGGGTAACCCTGCGCCTGCGCGGCGCACGGGCGAATCCGTTCGCCATTGGCGCCCGGATCACCATCGTCGTACGGGGGCCTGACGATCGTACGCGCCAGATTCATGCCGTCGTCGGCAGCGGCGGCTCCTTCGGCGGCTCCAGCATGCAGCAAGAGCTGGGCCTGGGGGATGCCGTTTCCATCGACTCCCTGTCGGTTCGCTGGCCCTCGTCCGCAGCACCCTTCGTGGCCCGCGACCTGGCACCGCGCAAGGTCTACGAGATTCGTGAGAAGGACGCCTCACTGGTCACCGTCGAAGCCCCGCCCGTCCCACTGCGGCCTGGCCAGGCTTCCCACAATCACGCCGGATCGGTACGATAGACCCTTGGCCAGCGCTTCAGGCCCTCCTCCCAGGATCCGATCATGAAATCGAAACATCTACTTCTCGTCTTCCTGCTCGCCGGCGGCGGCTTGGCTTCGAGCCTCCACACTCAGGACATCGCCATGAGCGAGGAGGAAGCCGACGCCATCGCAAGCGCCTTGGGTACTGCCGTCGAGGCCCTCCAGGGGAACCGCTTCGAGGAAGCGATCGACCTGCTCGAGCCGCTCAGCCGCCGACCCGACGCACCGCCTCAGGTCAGCGCCCTACTCGGCGCCGCATACGTCGAGGGGGAGCGTCCACAGCAAGCCCTCGCCGTGCTCGAGCCCTTGCTCGAAAAGCAAGGCGAAGACGCAGCCATGCTCTACAACGCGGCTCGCGCGGCGCTCGCCGTCGGCCGAAGCGCGGATGGCGAGCGCTACTTGACCAAGGCGGCAAGCCTCGCGCCGGTCAGCCCGGCTGCGCGCCTCCTTGGGTTCATTCGTACGCGCCAGGGCTTGGTGGTCGATTCGTACCGCCTCCTGCGCCCGGTCGCCTTGGCGAATCCGGAAGACACCGAGGCGCGCCTGGCGGCAGCCACCGCGGCCGTCCGGCTGCAGCGCGTCAATGAAGCCGAACAGCTTCTCTCCGACTTGCCTCAGATCGACTCTCGCGTCCGCCTGCTCTGGGGTCGACTCCTCCTGCTCAAGGGAGAACCGGAAGGCGCCCGCAGCATGCTCGAGCCGCTGATCGGCGCCAACCTGCCCGAGGAGATCCTGGTCGACGCCCATCGCCTGCTGGCAGATGTCGAGCTCGAGCTCGGCAATGCGACGGCCGCGCGCGACCTTCTCGGGGACCTCACGCAGGATCCGATGACCGCCTACAAGCTCAGCAAGGCCGAGTACCAGAGCGGCAATGTCGAAGCCGCGATCGCGACCCTCGAGCCCTTCCGCCAGCCGTTGCTAGAAGGTCTGGGCACCGACATGACGCCGACGATTCGCGACGCCCGTGCGGCCATGACCCGCGCGCTCGGAAGCTATCTGGTCGCCGCTGGAAGGCACGACGAGGCGCTGCCCGTGCTCGAGACCTCGACGCAGCTCGCCCCAAACGCCAAGGAAGCCTGGCAAAGCCTCGGCCAGGCCCTCACCGGCCTCGGCCGCCGCGACGAGGCTGAGCAGGCCCTAGCCAAATTTCGTACCCTGGCCGACGCCGAGGGAAGCGTGCTGCAGCGCCAGAACCGCACGAGTAACGACCGAGAGGACGCCACAGGCCGTGAGCTTCGCAAGGCCTCTCAGCTCATTGGCGAGGGACGCTTCGAAGCCGCTCTCGGCGTCGTGCGGACCGAGCTCGCCCTGTCTCCCGAAGATCCTCGGCCGCGTCTGGCCGAGTCGCGCATTCTGCTCTTGCTCGGCCGCCATGACGAGGCCCTCGCCTCCGTGGAGCGCGCGCTGGGCAAATCGCCGAGCTTCGCCGATGCCTGGTACCAGCGGGGCGCGGTCCGGCTCGCGACCAAGGACCTCGACGGTGCCGAAGGCGATCTGCGCCACGCATTGGAGCTCAACGATCAGCACCTCGCAGCGATGAACGATCTGGCCGTCTTGCTGATCGTCCAGGGCAACCGTGACGAGGCGCGCGCTCTGCTCGAACGCGTGCTGAGCGTCAATCCGAACGACCGCGGCGCCGCCCAGAATCTCGAACGTTTGAACAACGCCCAAAGCTAAGGCGCTCGCAACGAAAAAGGCCCGCTACCGGATCGAACAATCGATCGGGCAACGGGCCGCAGCGCGTGAACGTTTCAGCCGTCGATCAGATGAGCTTATCTGGTTCGACGGTCTGTCCCGTTGATGGGCGCGATCAGGGCACGGTCGTCGACCAGACCGATGTGTTCCCTGACTCGAATCCGTCTGCGAAGACGACGTCCAACGGTGGTGGTGGTGCAACGAACACTGCATCGAGGTCGGCTTGACGCCAGCCGGCATCGAGTGCCGAACCATCGTACAGAAGCTCCCAGGCAGTGCCGCTGTCGGTGACCAAGACGTCCTCGTCATCGAACGCGATGCCGTCGACCACCCCGCTACCGTCAAATGACACGGCCAAACGCCCGTCCTCGAGTACGCTGGCACCATCCAGATCGAGGCGCGGCGAGATCCCTGCGGCCGAAGCGTCGAAGAAGAGTCCGAAGGTGCCTCCGGCCGTGGCCAGATCCTCGTCCGCGATCAGCACGCCGCCGATCAGCACGCCGGCTAGCTGCACCGTGATGTCGAAGGACAGTAGCAAGGTGGTGCCCGACAACGTCACCGCGTCGATCCGGGCCCCCGCGGGTACCCCGGAAGAGGCGCCATCGAAAATGATCGCGTAGTTGGTGCCATCCCAAACCACTACGTCCCGCGGATCCGCGGTCACGCCGCCCGAGAGCGCCGTGGCAGTCGCCAGCGCGAAGTAGGCATCCGA
>CALFAM010000192.1 GCA_937948815.1 uncultured bacterium
TCCTCGCCCCAGGGGTACCAGTCCACCGGGTTGTTCTTGTGCAGAAGCAGGTAGGGGCTCGACGAGGTGGCGAGACGATTGGTGGGACCGTCGCCATGGGCTCGGCTGGCTCCGTCTGCTGCCCCGCTTTCGGCGGCCAAGAGCTGCCACACCGCCAGAGACATGGCGATGACGAGCAGCACGGCAAGCGTCCGCCCGAGCCGGCGCGAAGGCCGCGGTGCGTGCGGTGGACGGGGCGTTCTATGAAGACTCGAGGGACGGTCGGAATTCGAAGCGGGAACGTTCGCCATGGCAATCCTCACGATGGGCCGACAGCAGTGTGGCCGGTGACAGCGTACCGTACGGATCGCCTCGAGGTGCCCTGCCCTGACGCTCCATGCCGTAAACAATGGGAGACGATCGCTGTCGCGCGCTGCCGTGTTGGCGCATCGCGCGACACCTGCTGTCGATACGGCCCCGCAGGCGTTTCGGTCTGGTACCGTTCCGCCTTCTGGGATCCACTGGTCGTACTCGAAAGGCGCCCTCATGTCGCTACGTCGTATCGCTGTCTTCTGCGGCTCCAACCCTGGAGTCGACCCCATTTTCCGCGCTGCCGCCGAATCTCTGGGAGCCGAGCTGCTCGCCCGCCAGATGAGCTTGGTCTACGGAGGCGGGAATGTCGGCCTGATGGGCATCATCGCGGATGTGGTGATGGCCGGCGGCGGCGAGGTCATTGGCGTGATTCCGCAGGCACTGCGCGACCGAGAAGTGGCGCACGAAGGCATCACCCGCCTCGAAGTGGTCGCCGACATGCACATTCGCAAGCAGCGAATGTACGAGCTGTCCGATGCCTTGATCGCCCTGCCCGGCGGCATTGGCACCTTTGAGGAGCTGTTCGAAAGCTTGACCTGGATTCAGCTCGGTTTACACGCCAAGCCGTGCGGAGTCCTCAATATCGGGGGCTACTACGACCCGCTCCTGGCACAGCTCGACAACGCCACGCAGCAAGGTTTCCTGCGCACCGCGCACCGCCAGATCCTGACCAGCGCCGCCGATCCCAGACAGCTACTCGACGGCTTCGCGGACTACCAGGCGCCAGACGTCGAGAAGTGGATCCACCCTTCCGATACTTGAGACCCGTAGGACGAGGACGCCGGCCTGCTCGGCTACTCGACGAGCGTGGCCTCGAGCAGAGCGGCCAGGCGGTAGCCCGCGAGGACCAGACGCTGGCGAGAGATGTCTCGGGCGCGTTCGAGGTAGGCGTCGTCCGGGACCTGGCCGGACGTGAGTCCTGGGTAGGCGGCATCGACGGCGAGCTGGTGGCTCTCCGTGGCCCAGACGGTCGGGTCGAGCTTGTTGCGGGCGCCCATACGTGCCACGGGATGCCGCTTGCGCAGGTTGTCCGCCCATTCGCGGATCTCGCTGTCGGTCGAACGCGCGCCGTAAGCACCGGCCATGCCGTCCCACAGCCGATGGAGGTTGCCCCAGGGCGGACCCAGCACCACGCTATTGCCCCCGCGATCGCCCTTGGGATGCTGGCGATCGAATCGCGAGACCGCGTGCATGGGCTGATGCAGATCACCGACGACGTGTAGCAAAGTCAACAGCGCCATGGCGCGCGCGCCGTCCGCCTGCTGGCCGGGTGCGGTGGACTGGCCCGTGGGGCGTGGCGCCGGCGGGGTCGACAAGGCGCGGCGCGCGGTGGCGATCGCCCACATCGCATTGTCCGCGTGCTGAGGAGGCGGCGTGATCGCGTTGCGGTCGGCGGGCGCGATGATCGGCAGGTTGGCGTAGTGCCAGCGGTCGAAGAGCCCGAAGCCTGATGCGCGAATCTGGTCGAGCCAGAGGCTGGCTTCCAGAAAGACCTCGCGACCATCGCCATCCTGATCGCGTGCGGCTGCTTTCTGAATCTGCGGATGGCGAACGGTCTTGGCCAAGGACACGGCCTGCGCCCGGGCGGGCCCGGACATTTCGTCCCAGGCGAGCTGGGCAACGAGTCGATGACCGGTCGCATTCCAGGCTGCAGCCGGGTGGGCGGGTAGACCAACGACGAGCAGAAAGCCGAGCAGGAGGCGGTTCATTGGGCTGAGGCTTGGGCAGAGTGGGAGACGCGGGATCAGACCTTGGACCCTGCACGAGCCCGCACGACGGCGAGCGGAACGGAAATCATTGTGCGCCATGGCCTGATCGTACCGGCCGCGCGGTCTGGGGGCGAGTCTTGCCGCTCGATCGTGCGCCTTGCGTTACCATGCGCGACGTCACGTCAAGGAGAAACAGCATGTCGACCACGCGTATTCGGGTCTCTCGTCGGACCAGGGCGTTGTTGCCCCAAAATCGAGGTAGGGCTCGGGGCAGGACCTTGGCTACCTTTCTGATCCTGGCCGCCATCGCCGTGGCGGGCAATCTGGTGGTTCCCGAACCTGTCCAGGCCGATGGCGATTCGTTCGCCGTGCTGAGCCCGGCTGTCGTGTCCCAGGCCACTGCGCTGCGGGACAAGGCGCTCCAGGATGACCGGGCTTGGGACTTTGTCGAAGGCTTGACCGTCGAGGTGGGTCCGCGCTTCCCCGGGACCGCGGGCGATCGTCGCGGGGTCGAATGGGCGCTCGCCACCCTGAAGGCGTGGGGTTTCGAGAACGTGCGCGCGGAGCCGGTGACGGTGCCCAAGTGGGACCGTGGCACGGCCACCGGCCGCACGGTCTCGCCCTTCCCGCAGCCCGTCGTCCTCGCTGCCCTCGGCGGCAGTGTCGCGACGCCGAAAGGCGGTCTCGAGGCTGAGGTGCTGCGGGTCGAGAGCATGGACGAGCTCGGCGCATTGGGTGATGGGGGCGCAGACGGCAAGATCGTTTTCATCGACGAACGTATGGAACGAACCCGCGATGGCAGGGGCTACGGCGCGGCCGTGGCCAAGCGTGGCGGCGGCGCGTCGCTGGCTGCCGAGAAAGGAGCCGTCGGTCTGCTGATCCGGTCGGCGGGAACGTCGACCAGCCGCATCGCGCACACCGGTGGCATGCGCTACCGCGAAGGGGTGCGCAAGATCCCCGCCGCCGCCCTCTCCAACATCGACGCCGACTTGTTGGCCGCGCAGATGCGCCGCGGCAAGCCGGTGCGTTTTCACTACGAGCTGACGACCCGCGATCTGGGCACCGCCGAGTCCGCCAATGTCATTGCCGAGGTGGTGGGGCGGGAGCGGCCCGATGAGATCGTGATTCTGGCCGCGCACCTCGACTCTTGGGACCTCGGCATGGGTGCGGTCGACGATGGCTCGGGCTGCGCGATCGTGGCCGCGGCGGCCAAGTTGATCGCCGAGCTGCCCGAGCGACCCCGGCGGACGATTCGCGTGCTGCTCACCGCCAACGAAGAGTTCGGTCTCTCCGGTGCCACGGCCTACGGCGAACGCTACGCCGACGCCATGGACAAGCACGTTGCGGGCGTCGAAGCGGACTTCGGTGCCGGTCGGGTCTGGGCGCTGCGTTCGCGCGTGCCTGACGATCGCCTGCCGGTGATCGACGATCTCGCCAAGCTCCTGGCGCCGCTCGGCATCGAGCCGCAGGGCAACCGGGCGCGCGGTGGCGCCGACCTACGCCCCCTGCGCCAGGCGCTCGTACCGGTCTTCGACCTGTCCCAAGATGGCTCCGCCTACTTCGACATCCACCACACGATCGAGGACACCCTCGATAAGGTCGACCCCGAAGCCCTGCGCCAGAACGTCGCCGCACACGTCACGCTTGCCTACATCGTGGCCGAGTACGACGGTGATCTCGGCCGGGCGCCGGAATAGACGGCGGAGTAGGCGCCGAGGAGAGTTGCTCAGCCGCCGAGGCCACTGGCCGCGGCGGCGGCCAGAACGTCGCGAAGGCGGCTGTAGACGAAATAGGGAAGAATGAGCGCCCCGACCAGGGCGAGGCCGCCCAAGACCATGACGGTGCGCGCCCGGCGCTTGGCATCAGAGCCGGTGGCCAGCGGCTGGTCGGCCAGCAGACGTGCGCCTGGAGGCGGAAAGAGCTCGCTCTGCCAAGCACGGATGCCGAGGCGGATGAGCAGCAAGGCGCTGATCGCGAGGCCGATCGCGGGTACCGCGAGCACCCACTTGGCGAGCTGGAGGTAGCGGTCGGCGGCCTGCTGCGGCTCCGTGTCCGCGAGCGCATTCAACGCCTGCAGCTCGGTAGCCAGGCGGTGGATGCCATAGGCACCGGCCGCGAGTGCAGCCAGGGTGGCGACAGCGAGTCGGCGGCGATGGGAAACGTCGGCACGCGCAATGGTCTGCGACATGGGTGGACATTACCAGAGCCGCTGACCGGTGTCGGCGTCCCCGCGAAGGGGCATGGGTGTCGCCCAACGGGTCCACGCAGCATGACGACGATCCGCGGTCGGTGATCCGACGTCAGTGACGGCGAAACCTGCGGTAGGCTCGGAATTCGTGCAGCGCATGGCCCATCCGATTCCGGCGTGGAGCCGGATCACTCATCGCATGGATTTTGCACGCACCTCGACCATGGCTCATCGCAACCTCAATCAACGCCCTTCCCTGAACCGGCTCTCGGCCCAGGCCACAACGCAGGCATTCGCGCTCGGCATGGCCACCGTGATGTTGGGTTCGTTCTTCATCGCCTCGGCCGTGCAGGCCCAAGAGCCGATCATCGAAACCGCGCACATCGTCGGCAAGCCTGGGCATCGCGATGTCGTCGAAGTCCGGCTGGCGACCGACAATGCGGGACGGCTCGACTGGAATCGACGCGACGATCGCGTGGTTTTCGATCGCCCGAATGCTGACGGCTTCTACGACATCTACCTCGCCGGGTCCGATGGCCTGGTCGACCGCTGCATCACCTGCGACAACTATGCCTTCCACAAGCGGCACGTCCTCGATCCGGTGGTGGATCCGGCGGGGAAGTTCATCGTCGTGCAGGTGCAGGAGAACGCCAAGCGCTTGAAGCAAGGCATCATCGAGATGGCGTTGCCGCTGCGCGGTGTGCACAGTGACCTGTGGGTGGTGTCGATGGATGGCAAGGCCGAGTGGCAGCTCACCCAGCTTCAACAAGATGGCCGTGCGGTTCTCGGCGCGGTGTTCTCGAACGAGGCCGACCACATTCTCTGGCGTGAGCGGGTGAGCACCCGCGGAAACCGCGTGATCGGCCAATGGGCGACACGGGTCGCCGAGTGGCGGGTGCGGCGGGGTACGCCGCGCTTGGGCAAGGTGTCGCTGATCGAGGCTGGCGCTGCCGGGTTCGATTTGGCCCAAGAATTCACCCCCGACGACCGTGGGCTCCTGATCACGCGCCTCCCGCCGGGTGTCGGGGAAGACGGGCTCGACCTGGTGCGTGTCGATCTCGAGACCCGGAACACCGTGCCACTGACCGATTCGCCGGGCATTCGTGACGACCTCGGGCGGTACAGCCCAGACAGCCAGCGGATCGTCTGGGCTTCAGAGCAGGGCATCGCACCCCTGGCGCCGGACCAGCGTCGCTTGCCTTGGCGCAGCGATCTGTGGATCATGAGCGCGGATGGCGGGGAGCAACAGCGGCTGACGTTCTGGAACGATCCGGAGAGCGATCATGCGCTCGAGCAGGCACTGATCACGGACCTGGCCTGGGGACCAGAGGGTGATGAGCTGTTGGTGACCGTGGTCAGCGCGGGCATCGAAATCGAGCAGGCTATCTGGCGGGTGACCCTGGCACCGACCTACCGGCGCGATCCCTGAGGCCGCCGGAATCCCTGAGCCCGGACGGAAGCCTGGAACCCTGCCCGCATTGCCGTCCGCGAACGCGTTTCGACCCGGAGAAAGAGCTGCATGGCCAAACGAAAGATCATTGTCGTCGGCGGCGGCGCCATGGGCATGGCCACGGCCCTCGCCTTGGCGCGTCGAGGCTGTCAGGTCCGGGTCATCGAACGGCTGGCGCCGGGACACGACCAGGGCAGCTCCCACGGTGACGGCCGGCTGATTCGTCACAGCTATGCGGAGCCGGGCTATGCTGAGCTCATTCGTCGCGCCTATGCGGCCTGGCGCGCGCTCGAGCAAGGCTCGGGTGCGAAGCTTCTCGAAACCACTGGCGGGCTCGACTTGGGACCGGCGGATGGCGAGGTCTTGGCGCAGATCGGGTCGGCGCTCGAGGAACAGGGGCTGGCCTTCGAGCGCCTCGATCCGGATGCGGTCCACCAGCGTTTCCCGCAGCTGGCCATGCCTGCCGGCAGCGCGGCGATCTACCAGGCGGAGGGTGCCGTGATTCGTGCGGATCTGGCGCTCGCTGCCTTCTGGCGTCAAGCGGCCGCGGCCGGTGCCAGCTTCGTCACCGGAACGGGGGTCGCGCGCATCGACCTGAAGGCCGATGGCGTGGTGGTGCGCACCGAGTCGGGCAAGCGCTACACGGCGCACGGGTTGGTGTTGGCCGCCGGCGCGTGGAACAAGCCACTGGCCGCGCAGATCGGCCTCGACTTGCCACTGACGGTCACCCGCGAGCAGCTTGCCTTTTTCCCACCACGTACACCGGCCGCCGCGGCCGGGCCCGAAACGGTACCCAGCCACGAGCTCGACGCAATGCCGACCGTGATGGACTACCACGGGGAACCGAATTTCTATGCCATGCCGATGGTCGCCGTTCGTGGCGTCAAATGTGGCTGGCACCGTACGGGCCCGCCGGTCGATCCGGATGCGCCTCGGGCCTTCGAGCCGGGCCTGCGCGACAGCGTCCGCGAGTGGGTCGCCGAGCGGCTGCCACACGTCGACACCGATCCGGTTCACGAAACCACCTGCCTCTACACCAACACGCCGGACTACGACTTCATCCTCGATCACCACCCGGACTGGTCTCAGGTCGTGATCGCGGCAGGGTTCTCCGGGCATGGCTTCAAGTTCTGCCCGGTCGTCGGTGAGCTCACCGCGGATCTCGCCATGGGCGCGGAACCATCTTCGGATCTCGGGCGCTTTCGCCTCGATCGTTTCGATTGAGCGAGCCCGTTCTTCGCCTTCGCCGGGATACGGTCGGGCAGCATCGGCGCGATACACTGCGCGCGGACCCTGCCCGAGAAGGAGACTGCATGGATCAGGCTACGACCTCCACCGCCGAAGCGCCGCGCCCTGAACGCGAGGCGATCGCCAACGAATCGGTGCGGAGCGAGAAGCTGCGCCAGCGGATGACCAATCCGTTCCTGATGCGCCTCTTCATGCTGAAGAGCTTGCCGCTCGGCTGCATCGCCGGTTTGCGGGTGGATCGCCTCGAGGGCAACGAATGTGCGGTATCGGTACCGTATAGCTGGCGGACGACCAACCCTTTTCGCTCCACCTACTTTGCGGCTCAGGCCATGGCCGCCGAGCTGTCCACTGGTGCCTTGGCGATGCATGCGGTGTCCTGTGCACCGGGTAGCGTGGCCATGCTGATCGTCGATCTTCAAGCGACTTTCGGCAAAAAGGCAACCGATCGCGCGACGTTCGTTTGTGAGCAAGGCGGGGCCTTGCGCGAGGCCGTCTCTCGCACCGTCAACGATGGCGAACCCGCCACGGCAACGGTGGAGACCGTTGGCCGCATGGCCAATGGCGTCGAGGTCGCGCGCTTCTCCTTCACCTGGTCCTTCAAGCGCCGCGCAAGCGCAAAGGCGGCCTAGGGCGATGTTCGAAGCACCTCCGCATCGCCATCTCGTGCCGTTCGACGGCAGCTTCGAAATCAGCACCGCGTCGACGCTCCCAGCATCGCTCACAGCACCTGACGCTGATCGGAAGGCCAGCAAGAAGGCGAACAAGAAGCGGCTGGCCGAGCTTGTCGACCGGATCGACGAGCTCCAGCGCGTGCTCTATGCCGACAATCGCCATGCGCTTCTCTTGGTCTTCCAAGCCATGGACGCGGCAGGCAAGGACAGCACCATCCGCGCCGTGATGTCCGGCGTCAACCCCGCGGGCTGCCAGGTCTCGTCTTTCAAGGTGCCGTCGACCGAGGAGCTCGAGCACGACTACCTGTGGCGCTCGGTGCGGCGTCTTCCCGAGCGCGGGCGCATCGGCGTCTTCAACCGCAGCTACTACGAAGAAGTGTTGGTGGTGCGCGTCCATCCCGAGTATCTCGGCGGGCAGAATCTGCCTCGAGACATTGTCCCCGAGACCATCTGGGAGCAGCGCTACCAGTCGATCCGCGATCACGAGCTCCACCTGGCGCGCAACGGCACCGTGGTCCTCAAGTTCTTTCTCAACGTCTCCCACGCGGAGCAGAAGCGGCGATTCCTGGCACGCTTGGACGAGCCGCACAAGAATTGGAAGTTCTCGTCGGGGGACGTGCGTGAGCGTGGCTTCTGGCCGGACTACCAGCTGGCCTACCAGAAAGCGCTCGCCGCGACCTCACGGTCCTGGGCGCCCTGGTATTCGATCCCGGCCGATGACAAGCCGAGCATGCGCGCGGATGTGGCCGAGATCATCGTCAGCGCGCTCGAACAGCTCGACCTTCGATACCCGCAGCCTGATCCGAAAGAGCAGGCGCGTTTCGACGAAATGCGTACGCTGCTCGAGAACGAGTCGCCGCTCGGCGGCTGAACGCGCACGCCCTGCTTCCCGGGCAGAAAAATGGCCCGCCAAAGTGGACGGGCCTTGCAAGAGAAGATGTTGTCGGGCCGATTCGGCGACGCGGGTGAAGCGCTCGAACCGGCGCTGCGGAGCCGCGTACCGTGCGCTTCGGTGCTCAGGTCAGCTTGATCGTGCGCGCCTTGGCCGCTTCAGCCTTCGGCACGTTCAGGGTAAGCAGGCCGTTGTCGAAATGTGCCTCGACCTTGCTCGCATCGACGCCCGTAGGCAGGCGGAAGGACCGCTCGAAGCTGCCGTAGCTGCGCTCGATTCGGCGGAAGTCATCCTTGTTGGTGTCCTCGGCCAAGGTGCGCTCGCCGCGTAGGGTGAGGACGCCGTTGTCCAAGGAAATCTCAATGTCCTTCTTGGCGATTCCGGCCAGCTCGGCGGTCAGCGAAAAGCCCTCCGCGGTCTCGCGAATGTCGACCGCCGGAACCCAACCACGGGTGAACGTCGGCTCGTCGAGATCCGATGTCGCCTGGGGCCAGCCGCGGAAGAAGCTGTTGACCAGCGTGCCGAAGGGGTCGCGGTCGCCAAAGAAGATCGAGGGGGAAGAGCTGTTGCGTGTCAGTGCGTGGGTCATGTCTGTGCCTCCGTAGTGTGAATCTCCGAGTCGCCGCTTCATCGTGCGTCGCGGTCTCTCGGCCATACATGAGTGCTTAACGCGCAGGTATGGTTCGATATTCCAAGACTTGAGTATTTTTTAGTCAGATTTTGATTCGAGCGCCCGATGCCGACCCGCTGCAGCATGCTCGGAGCGCTGCACAGCAGTCATGGGACGCTTTGCGACGGGGCCTCGTTCGAGGGCCTAGCAGGTGATCGAACCGGCGGGCCGGGTCCCGGAAGCGCGTTTGGGCTTCAGGGTGTCGGGCCGCTGCCCACGACCACGCGCACGTTCGAATCGGGGACGGCGACCTCCACCTCGATCGTGGCCCGTTCTTTGGCGGTCAGATCCTGGTCGGTGTAGAACGACAGGGCGAATTGGCTGCGGAGGTCGGTTTCAATGGTCTCGTAGGTGGCGGGCAGGTTTTCGATCGAGTCAATCAGGTAGAGGCCGCCGCCGGTTTGGCCGGTGACCCGCTCGAGAACCTTGCGGGGAAACTTCTCGCCGCCCAGGGTCTTCATGGCGATGAGGTAGATCGGCACGCCGAGGCGCTGGCCGTAGGCGATGCAGTCGCGGGGACCAAAACGGCTTTCGAGGTCGACGCCGTCGGTGAGCACGACCAGCGCTCGCCGACCCCCCTCGCGTTCGAACTGCAGCATGGAGAAGACAATCGCGTCGTAGAGTGAGGTCTCGCCTTGGGCGTCGAGCTGGCCGACGGCGCGCAGCAGGTCGAGGGTGTCGCCGGTGGTGGCCTGACGAAGGCGAGGCTGCTTGTCGAAGTCGACCACGAAGCCGCGATCGTCCTCGCCCAAGATCTTGCTCAGGAAGCCGACCGCGGCGCGGCGCGTATCTTCGATCACCAGGGTCATGCTGCCCGACGTGTCGACCACCAGGCCCAGCACCAGGGGCACGTCGTCGGCGAACCGAAATGCTTCGATCGCCTGCGGCGCACCGTCGATGGTGATGGAGAAGTCCTCGCGGGAGAGGTCACGCAAGGGCTTGCCGCGCGCCCCTTCGACCACGGCGAAGATCGGTACCAGGTTGACTTCGACGTTCTCGGTCAAGTCGGGCGCGAGCAGCAGCATGACGTCGTCGATGGCTCGGCCGTCGGTGAGCACCGCCGCCACCCGCACATAGTCGGTGGGGCCGACGGTCGGGGTCGGGACTTCGGCGCGGAATGGCGGCCCGTCGAAGCGTTCGATCACGGTCTCGTTGCGGTAGATCTCCACGTGCTCGAGCTCGGCGCCTTGGGGCACGGCAACGTCGGCCTGAATGGTCACACGCCCGCGTTGCGGATCGCCTTCGAAGTCGCGGATCGTCACGCGGAACGGTGCATCACGCGGATTGACCACCAGCTCGTCTTCTCCCATGACGAAGTCGCGCCGGTCGTAGGCCACGGCTTTCACAGTCTGGGGCCGAGCCGGCTTGGCCAGCGGGATGGACTCGAAGTAGGGCTGAAAGCCGCGGCCGCCGACCCGTTTGCCGTCGAGGAAGAATTCCACGCGATCGACTTCGGGCGTGCTGGTGAGCGCGTAGATGCGGGTCGGGCCGGTCGCCGGCTGTTTCCGTGGCGGCACCAGCTTGACCACGGAAGAGCCGGTGTCGGAGGTCGGTGGTGCGGGCTCGGCCCGGGCGACGACGCGGTACCACGCGGGCTTGGGCCCTTCGATCGGAACGGCCTCAGGCCCGGGTGGTGGCAGCAAGCCGTCGCTTTCGTCGACCGCCATGGCACCCCACACGCCGAGCGCCGGCAGCTCGATCACGGCGATCAAACCGGCTGCGTCGTCGGGCAGGCCAAGGTCGACACCGTAGTCGAAGGCCGCGGCACGGTCGAGGTCGACAGCACTGATCACTTCGCTGTGAATCACCACCAGGTCGTCATCGGTATCGGCGACCAGGGCGATGCACACCTGGGCCCAGCCGCCTGGGCCGCTCATCAGCCGTAGAACGTTGTCCCCGAGGCGCACGCGTACGCTCGCCGCGACCCGCCCGATCTCGAGGGCCTCGGCATCGAGACCGAGCTCGGCAACGAATTCCAGCGAGCCAGCGTCGCCTTCGGCCACGCGTTGGGCCAACACCGGGGCCGGCTGGCAGCGGTCCTGAGCCACTGCGGACGAGGTCCAGGCCGTGGCGAGGAGGGTGAGAAGAAGGATCGAGTGGAGTCGTTTCGCGGGCGCCACAGCCATGCTGCCAGTCTACCAGTGGGGCAGGCACCGTCGGCTCCCTTCACGGGACGCGGCCCCACACGGCCGGGGCAGACGACATTCGATGGGAGGTCGGCCGTCCCGCAAGAACCGGGGCGCGTAGAATGCAGCCGGAGGATGGCACGATGAAAACTGGATCGTTCTGCGCGGTTTGCAGCCTCGCCGTGCTCGCGGCGGTACCGGCTCTGGCGTCGGAAGGGGCTGATCGCTCGGTCTTGAGGGTCGCCTCGTTCAACGTCAAAGAGCTGAGTCGCGAGAAACTCGACGACATGGATGCCTTGGGGCGCGGACAGCACCCACAGGTCCGGGCGGCCGCAGCGATCGTGCAGCACGTGCGTCCGCACGTGTTGGTGCTCAACGAGATCGATTTCGACGCGGGTGAGCGCCGCAATGCGCGACGTTTCGTCGAACGGTACTTGCAGGTCGCACAAGGTGAGCAGCGCGCGATCGACTATCCACACGTCCTCTTCCTGCCGACCAACACCGGCGTACCGAGTGGCCGAGATTTCAATCGCGACGGCACGACTGACGGTCCCGATGATGCCTGGGGCTTCGGCCGCTATCCGGGGCAATACGGCATGGCCCTGCTCAGCCAGGTGCCAATTGCCCTCGAGCGCGTGCGCACCTTCCAGCGTTTTCGCTGGCAGGACATGCCCGGCAACCTCATGCCCGACGGCAACGATGGCAAGCCCGCGTGGTACCCGGTCGAAGCAGCCGAGGTCTTCCGCCTCTCGAGCAAGAGCCATTGGGACGTGCCGATCCGCCTCGATGCTCCGGCCCTGCCTGGCCACACGCTTCACCTGCTGATCAGTCACCCGACGCCACCCGTTTTCGACGGTGACGAAGATCGCAACGGCCGGCGCAATTTTGATGAAGTTCGCCTGTGGAAGGATTACGTCACCGGCGGCGAAGCCGCCAACTACCTGGTGGACGATCACGGCCGGCGAGGTGGCCTCGCCGCTGATGCCTCGTTTGTGATCCTTGGCGACCTCAACGCCGATCCCGTGCTCGGTACGCCCTTTGGTGAATCCGGTCTGGAAACCACCGCCATCGGCCAACTCCTCTCTCACCCCAAAGTCCACGATCCCGCCCAGCGTTCCACCGGTGCCGAGTTGAACGAGCGGGAGTACGCTGGTGCTCGTGCCCAACGCACAGCCAGCTTCGGCCGCGCCGACTACGCCCTGCCGAGCGTCGACCTTCGTGTCGTCCGCAGCGGCGTCTTCTGGCCGGGCCCTGACGAGGCTACTGCGACCCTCCGCGAGCAAGTTCGAGCTGCGAGCGATCATCGCCTTGTCTGGGTCGACCTGAAGCTCCGCCCATCGGCCGAGTGAGTCCGCGCGACGTCGTCCGCTGCTCGCCGTTCACCTGCAGAGTCCATGAGCATGGCCCTGGCGACCCTCGACTGGAAGACGCCTCCACCACTCAGGCGAAAGCCGTTCGAGAACGCGACTCGGCGAGACAGAGGCTCTCGCCGAGGTCTCGCTTTTCCGCACCACGATGCGACGTGCTCTGGGTTGCTATGCGCCATAGGCCTTTGAGGCGAGCTTGCTACGGCAAGCGATTGGGAAGCATAGAAACTCTGGTCGGCGGCGAGTAGCTCAATCGAATAGTTGGAAGGGCCCAGGAGTAGGCTATTCATGGACTATCGACCGACCACAGGGACCTCCAACAGGCTTTGCCGCCGAGAGAGGGATGTGCTGATCTGGCTCCGTACGAGGCGGCCCCTTGCCAGTGGGTTCTTGGCTTTCAGGGTGGAAGGATGAGAGCGCTTCAATATGCGATTGATAAGATCTCGGGCTATGAAACACTCGTCATGATTGGCCTTGCGGAAGCGATGGCTTCAAGGCGCGGTTCGAACGAGGCCGCTTCCCTTGCAAGAATCGGACGGGGCTGCATCGCTGCGGCCAGTCGGTGAGTGTTGAGTACCCCCCATACAAGAAAAGGAAAAAGACGTGAGAAATGGACGATCAGAAGCCGAGGGGTCTAGCTACCTTGAGCTCGCCTATTCGTCGATTAGAATCTTCGCCAATGACGGCACAGTTGATATGGGAGAACTGAACTTTCTTCTTGGGCTTGCGCTGAGGGACGGCGAAATCGATGAGGATGAAAGGCGTACGCTTGGGAGTGTTTTTGAACAAGCCGAGGAAACGAGACTCAGTGTTGCCGTACGGGCTCGGATCAGAGAGGCTCGGCGTCAACATTCGATCTAGAGTGGTTCGTGCGTAACCTAGAAGTAGACGTCTCTGGCCGGCGCCCATTGACACCAACCATGATTCGGTTCATGGAGAGCCGCCAATCTCAAGACGATGGTCAACTTCAATCGAGCGAGAGATACTGAGATATGAGCGGTGAACAGTTTCGGCTGCTGATTGAAGCCGGGGATCTTCGAGGGCTGAGAGGCGCTCTGGCGTCCGAACCTGAACTGGCTAATCGAGAGATCGAGTGGTTTCTCAACCAGAAGAACGCATCTGACCCACTTCACTATGTGTGTGACTGCGTATTCAACGGTTGGCTGGAAGACGCCCGAGCATCCGAGATTGCTGCGCTTCTCCTCGAACACGGCGCCCTTGTCGAAGGGACGGACGGAAGAGAGAGCCCGTTGATCGGAGCCACTTCGCTCGGGGCGGATTCAGTGGCACGGTTGCTCATTGGTTCGGGTGCCAACGTAGAAGCGGTCGCGGTCTTTGGGGCTCGACCACTGCATTGGGCGGCATCAGTGGGCCTCCCTTCCACCGTTGAGATGTTGATCCAATATGGGGCCGAGCTTGAAGCTAGATGTACGGAGTTCGGTGCAACACCGCTCTATTGGGCTGTAGTTGGAGCTGGCCAGCATGGCCCAGCAAAGAAGAAAGATCCAATTGGGGCGGCAAGCGTGCTGATCGAGGCCGGAGCCCGCGTAGAAACGACCAACAGCAAGGGAGTCTCTGCGCTCGAATGCTCACGGAACGCTGAATCGGATGAGATGCACGAAGTCTTGCTCCAAGCCCTCGAGCGTCATGACGGCAAAGCAGGAGAAGCATACGCTCGAGCAGAAGGACTCTCTGCTTTGGCTGAAGGTTGAACTGCCGCTGCACTCCACAACAGCCTGATCAGGCGCTTCTGTCGCAGCGTACGGGGGCGCCGCAGGCCTACGACTCGACAACCGTCCGCAGCCTTGCAATGGCCGCGTCCCATTGCTCCGAGATACGTGTGAGGTAGTCCCGAGCGTGAGTGATCGACCCGGGCCGGATGGTGAATCGACTCTCCCGGCCGACACGCCTGCTGTCGACGAGGCCGGCATGGTGCAGCACCCGAAGGTGCTTGGTGATCGCCTGGCGTGTCAGAGGAAGTCCATCTGCCAGATCGGTAATCGAATGTTCGCTGCCGTCACCGAGCCGCGAGACCAGCTCGAGGCGTGTGACACAGCCCAGGGCCGCAAACATGTCAGCCGGAGCTTCGTCTCTCCGTTCAGCCTGCAACATGTTCGGCTATGTTCTGGGCCTGCAGGTCCCAGCCTTGCTTGTTCGAGCGAAGGATCTCGAGGCGTTTCGAGTCGGGAAACTGCAGAAATCCGGTTTCAGTGATGGTCAGGCGCGTGCCCTGCTCGCTCGGCTGTAGACGAAACTCCACCACGACTTTGGCATCGTCTCCGTAGGGGGTTTCGGGATCGATGGCGCTGGGTGGCCAAGAGAAAACGAACAGCCGCTCGTGTTCCATGCGCTCGGTCACCGACTCCCACTTCATGTGCTCGTGGCCGGGGTAGGTAATGTTTCCGGTCGTGGCTTTACCAACGTCGAATGGGCCATCGAGTCGAACGCGAAACCACTGCCCAAACGCTTCGTGGTTCGTGAGCGCACGCCACACGCGAGAGACCGGTGCTGCGAGCTCGACAACCTTCTCGATTCGATCCTGATCAGCCTGGTTCATTGTGCAACCTCCTGGTTGCATGTAGTCTAGTGGTTCGGATTCTAAAACGCAACCCTTGGGTTGCAATTCGGACTTGGCGGGTTGCGTTCGCAAGACCGTCATGTGAGCTCGACGGGCGCGACGGACGGCGACGATTTGTATGGCCTCGAAATCAGGATGCTACGATGACTTCAACGACAGCATAGACGCGAGAGATGGGTAACCACGTGAGACAGGGGCTCGAAAGAGCGCGTGGCGTCCTCAACGCGTATCCAGCCCAGCGGGAAGAGCGAGAAGGCAAGAAGAGCAGACTTCAAAGAAGACGTGCTAGGCCCCGGCAGTCTCGGATTGCTTGCGCGTTAGGCGACACAGAATGACGGACTATCTAGACTTTCAGGCAGACTTTGCAAACGCGGAGGTTGCCGAGACATTCGACGATCTATCGTACTGGTCCTCGATGTTTGGGCAGCTTCTTTTTCGACATCTTCCTCTCGCGCCGCGACTCACGTGCCTCGACGTTGGCTGTGGGACGGGGTTTCCGCTTCTGGAGTTGGCGGACCGTCTGGGGCCAACGTGCACGATCCATGGCATTGATTCCTGGGATCACGCCGTGGAAAGGTGCCGGCTGAAAGCGCGTGTGCGTGGAAATACGAACGTGCAGGTTGCCCACGGCAATGCCGCGAAGATGCCGTACGACGACAGTTTCTTCGATCTCATCGTGTCGAACTTGGGCATGAACAATTTCGATGAGCCGGCGGCCGTGATGGCGGAGTGTCGTCGCGTTTGCAAGCCGGGAGGGCGGATCGCCCTGACCACGAATCTCGTCGGGCACATGAGCGAGTTCTACCGGCTCTACGAACAGACGCTGATCGATACAGGCAACGCGGATCGGGTCGCGCAACTCCAGCAGCATCAAGCCCATCGCGCGACGATCGAAGGGCTCCACGACCTGTTCTCAGGGGCCGGCCTCGAGGTTACCGACCATCACACGGACACGTTTTCGCTTCGCTATGCTGACGGCAGTGCGTTCTTGCGAGCCTATTTGAGCCGAGTGGGCTTCCTCGATGGTTGGATGAGCGTGCTACGCGGAACGGGTCGAGAGGCTAGGGTCTTCGAAGACCTCGAAGCTCGGCTGAATCGGAAGTCTCGAGAGCGTGAGGAAGGTCTTTGCCTGTCAATTCCCGCGGCCTACGTCGAGGGGCGAAGACCTTGATCCCGTGTGGCCTCGTCTCCGCCTCGGATCGTAGCTCCGGCTCGATCGTTCGCCGGCTTGCACAGGAGCCTCGATGAGGCAGATCTCAGTCGCTCTGATGTTCCTTGGAGGGACCATTCTCACGGCCGCGCTGGTGCCGATGGATATGGCTGCCCTTGGGTTGATCGTGACACTCGTGTTCGGCATCCTCTTTCTCTATGGGCATTTTACGTCGCTGCGGGATGGTGGCGACGGAGCGAAGGCGCTCTCGGTGCGAGCCCTCGCCGAAGGGCGCAATCCCGAACAACACGCAGCAGCTCACTCGCACCGTCTGACCCGTCGAGGGATGCTTCGAAAGACAGGCAGGACAGCACGCATGATCGTTCGTATCTGGCATGGCCGGACGGAGCGGAGCAAGGCAGACGCGTACGCGCGATTTCTCGAGGATCGAGCGATTCCGGACTATCGCTCGGTGGCCGGCCTTGTCGAAGTTGGGGTCCTGCGCCGTGACGAGGGGGACGTCACCCACTTCCTCACGGTCACGCGCTGGGAGTCCGAAGAAGCAATTCGGGCCTTCGCGGGCGCAGACATTCTGAGGGCGAAGTACTACCCCGAAGATCGCGATTTCCTGCTCGAGTTTGAGCCGGAAGTGGAGCACTACAGCGTGGTGGCGACGGGGTAGGGCGAGCAGGCGCGGACGGCATGGAAGCCGGAGTGCGGCCGCCACCCGCGGAACGACGCGGGCGGCGAGGGGTGGGCGCTTACGGCTTGAAGCGGAGAACCAGGCCAACGCCCATCGCGGCCATGGCCAGGCCGAGCCAGAACCACGGCTCCGGGGCAGCCTTGGGCTTGTGCCAGGCCATGCTGACGAAGGCGTTGACGACCGGCGCGCCGGCAAAGACGAGCGGTGCCACGTAGATGGGCGAGCCACCGGTCTTGAGCGACAGGATGATGCACAGGGCACCGGCAGCGCCGAGCACGCCAGCGAAAGTGGCCCACGTGACACCGGCCTGGTTGAACTCCATGGGCTCCATTTTGGCACCGGTCAGCAAGATCAGCGGCACCACCACCGCTGTCACGAAGTACGCGACGCCGACGCACAGGAAGGCACGCAGGGCGCCACCCTTGAGCAAGGTCTGGCCGTGGTGAAGGGTAGGCACATAGGCGCCCCAGCTGAGGGCGGCACCGACGACGAAGAGAATCCAGAGTTTCATGGGACGAGCGTCTCCGTGAGATGGCTGAAGGAAGAAATGCTGGCTACCGGTCGGCCTTGAGCGCCTCGAGCAGCGGTGTCCGCAGGGCGCCGGCCGCCATGGCCGCGCACACCGTGAGACCAACGATGAGAATGATGCCGAGCGTCGACGCGATCGGCGACCAGGGTACGTGGGAGCCCTCGGCAAGGAGCTGGGGCAAGACCGTGACCAGTGCAGCGACCGTGCCGAGCGCCAGCCCGCAAAGCAGCAGAATGCCATTCTCTACCACCACCAGGCGCGTCAGCCAGCCTTTCTGGAAGCCGAAGGCGCGCATGGCCGCGAGCTCGCTGCGACGCTCGATCACATTGCGCAGCAGGACCACCGCCAAGCCGAGTGTGCCGAGCAGCAGACCGAGCCCACCGAGGGTGCGGAACGTCGAGAGATAGGTGTTCTGAACCGCATGGAAAGCGGCCAGCTTCTCGCGCGTCGGCACGGCATCGAAGCCGTACGGGGCGAGCCCCGCCTCGAGTGCTTCGCTGACGCGGCTTTCCTGGTCGGCTGGTGTGTCGATCAAGAAGTAGCTCAGACCCTCCTGCTGCGGGAAATGTTCGACGAAGCGTTCGCCGGCGATGAGCATCTCGCTCTGGAAGATGCTCGTTGCCAAGGTACCCACCAGCCGAAGGGTGACCGAGCCACCGCGCTGGTCGGGGACGATCAAGTCGCCACCGAGCGGCAGCTTGAGGATGTACTGCATGGAGTTGGCATCGCCGATCGCGGGCACGGCGCCGTCGTCGAACGTTCGGTCGAGCAGGGTCCACGGGCTCACGCCATCAGGCACCGGCTCGAACGTCTTGACGAAGCGGAAGGCCTCCCGCGAGACCAGCTCCGGCGGTACCCCGAGGATACGCGGCTCGGTCGGCCGATAGAGGTTCAGGCAGCTCGTATCGTCGCCCGGGAGCAGACGGCACGGAATGATGCCGCTGTCGGCCAGCAGCTCGCCGTCGTCACCGCTGGTCGGCAGACCGAGGGCGAAGCGGCCGTCGTCTGTCGACGGGTCGTAGAGCAGCGGGACCTCGGACTCTGCCACCAGCGCGAAGCCGCCCGAGCCACTCGAGCGATCGAGGGTTTCCTGGCTGTAGTCGTGCTGAAAGGCCGCCACGGTGACGATCATGAAAGTGGCGGTCGCGACCAGGCCAGCGGCCAGCAAGCTGCGGCCCCGGTTGCGGCGCGCGTTCGATGCGCCGAGCCGGGTCATGGCGCCGGCACCGGCCCGGGCAGCGGCCGTGCTTCGCTCGGCCAGCAGTGCAAGGCCCGCAAGGCCGCCGATCAAGAGCAGCGGCCCGATGGCGAAGAAGAGCGCTGGCTCACGCGTCCGGTCGGTGGCGATCGCGAAGATCAGCAGACCGAGGGCTGGCGCCAATGTGAGCAGGGCAGTCCAGCGGAGGCGTGTGGTCCCCTGGGTGCCGCTCTCGGTCGTCACCACCCGCCGAAGAAGAGCGGTGGGTGCGACACTGGCCACGCGGCGGACGCTCCGGACGATCGACAGCACCACGACGAGGATCGACGCCACCGCACCGATGACCAGGGTCAGCGGCACGACGTGTAGGGCGAGTGATGTCGTTCCGACCGCGGGCAGCCACCAGGTGCGCAGCAGGTGAATGACCCCGGCGCCGTAGCCCACTGCACCGATCACGCCGACCACCGCGCCCAGGGCCGCCAAGATCGTGCCTTCCTTGAGCAGCTGGCGGCTGACCGTCTTGCGCGGAAATCCCAGGGCGAGCTGCAGGCCGATCTCGCCTGCCCGTTGCTCGACCCCAAGGCGGAACAACAGAGCGGCGAGCAAAGCGGCCGAGATGATCAGGAAGATGCTGAAGCCGAGGAAGAGGCCCGAGAAATCGGTCGCCCCGGCCGACGCCTTCAGTCCGTCGGCCTTGATCGGCCGAAACACCAGGCCGAAGCTTTCCCGAGGAATTGCGTCGAGGGTGGCCGTGGCCAGTGCGTCGAGTTGGCCATCGAGGCGGCTGTCGTTTTGCGCATCACCGCTGCCGCCGATGCGCACGCGCAGAGACGTCGTGTTGCCCCAGCGCGTCTCCCACAGCTTGCGGCCCGCTGCGAACGAGACAAAGGCCTTGGGTGTATCGCGCCAATCGTCCCAGTAGGTCTCGTCCTTGGGGCGCACCCGACCGAGCTCGACCGGGAACGGCGGATCCCAATCGGCCATGTTCTCGGTACCGGCGATACCGGGCACTTCCTGGACGAGGGTCTCGTCACCCCCGAGCCCGGTCATGGCGACAACGCCAGCGACCTCGAAGGTAGCCGAGGTTTCGATCAGCTCCTCGCGCGGACCGACCTCGAAGTAGTCCATGCGAACCGTGTCGCCGACCGCAGCGCCGAGGTCTTCGGCCGCCCAGGTACCGAGGAAGATCTGATCATCCTCGAGCACAGGCAGAGCACTGCCGTCCGCCGCCGTGAACCCGCTCGCGCCCTGCTGCGCGGGGTCGAGGGCCGCGACCGTGGCATAGGGAATCTCTCGACTCGGATCGTCGGCGCGCGCGATGGTGTTCGCAAGGTAGGCGAGGACGGGTGCGGCTTCGAGACCGACCTGCTGGGCGGCTTCGGTCGCGGCCTCGGCAACCGCCGGGCGCAGGATCAGCTCGTCGCTTTCGACCAGGCCGACGGCAGCCGCCTCGCCGGTGCCACGGTGGAAGGAAAGGCCGAGGTCCGCAGGTGCCAGGTGACGGGTGAGGGCCTGGTCGATCTCATTGGCCAAGGTCTCGGCACCGTTCTCATCCGGGCTGGCCCCGTCTCGCGTCGAGAGCAGCAGGGCGTTCACCGCGCCTTCTTGGTCGAGGGCACGTGCCAGGCGGTCGCGCGGTACGAAGGCCAAGAGGGGCTGGGCCTGGTTGGCGTCGAGCCCAAAGCGGCCGATGCCAGCGTCGGGGATCACCGAGACGATCTCCAGACGTGTCGATTCGACGACTTCGTTGGTTTCCTTGCGTCCGAGGAGGGAGCCCCGAGGCACTTCGGTCCAGCGTTTGAGATGAAGCAGGAGGGCGTCGCCCACCGAAGCGCCGAGCGCGTTGCGCAGGCTCTCGTTGATCACCACGGGCGGGAACGGCCCGGTCGACTCAGTGGGGAAGAAGCTGCTGCCGGGTACGCCGCCCGCGGAAACGTCGCCCGCTTCGCCGTCTGCGAAGAGGGCGAGGAACCGCTCGTCGATTCCCTGCACGCCGACATCCGAGGCGCGGGTGTGTAGCTCGGCGTGCTCGATGCTGCCCCGCAGCAAGATGGCCGGTGCAGCATGGTCGAGATGGGGCGTGAGGCTCGCGTCGGCAGCGATCTCGTCGATCAGCTCCTGGCGCACGAAGCGTTGACCGATGAGCGCGTGGTCGATGCCGCCGAGGCGTTCGAGTGTCAGGTCACGCAGGCTGCCGCGCACAGAGTCGCCGACCACCAGCGCACCGGTCAGCACGGCGGTGGCGGTGGCGGCGCCGGCAGCGACGGCCAGGCTGGTCCAGCGATGATGCCAGAGCGCACGCAGGATCGAGGTAGAGCGGCTCATGGCATGGGCTCAGGCACCTGCGACTTCGCGCAGGTGCCCCTCGATGATCGATGCCCGGCGTTCGAAACGCTGGGCCAGCTCGTCGGAGTGGGTGACCACGATCAGGATGGCCTGGCTCTGGGCGTGGAGCTCGGCGAGCAGGTCGCCAACGGCCTGCGCGTTATCGTGGTCGAGGCTGCCGGTCGGCTCGTCGCAGAGAAGCAGCCGTGGCTGGTTGATCAGGGCCCGCGCCACGGCGGCGCGCTGACGCTCACCGCCGGAGAGCTCGGCCGGTCGGTGGGTGAGCCGATGGCCGAGGCCAACGCGGTCGAGCAAGGTACGCGCCCGAGCGTCGCCGTCGGCCCCGTCGCCCCGTGACTCCTCCCGCGCGGCGAGGGTGGGCAGCAGCACGTTCTCGAGCACCGACAGGTGCGGCAGCAGGTAGTGATCCTGGAAGACGAAGCCGATCGCCTGGTTGCGAAACCGGGCGAGCTCGGGCTCGGAAAGGGCGAAGGGGTCTGTGCCGTCGATCGCCACCCGGCCGGCGCTCGGACGATCCAGGGTGCCAACGATGTGCAGCAGCGTGCTCTTGCCCGAACCGGAAGGCCCAGTAATGGCGAGTGCCTCGCCGCCGTGCATGGCGAGATCGACGTCGGCCAGCACCTCGACCGCGTGGCCGCCCCGGCCACCAGTGGTCTCGAAGCGCTTGGCAAGGTTGGTGACGGATAGGGTCACCGACTCACGGTGGGATGCGCTCATGCCGGAACCTCCTGAACGACACGGGGTGCCTCTTCGAGCTGATCAGCCAAGAACGACGGGATCGGGATTGGCTCGAGCACGGATTTGCCATCGGTGCCCTTGCCGCCAATCGCGCAGCAGATGGTCGCGATGCGTCCCTCGGCAACCAGCCGGTCGCCGCACAAGATGCGGAAGCCCCAAGTGACCGATCGGCGACCCTTGCGGGCCACGGAGACCACCACCTCGAGCTCGTCGTCCAGGCGCGCCGGGCTGTGGTAACGGCACTGGGCTTCGATCCGCGGCCAGCCGATCGTGCGTCCTTCGTGCTCGAAGTGGACGGACGTTCCCAGGGCTCGCAGGAAGGCGTGCTCGGCCGCCTCCATGAAGACGAAGAAACGTGAAAAGTGGACAATGCCTGCCATATCCGTGTCGGCAAATTCGACTCGGCGGCGGCTTCGGTGCTCGTACATGATCCTCGTTAGCTTACAGTGCTCAGCAGCCGACAGTGGCAGTGCTCAGCGGCTTGCCGTGAACAGCTCACGGGTGACTGATCGGTGGCCGATCGCTGACAATCGATTGATAGACCGACTCGATGCGCAGGGCCGCAGACTCGTCGGTGAAATGGTCCCGTACGGCCTGTCGACCCGCGGTTGCCATCGTCTGCCGAGCTTCGGGAGCCTCGATCTGGCGCAAGATGGCCTCGGCCAGGGCGGGCGCATCGTCGACCGGCACGAGCTCGCCGCCACCACGGGCGAGCAACTCCGGGAAGCTTCCGTGGTTCGGCGCGATCACCGGGATGCCGCTGGCCATGGCTTCGAGCAGGAAGAGTCCTTTGGGCTCGCGGTAGACGGTCGGTACGGTGAAGACATCGACACTCCGGAAGAAGGCCAGCTTGGCTTCGCGGTCGACCTCACCGATGATCTCGATCCGGCTGGCGTGTGGCGACGCCGCGATCTTGGCCTCCATCTCGGCGATGTACGGTTTGTCGTGGTCGCTGATGAAGCCGGCCATGCGCAGGCGCGCGGTGGGGTGCCGCTCCGCCAGCAACAGGAAAGCATCGAGCAGAACGTGCGCTCCTTTCTCTTTGCAGATGCGGGCCAGGTAGCCGACCACGGGGCCGGCCCCATCGTCTTCGGCGTTGGCGGGATCGTTGGCGTCGAGCGCGCGTGACGGCAAGGAGAGATAGTCGTCGGCCGCGATTCCCAGCTCGGCGATTTGCATCTGATCCGGCGTGGCCCCGAGCAGTTCGCGCATGTAGCCAGCATAGTCGTGGCATGGCGAGACGACAGCGTCGACGTCGCGAACGCGGCTTCGCATCTCGGTGAGAATCGACTCCCGGTAGGCGGTCGGGAGCTGGTCGAGCATGATCTCCTCGCCCTGGACCGAACAGATGATCGGCACCTTGAGCTCTTGTCTCAGGCGGCGGGCGAATCCCAAGAAGAAGGCGAAGGAGAGGTGGACCAGGTCGGGTTTGAAGTCGTCGCGCAGCCAGGCGACCAGCTTTTCGAGCTCCTTGGCCTGATGCCCGGACTCGCCTTCCAGCATCGAGAGGGTGAGCGCGCCAATCTCCTCGTTGTCGACTTCATACGACCAACGCATCAGCCGTGCGAGCAAGGCAGGCCGGTCGAGGAGTTTGTCGAGCAGCCAAGGCGTGCGGCGGAAGATGGGCCAGCGCTGCTGCAGGTAGACGTTGATGGCGCCGAAGAAGATGCGATCGCGGGCGACCGGTGCCTCGTCGATGCGCATCGGCGTGTAGGTTGGAAGCAATGCCACGTCGTGGCCGCGTTCGATCAGCGCCGAAGCGATCGTGTTCGCGTTCATGCACGAGCCGCAGTACATGCCCGCGGCGCCGGAAGTGATGTGAGCAATACGCATGGGAAGCCCGCTCGTCTAGGTCGGTATTCGGCTGGGTCTGCAGCGTCTAGGTGGATCGCGTCTGTGTCTGCGGCGTTTGAGTCGGCAGCGTCTGGATCTGCGCTGTCAGGGCCTTGGGGCGAGCGGAGATAACGCTCATCTCCCGTGGCGCGGTGCAATGAATTGGTCGATCAGCTCGGCCCGCGGTGGCCGCGTCAGCAGGGAGACCACGATCAGGGCCGAGGCCGACGCCAGGAACATCACCACGACCGGCATCAAGCCCGTGCCGCCGACCGTGTAGCCCGGCGTGCTGCCGCCGCGTGCGAAGAGTGTGATCCAGGTGATGATGGTCGCGGTCACGGAAGCCATGGCGCCGGCGGCCGTGGCGCGACGCCAGTAGAGCGCGGCCACCACCAGGGGCACGAGCGCGGCGAAACCGCTGAAGGACCAGATCGCCAGGCCGAAGATGCTGGTGTCGACGATCAGCGAGAGCGCGAAGGTGACCACCAGCACGGCGACCACGAAGACGCGGCCGATCAGCACCTGCTTGTCTTCCCCCAGCCGGCGGTCGAGCCCATGATGGCGCACCACGTCCTGGGTGAACATGGTGCCGAGTGCCAGCACCTGCGAGTCCAGAGAAGACATGACCGCGGCCAGCACGCCGGCACCCAGCAGCCCGGCGAGGACTTCGGGGGCGTGATGCTCGATCAGGCGAATCAGGACGCCGCCTGCCGCGGGCCCCGTGAGGCCAGGGAAGGTGTCGTGGCCGAGCACGCCGAGCAGCACGCTGGGCACCCAGACGACGATCATGCACAGCGGGTAGACGATCACCGAGAGCTTGAATGACGCCGATCGCCGAGCGGACAGCCAGTGCATGAAGAGATGCGGAAACATGCCGGCGGAGAGCGGAATCAGCAGGTACGAGAGATGCTTGAGGTGCGGAATGCGCTCTCCGCGCACCATCAGCTCGGGTTGTGCTGCTTGCACCCGATCGAGCGCCGGTCCCAGGCCGCCGAGGCGGTTCACGATGTAGGCGAGGGTGACCGCGCTGAGCACCATGAACACCAGCGTCTGGAAGGTGTTGGCCCAGGCGGTACCGCGCAGACCGCCGTAGGTGACGTAAATCAAAACCACGGTGGTGATCACCAGGCCGCCCACCCATGGCGGCACCTGCCCGCCGGTGATCGCGTTGAGGGTGAGCCCGCCGCCTTTGACGCCGATCAGCAGGTAAGGGATCACCAGCATCACCAGGACGGTGAAGAGCAGCAGGCCGAGCGCATTGCTTTCGAAGCGGGTGCGCATGAGCTGTGCTTGGGTCAGCAGGCCGTGACGCTTGCCGAGCTCCCAGACCCGGGTACCGATGGCCACGAAGACCAGGGGAATGACGATTGCCGACGATGAGGCCATGAGGCCGAAGACGCCGATGCCGATTCGATACGCCTCGCCCGAGGCACCGAGCAGCGAGAAGGCCGTCATGTTGGTGCCGAAGAGCGACATCAACAGGACAAACGGGCCGATGCTGCGGGTGGCGACGAAGTAGTCCTCGCCCGTGCCACGGAACAGCCGATGGCTCAGCAAGCCGACGGACAGCACGCCGAGCAGATAGAGGCCGAGGATGGTAAGCGTCATCGTCGTGGTGACCGCAGTCGCGGATCCTGGGTTGAGTTGGTGTGCTCGCCGTCCGAATCAGTCAGCCCGTGAGCTGGGGTGGGAATCGCTCGACTCGGGGAAGCGAGGGCGCGGCCACGCCACGCGTACGAGAAACGCCAGGCTCGCCAAGGTCACCAGGCAGAAGAGCACGTGGTAAGCCAGGCCGATCGGAAGGCCGAGCAACCGCCCGCTGTCTTGCCACAACCAGAAGTCGTTGTGCAGTACCAGGAGCACGAGCATCGTCGCCCATGCGACCCATGCGAGCGGGTGGTTCTTCAAGCCAGGGCGACCTCGTTCGTAACCGTGCTCGAGGCGGCCGCCCGCGCTTCGGCGTCGGCGGCAGCAGCACCGGGACCGAAGTTCGGAATGAGCTCTTCCATGGCGCCGAAAAGGGGCTCGAAATCACGATCGAAAACGTCGCCGACCAGAATGTCGACGACAGCACCGCGGTGCTCAGGTGTGCTCTTGAGAAAGTCCGCGAAGCTGAAGCGCTTGTCGTAGAACGCGTAGACCAGTCGGCGGAACGATTCGATGCCAGCATCGAGGCGCGGCTGGAAGGCTCCCAGGCGCGCGGGTGTGAGCTCCCCGGCGCGCAAGCCGCCGTCGACGGCATCGGCCACCATCTCACCCGACTTGAGTGCCAGCAGTACGCCTGTCGAGTACATCGGGTCGAGGAAGCCGTAGGCGTCTCCGGCGAGGGCCCAGCCATGGCCTGCGGCCTGGCGCGAGCGGTACGAAAAGTCGTTCAGGACTTGAATCGGCATGGCCTGGCGGGCCGATTCAAGGCGAGGCCGGACACCCGGGCAGCGCGCGATTTCCTCGTCGAAGACCTTCTGCGGATCACCTTGGCGGCCTTGGATCAGGTGATGAATCGGCCCGACCACACCGACGCTGACGCGGTTGTTGGGCATCGGGATGTACCACACCCACCCGTTCTGGTCCTCGGTGTGGATGATCAGGGTCGCGCCCTCGTCGATCCCTTCGCCGCGTTGGCCGCCTTCGAAGTGCGTGAACATGGCTGCCATCTTGAGCAAAGGGTCGCCGTAGCGGAGACCGAGCTTGCGGGCGATCAGGGAGCGTCGGCCGCTGGCGTCGACCACCACCGAAGCGCTGACCTCTTGGCTCTCACCGTCGGCCCGCCGCACCCGGATGCCCGAGGCGCGTGCCTCACCATCGTTGCCGTCGAGAAGGACCTCGGTGACCGCGGTTTCGTCGTGGACGTCCGCTCCGAGGTCTCGGGCATTGTCGAGCAGCATCTGGTCGAAGGCTGCGCGCTCGACCTGCCAGGTCTGGGACCGCTCGCTAGGGTCGGTCTCGCGGAAGTAGAACGGCGCCGATTCCCGGCCGCGTTCGGAAATGAACTGAACGCTGTGCTTTTCGACGAACGAGCTTGCCCGGAGGCGGTCGATCATGCCGAGCCGTTCGAGTACGTCGTAGGTCGCTGGAATCAGTGACTCGCCGACGGAGAAGCGCGGGAAGCGTGCGCGTTCGACCAGCGCGACGTCGTGTCCAGCGCGCGCGAGCAGTCCGGCCACGGTCGAGCCGGCCGGCCCGCCGCCGATCACGACGGTGTCGTAGTGGGCGCGGAGCGGGGAGGTCGTTCTTTCTCGTGAAGTCATATCGAGGATTTCGCCGCCGATCGCTGGGTGGATGCGGGTTGGGAGTGGTACGTCAGCTGCCCGGCTAGAGCTTAGCGCAGGGCTAACAGGGCCTTCGTCGGGGCCTGTAAGCCCAGGGTAAATGTCCTTGACGCGAATATAGGCGGGTATCTATAATCATTCGAGCGTAACGACTTGTCCGGTCGATGCCACAGATTCAGCGAATCGCCATTCGGGGCACGAGCCTCGGGTCGGCTTCGCATTCGTTCTTGCAGACCTACCGTTCGATGTCCGACGTGTTGTCGAATCGAGGAGGTTCGTCTGCATGATCGCGCGCGGCAGTCGCATGATCCATGGATTGGAAAGATCCGCGGGTCGACGTCTTCTGTCCGGTCGGCGATGCCTGCCGCGCAACACCCAAGGAGAGAGACCCTATGTCCAGGAAGCTTACCCTTCTGGCAATCTTTGGATCGTTCTTTGCGTGCGCACTTTCGGCTTCCGCGCAGACTGCCCCTGAGCCGGTCGTCGCGATTGCCAAGCTCCCCGCCCCCGCCTTGCTTGCCGAGCTCGACAAGACCTTTTACGAGTTTCAAGTCTTCGAGCTGGATCTGCCCACGCTCAAGGAGCAGGTGAGCAGCGGCGTGGTCAGCTTGCATCTCGGCAACCGCACCTACGACCTCTCGGTCGACCCCAACGACCTGCGTGGGCCGGGCTACCGGGCCGTGCTGCTCGATGGCGAGACCGAGCGTGAGGTCAACGTTCCGATGGTGACCTTCGCGGGGCACGTCGTGGGCGAGTCGCAGAGCGTGGTCCGGCTGACGGTTACGCGTGGTCTGTTCATGGGCTACATCCACACCGGCGAGGAGTGGCTGTTCATCGACCCGTTGAACGACTACAGCAAGGAAGACGGCGCGGGCCGTGCGCCGAGCCCTGACGTGGTGGTCTACCGCGACCGCGACGTGCGTCCGGACGCCTCGGGCCTCTGTGGTAGCGACCGGATTCACCAGATTGCGCGCGAGCTGGACATCACGCCTTCGAATGAGCCGCTGACCCGTGGCGGCCGCCGTGTCGACGTGGCGACGGATTTTGACGGCCAGTACTTCCAGCAGTTCGGCAACCCCGGTTCCTTCAACCGTATCAACGGCATCATCAACGCCGTTGACGGGATCTACCGCAACCAGCTCAACCTCGACCTGAACATCTCGTTCCAGCAGGGTTGGGGCAACCCGAGCACCGATCCGTACACCTCGCTGAGCGCGAACACGTCGCTGACCCAGCTCCGCAACTGGTGGAACGCCAATCGTGGCAACATCAACCGTGACATCACCCACAAGTTCTCGGGCAAGGACTTCAGCGGTTCGACCGTCGGCATCGCGTTCGTCGGTGTGGTCTGCAACGCGCCGGGCTCGGCCTATGGCATCTCGCAGAACCAAGGGTCGAGCTTCCTGCGCACCCAGCTGACGGCCCATGAGATCGGCCACAACTTCTCGGCCAACCACGACAACCAGATCGGCTGCCCGGTGAGCTGCAACGGTTCGGGCCCGATCATGTGCTCGTTCTTGCAGTCGAGCGGTTCGAACAGCTTCTCGAGCTGCTCGCGCAACGCGATCGCCAACCACACGAACCAGAACGGATTCTGCCTGAACTAGCTTCTGATCGAGTCTGAATCCGTCTGTTTCGAGCGGCGTGCGGCCCTGATTCGCACGCCGCTCTGCGTTTGGGCCTCCGTCTTCTCCCCCCATTGCGCCCGCCTCCCCTCGCCCTTTCTGCTTCCGGCCAATTCGATCTTGGGTGACCACATCCGAATCGTGGCCCTTCGCGAAGCCTTCCTCGACGGTCTCGTCTACTGTTGTGGCGAGCTATGAAGGAAAACGGTGCAGGAAAAGATGGCGAAGAGAGTCGTAATCATTGGAGCTGGTCCGGGCGGCCTGGCGAGCGCCATGCTCTTGGCCCACGCGGGTTTTGACGTCACGGTGGTCGAGCGCCAATCCGACGTCGGCGGGCGCACTTCGATGATGCGACTCGACGGCTATTCCTTCGACCGCGGTCCGACGTTCTTTCTCTTCCCGCAGGTTCTCGATAGCGTGTTTGCGCGCTGTGGGCGGTCGCTGTATGACCGCGTCGATCTCCTGCGCCTGGATCCGCAGTACCACCTGATTTTCGAAGGCGGTGGTGATGTCCGCGCGACTTCGGACGTCGGGCGCATGGAATGCGAGCTGGCGGCGATCTCGCCACAGGATGCCGGCAACCTGCAGGCCTATTTGCAGGACAACCAGAGCAAGCTGAGCGCGTTTCAGCCGATTCTCGAATCACCCTTCGAGAGCATGCGGGACGTGCTCCGCTTGCCCCTCGCGCAGCTCCTTCCGCTGATGCGACCATGGGCCAGTGTCGACCGTGATTTGAAACGCTTTTTCAAGGATCCACGGCTGCGTCTGGCGTTTTCGTTTCAGAGCAAGTACCTCGGCATGTCGCCATTTCAGTGCCCGAGTCTGTTCACGATTCTGTCGTTCATCGAGTACGCATACGGGGTTTACCACCCACGAGGCGGCTGTGGTGCCGTCTCCGAAGCGATGGCGGAGACGGCGCGTGAGCTGGGGGCAGAGATCGTGCTCGGCGAGGCGGTGGAGGCAATCGACTTCTCGGGCAAGCGCCCGGTGGCGGTGGAGACCAGCTCCGGGCGTTACCCCTGCGATGCCCTGGTGATCAATGCCGACTTCGCCCACACCATGAGGACCCTGGTGCCTGATCGCCTACGGCGTGCGTGGTCGGACGACAAGCTGGCACAGAAGCAGTACTCGTGCTCGACGTTCATGCTCTACCTCGGAATCGAGGGGCGCTACGACCACCTCGAGCATCACACGATCTACCTGGCAGATGACTACAAGACCAATCTGCGCGACATCGAGAGCGACCACCGTCTTTCGGCCAATCCGTCGCTCTACGTCCAGAATCCGGCCGTGACGGACGACACACTTGCGCCGGCGGGCGGCAGTGGCCTGTACGTGCTGGTACCGGTCACGCACCAGCACGAGAATGTCGATTGGCAGCAGGAAGCCGCGCCCTTTCGGGCTCGGGTGCTCGCCCAGCTCGCGCGCCTCGGTCTCGGCGATCTCGAACAGCGCATTCGTGTCGAGCGAATGGTAACGCCGGACGATTGGGCCGCGACCGGAATCTACCGGGGGGCGACCTTCAACCTGGCCCATACCCTCGACCAGATGTTGCACCGACGCCCCAACAACCGCTTCGGCGAGCTCGATGGCGTCTACCTGGTGGGGGGGGGCACCCATCCGGGCAGCGGCCTGCCAGTGATCTACGAATCCGCCAAGATCACCGCCAAATTGATCGCAGACGACTTCGGCGTCGTGCGGCCGTGGCACCAGGAGCGCGGACATCAAGAAGGCGGGTGGGGCTCGGTGCCGCCGCCCAGGCTGTCGCTGAAGGAGACAGCCTGATGCCACCGACGCGGCCGGCGGACCGCGTCAACACTGCATTCGACGCTGCCAGTGCGGCTGCCCGAGCCCGCCGTGCTCAACAGGTATGGGCCAGCTGGTCGATTCGCTCGCGGCTCGAAGTGATTCGGCGCTTCCGGCACCGCCTGGCGGAACGCGCCGAGTGGGTCGCGGCGCAGGTTGACCATGGCCAGCGAGCGTCGCCGTTCGAGACCGTCACGGCTGAGGTCGCACCGCTGCTCGCAGCCTGCCGTTTCCTGGAACAGCGTGGTCGTGCCGTGCTGCGACCGCGGAAGATTCGCCGCCCCGGTACGCCCGTGTGGCTATGGGGGACGTCGGTTTCGGTCCGCCGCGAGCCCCATGGCGTGGTGCTGGTGATCGGTCCTGCGAACTATCCGCTCTTCCTGCCCGGTGTCCAGATCCTGCAGGCATTGACCGCTGGCAACGCCGTGCTGTTGAAGCCGGGGCGCGACGGTGGTCCGGCCGCCGCTACCTTGCGTGGGATGCTCGCGGCCTCGGGCTTGCCTCGCGGTGTGCTGCAAGTGTTCGACGACACGCGGTCGGCCGGCCGGGCGGCGCTCGAAGCTGGCGTCGACAAGGTCGTGCTCACCGGCTCTGCTTCGACGGGTACAGCGGTGCTGAAGGCCCTGGCGCCCCAGCACATTCCTGCGACGTTGGAGTTGGGTGGCTGTGACGCTGTTTTCGTGCGGCCCGAGGCTGATGTCGCCCAGGTGGCGGCCAGCCTGAGCTTCGGGTTGACGCTGAATGCCGGTGCCACCTGTATTGCGCCGCATCGCGTATTCGTTCACCACGCGCTGGCTGGCCCGCTCGAGGCCGCTCTCGCGGAAGCCTTGCGGGATGCACCAGCCGTCCCGCTGACGCCCGGCGTCGAATCACGCATCATTCCAATGATCGACGAGGCGACGCTGCGCGGCGCGCGTGTGGTCATCGGGGGCCGGCCCGAGGGGGGGCGCATGCAGCCACTGGTGCTGGCGGACGCCGAGGCCGGTATGGCGCTGCTCCGCTCGGACACCTTTGCGCCCTGGCTCGCCCTCGTGCCGGTGCAGGACGACGACGAAGCATTGACTCAATCGGCGCGGTGTCCGCTCGCGCTCGGTGCGGTGGTCTTCGGCGAGCCCCGTTCCGCGCACCGCATGGCAGCGCAGATTCGTGCCGGCGTGGTGGTGGTCAACGACCTCATCGTGCCGACTGCGGACCCACGCGTGCCGTTCGGGGGCACCGGCGGCAGTGGATTTGGTACGACACGAGGATCGGAAGGACTGCTGGCGATGACCCGCCCGAAGGCGCTGGTGGTGCGCCGAGGATCGCTGCGTCCGCATCTGCGCCCGCCGCCGCCGTCAGCGGTTGCCCACGCCGCCGGCTTTCTGCAAGCCGCGTACGGCGGCGGCGTGGGCGCTAGGGTGGCCGGCCTCGTGCGAATGATTCGCGGCGATCGCGCTCCGGCCGACGAGGTTTCCCGTCAGCGAGTTGTTGATCGCGAGTCGGAGAGCGAACCGTTGTCGATTTCGCATCAGAAGGAGAGGCGATGAACGAAGGGAACCGCAGCGAAGGTTCGGCGAAGGGCGGATACACGAGCTCCGCGCCGGGGAACGAGAACGTGCTGCTGCACCGGGCCGCTGCGCAGCCACGGCCGATCGGTGTGGTCGGCGGCGGCCTGGGCGGCCTCGCCGCCGCCTGCACGCTCGCCGCCCGCGGCTACCAAGTCGAGCTCTTCGAGCACAATGACTGGCTCGGCGGCAAGGCGGCGGTGCTCGAGGAGGATGGCTTTCGTTTCGACATGGGGCCGACCATCCTCACCATGCCACGGGTGCTAGCCCGGATCTTTTCCGAGGCCGGTGAGCGTATGGACGAACGGCTCAATCTGGTTCGTCTCGATCCGCAATGGCGCTGCTTCTACGACGACAGCAGCGTACTCGACCTGGTCGAGTCCGTCGCGGAGATGGCCGATCGGGCTGAAACCGACTGTCGGGAGGGTGATGGGCAGGGCTACGAAAAGTTCATGAAGCTCGCCCAGCAGCTGAGCAACGTGTCGGAACGCTTCTTCTTCTGGAAGTCGGTCGAGGATCTTCGCGACACCATCGATTGGAAGAACGGCTTCGATCGATCCACGCTGCGCGACGTTCTCTCCCTGCGCATGGGCCAGACCGTGTCGGGCGTGATTCGTCGGCGGATTCGAGATCCACGCCTGGCGCAAATGCTCGACCACTTCACCCAATACGTCGGCTCGTCACCCCATGGCTCGCCAGCGGTGCTCTGCGGCATTGCGCATATGCAGACAGGGGAGGGCATCTGGTACCCGATCGGCGGTACTCGTGCCGTGCCCGTGGCGCTGGCCAGCCTGGCAGAGCGATTGGGCGTGCGGGTCCGCACGGGCTGTGGCGTGCGGCGAATCTTGGTTGCCGGCAAGCGGGTCTGCGGGGTCGAGACGGAACACGGCGAACGAGTACCCCTGGCCGCTGTGGTCTCGAACATGGACACTGCCCGGACCTATCGCGAGTTGCTGGGCGGACGCGCGGCACGGTCATTCACGCGCCGTCGTCGCCTCGAGCCGGCGTGCTCCGGGGTCGTGCTCTACCTCGGGTTGCGGGAGGGCTACGATCACCTGCTGCATCACAACTTTGTCTTCTCTCGCGACCCTGACGAGGAGTTCGAAGCCATCTATCGCCGCGGGGAACCAGCGCAGGATCCGACCTGCTACGTGGCCGCGCCGGCGCGCACCGAGCCTGGGGTGGCGCCACCGGGTGGCGAGGCACTCTATGTCCTCGCCCACACGCCCTACCTGCGTCCCGGCCATGACTGGGCTTCGATGATGCCGGCCTACCGACAGGTGATGATCGACAAGCTGGCCCGCTGTGCCGGCATGCCGGACCTCGAGTCGCGAATTGTCTGTGAGCAGACCCTCAGCCCCCAAGACATCCACGATCGCTACCGTGTACTCGATGGCGCGATCTACGGTCTCGCCAGCCATGGTCGCTTCTTCGGTGCCTTCAAGCCCGGCAACCGCAGCCGGCAGGTCGAAGGGCTCTACCTCGCGGGCGGTGCGGCGCATCCCGGTCCTGGCATGCCCATGGTGCTGATGTCGGGCTGGATCGCCGCGGATACCTTGGACCAGGATGGGGTCGCCGACACCGCGCGCACCGGATTGAACGACGCGATGGCCAATCGCGGTAGGCCCTTCGGAGGCGGGATGGCTGACGTGGGCGCGCCGCGCACTGCGCCTCCAGGGACGACGGCGGCACGCGCGTGAAGGAGGTTCAGCTCCCGGCGTTCTCGCACCGGCTGCTCGGACTCTTCGCGATCTACCTGCGGCGGTACTTTCGCCGTCACTTCACTGCGGTTCGCCTGTCGCGTACGGGGATGCCGCCGGTTGACGATCGGCCGGTGATCTTCTACTCGAATCACCCGTCCTGGTGGGATCCGATCCTCTATATGTTGCTCGGCCACGCGCTGTTTCGGGGGCGGGAAGGGTATGGGCCGATGGATGCGGCCATGCTCGAGCGGTACGGCTTCTTCCGTCGACTCGGTGTCTTCGGTGTCGACCTCGACCAGCGTCGGGGTGCTGCCGCGTTCTTGCGTACTGCCGAAGCTGCTCTGGCTCGCCCCCGCGCCATGCTCTGGCTGACGATCGAAGGCCAGTTTCGCGACGTACGACAGCGACCGGTGGCGCCACAGCCCGGCGTCGCACACCTGATGCGTCGCGTCGAAGGGGTGATCGCGGTGCCGCTCGCCATCGAATACACCTTCTGGAACGAGCGGTTGCCGGAAGCCTTGATTCACTTCGGTCCGCCGATCGTGCGCGCCGAAGTCGATCAAGGCGGTGAATCCACCGATGTGACGGCCTGGCAGCAGCGGCTCGCTCACGGCCTGGAGAGCGCCCTGGACGCCCTGGCCACTCTCGGCCAGGCGCGTGATCCAGCAGCCTTCGAGACCGTGCTCGACGGCACCCGGGGCGTCGGCGGCGTCTACGACACCTGGCGACGCACCCGAGCCGCGGCGCGCGGCGAGTCGTTCCAGGCCGCCCATGGCGCCGATCCGCCGGAACGGTCGTGAGCAACGCGATGTCCGTGCCTTCGGCGGTGGCCGTGCTGGCCGTGATCACACTGGTCCTGGCAGTGATCCCGGCCTTGATGGTGATGATCAATGCCTTCTTCTACCGACGTGCGCCCCGCGTCGATCCGAAAGGGAAGGCTGCTGACGGGGTCTCGATCTTGATTCCAGCACGCAACGAGAGCAAGACGATCGCGGCGACCGTGCGTGCTGCGCTGGCGAGCGAGCACATTGCGGTCGAGGTGGTGGTGGGGGACGACCAATCGACCGATGATACGGCGAGCCAGGTTGTGTCCTTGGCGGAAGCCGACCCTCGGCTACGGCTCGTCCGCCTGCCTTCACTGCCTGAAGGGTGGTGCGGCAAGCAGCATGCCTGCGCGCGTCTGGCCGAAGCCGCGAGGCATCCCCATCTGCTCTTCGTCGATGCCGACGTTCGCCTGGCACCGGATGCAGCGGCGCGGCTCGTCGCTGCCCGAAAGGCGTCGAACGCGGACCTCGTCAGTGGCTTGCCTGGTCAGCAAGTCGGAACCTGGCTCGAGCGCTGGATCATTCCCCTGGTCCCCTTCGTCCTACTCGGCTACTTGCCCTTTCCCGGCATGCGCTGGTCGCGCTCGCCAGCCTTCGCGGCAGGCTGCGGCCAGCTGATGCTGGCGCGGACCGAGGCCTATCGCGCCGTCGGTGGCCACAGCGCAATTCGGGCCTCACGACACGACGGGCTGACCCTGCCCCGGCAGTTCCGTCGCCAGGGGTGCACCACGACCATGGTCGACGCCACCGACCTGGCCTCGTGCCGCATGTACGAAGACACGCAGAGCGTCTGGCTGGGCTTTGCCAAGAACGCCGACGAAGGCATGGCCTCACCCAGGGCGATCGGTGTTTGGACCCTCTTACTCGGCGGCGGCCAGGTCCTGCCACCGCTGCTCCTCATTGGGCTGCTCGCCATGGGCGCAGCAGGCTCGACAGTGGTCATCGCCGCCATCGCGACCGCGCTCGGACCGGCCATCCGCCTCTTTCAGGCCTGGCGCTATCGCCTTCCCTGGCGTGGGGCCCTCGAGCACCCGTTCGGCGTCGCCGCCTTGCTCGGCATTCAGTGGTACGCCCTGCGCCGCGCCGCGACCGGCCATCGCGTCGCCTGGAAGGGGAGGGTGTCGGCGTGAGCCGCATGCGACGCTCGCTGGTCATCGTGACCGTCCTATTTGCTGCGCTCGCTTGCCGTCAGCCCGTGACGCGGCCCGGCGAGTACCTGATCGATTTCACCCTCGAAGATCAGTTCGGCCGGACCACCACGCAAGCAGACCTCGCCGGCGCCGTCAGCCTGGTCGTCGTTGCCGACCGTGCTGCGCGTGACCAGGCCACGGCCTGGGGCGCCGAAGCACGCAACCGCTGGGCTGACGCCCTCGCCAACCAGCGCCTCGTCCTCCTCCGCATCGCTCACCTCGGCCCCTATCCCAAAGCCCTGAAGCCGATCGTCAAGGGGCAGCTTCCCAAAGACCCGAGCCAGCCCGTTCTCATGGATTGGTCCGGCGCTTTTGCGAGCGCCTATGAACTCGAGGGCGGGAACGTCTTGGTTCTCGTCTTCGATGCAGAGGGCACGCTCATCGGCAAACGGAGTGGCGCCGAACCGGCCAGCGAATCCGGTCGAGCGCTACTCGAGCAGGTGGCGCGGGCGCATCTCTCGTGACGCCATCGGAAAGAAGCGCGCCTATGTAGCGGCTGTATCCATCCAAGACGGAGATCAGGTAGTAGAACGTGCCACCGACGTTTACGTAGGCGATGTCCGCATGCCAGTGGCGGTGAGCGGCGCCGGGTTGGGCGAAGCCTTTTCCCTTGCGCGACGCCTTGCGA
>CALFAM010000193.1 GCA_937948815.1 uncultured bacterium
CTGGTGACGGGTGCCTTCGCTTCCGAGATCGAGCAGAGCCTCGAAGCGCTCGCCGAAGAAGTCTTGCTCGTCGTCCAGGAGGTTGAGGGCACGAAACACCAGCGGCCCAAAGTCGGGAAAGTTGGCGGCACCGGCGACGATCGTGCCCGCAGACGATTGGTCGAGTTGGTTCGACCACAGCTTGTTGCGGATGACCACGCGCGGCGAGACGACGGCCTCGAGATCGATGTGGAGTCGCACGTTGTCGCGGTCACCGCCATCGAGGGGTACGTCAAACGAACGGGTGCGCGGAATGTCGGGAATCGTGCCATTGAAGAGTGGGATGCCGCCGTCGCTCTCGATGTCTGCGTTTTCGACTTCGAGGTGCACGTCGAGGCGGAAACGGTCGGAGAAGCGGTGACGGTAGGACGGATTGGCAGCCCAGATGGTCGCTTCACGGCCGTCGCGATAGCCGTCGGTTTCGCTACCGAAGGCGTTGAATCGGAAACCGCCGTGCTGGCCGACAGGGGTGTCGAGGTCGATGCTGCCGTAGAACGAGCTGTCACTGCCGGCAAGCAGCGAGACACGCGCGAAACGGTCGCCGGTCGGCCGCTTGCGCACCAGGTTGATGGCACCGGCCAGGGCGCTGCCGCCGTAGAAGAAGCTGGCTGGACCCCGAATCGCCTCGACTCGTTCGACGTTGTAGGTCTGGTAGAGGCTGACCTCCGGCTCGACTGTGCCGTCCGTCAACACCGAGGCCGACGACAGGCTCTCGAAGCCGCGGAGGATGAAGACATCGGTCGAGCCGCCGAGACGGGTGGTGGTGACGCCGGGGATGTTCTCGATTGCGTCGCCGAGGGTGCGGACGTCTTGCTCGTCGAGCAGACGCTCGGAGACCGCCGAAATCGACAGCGGCGTCAGGTGACGCGGGGTGGCAATCTTGGTCGCGGTGGTCGCACGCTCGGCAAGCCACGGATCATCGCCTTCGAGCCGCTCTTCGACCAAGAGCTCTTCCGACACGGTGACGGATGGCGCCGAACCACTGTCGCGCGACTTCTGCTCGGCTGCTGACTCGTCCGCCCCGGATTGGGCCACAGCCGTACCAGCAGGGATCAGGCAAAGGGTCAGGAGAGCGAGGAGCGCGCTCGCGGTTCGCGCCTGGGACGGCAGAAGAAGAGAGCGAAAGATCTGATCAAGCATAGGGGATTCTACTCATTGCAACGATTCATGGCGGTGACCGATAGTGCCATTCGCGGTACCGACGTTGCCACGAGAAGGCTGGCGTCGATCGAGGACCGCCGTAGTGTGTTTGAGCGAAGCGAGTTCGCGGAGGCCGCCCGCAGACGATGCCAGACTTCGACCCTAGAGGCTCGTTTCGGAACAACCGCTTCTGGTCAACCATCCTTCCGCGGATATTCGTGAACAGACACGTAGAGGTCCGCCGACGTGGCGATACCTACGTGTAGCGGCTGTCGCGGTACTGGCTGGCGTAGAAGGACGGCAAGAGGCGGTCGACCTGGAGCAGCCCCTGGCGGGTGAGCCGGACCTCCGGCGCATCGACCTCCAACATGCCCTCGGCGGCGAGGCCGGCAAAGGCATCTTGGTAGTGGTCGAGCACGTCGACCCCGAACTTCTCATGGAAGTAGCCCGTATCGAGCCGGCCGAGCTTCATCTGCAAGATCAGCTCGCGGGTGAGGCGCTCGGAGTCGCTGGTGGCAAAGGCGCGTCCCAGCGGCAGTCGGCCTTCGGCGATCGGATCGAGGTAGCCGTCCCAGTTGGTCACGTTCTGAAAGTGAACACCGGATAGATGACCGAACGATGCCACGCCCGTGCCCAGGAGGTCGGCGCCTCGCCACAGGGCGTCCCGGTAGCGGAACTGGCCGTCGTCGCCGCGCTGCCTGCCGTTCTGGCCCGCCGCATGGACGCGCTTCTTGACCAGCGTGTATGCACTCGAGACCTCGTAGCCGGCGGCACCCATGGTCTCGATGGCGTAGTCGTTCCAGGCACGCTTGGTCGCCCAGTCGGCGACTGGAGACTGGCCGCCTTCGAGGATGTCCTGGGAGTAGACCGTGTTGTACGGCAACTCCATCTGGTAGATCGTGACGCTGTCCGGATCGAGCTCGATGGTGCGCTCGACCGTCATGCGCCAGGTGTCCCAGGTCTCGCCGACCATGCCGGCGATCAGGTCGACATTGAGCTGGGCAAAGCCGGCGGCGCGAATCCAGGGCAGGCAGCGACCGATCTCCTTGGTCTCGTGGGCTCGGCCGTTGTCGCGCAGGATCTTGTCGTCGAAATGCTCGACGCCGAGCGAGAGACGAGTGACACCGATGTCGCGGATAGCGTTGACCTTCGCCTCGGTCAGGGTCCCGGGCTCACACTCGAAGGTGATCTCCTGCGCGCGATTCCACGGCATGACCTGCTCGACGCGTGCCACCAGGGCGCGAAGATGCTTGACCGCGATGTAGGACGGCGTGCCGCCACCGAAGTAGACGAAGTCGACCGGTCGGTTGGCATAGGCGGGCTTGGTCGCGTAGAGCTCGATCTCGCGGGCCAGGGCGTCGAGATAGATCTGGATCTGATCGGCGTTGCGGTCCGTGTAGACGCGGAAGTAGCAGAACTTGCACCGCTTGCGGCAGAACGGAATGTGCATGTAGAGGCCGAGGGGCGGCGCCTGGTCCGCGTCCCAGGGCCGCTCCAGCGCCTGCTCGAGCGAAGCCATGTCGTCGGTGTTCCACTGCGAGAACGGCGGATAGTTGGATACGAAAACACTGCCCACCGAAGTGCCCTTGACCGGCTCGATGGCGGGAGAGGGCATTCGCTTGGCTTCTGAAGTTGACTCGCTCATGATCTTTCTCGTCGAACGTTGGCTGGCCGGTTGTTGGGGGCGCTGAACGGCAAACCGGCGGGAGGCTGCGTTCGGGCGGTTCGTCGGTCTGCGGGGCTATGGGTTCGGCTTGGAACGGAATGCGAACAAAGTGCCGTCGGCGTTGCCGATGACCAGCAGATTGCCGGCGACTGCGGGGGAGGCTGCGAAGCCGGCACCGGTGTCGAACGACCAGAGCTCCTTGCCGGTCGCCACGTCGAGGGCGAAGACGGCGCCGGTGCGGTCGGCGGTGAAGGCATGCTTGCCGGTGATTACGGGCGACGAGTCGATTCGGGCGCGCCGGCCGTGGGTCCAGGCGAGCGAGCCATCGGCCGTGCGCAAGGCATGGACCTGCTTGTCGCGGCCGCCGATGATCATCAGACCGTCAGCGATAGCCGGTGAGCTGGCAAAGGGAAAGGTGCGCTCCGGCCTGTATTTCCAGGCCACCTCACCCTTGGCCGTGTCGATCGCAAGGACGGCGTCGTCCATGCTGCCGAAGTAAACACGGTCACCGATCGCCGCCGGGCTCGAGCTGACATAGCCACCGAAGGTGACTTCCTGGCTCACCGAGCCGTCCTCGAGATCGATCGCCCGCAGCACGCCGTCGCAGCCGCTGGAGTAGGCCTTGCCGCCGGCGATGGCTGGCGTACCGTGAACGTAGCCGTCGGTTTCGATCTTCCACAGCAGCGAGCCGTCTTTCCGATTCAGCGCGTAGATGTAGTTGTCGTAGGCACCGAAGAGGAGCGTGTCGCCGTCGATGTTGGGGGCGCCGGTGATGCTCGATTCAGCCTCGAACCGCCACCGCTGCTCGCCCGTGACCGCGTCGACGGCGTGCAGGTAGCCGTACTCGTCACCGATGTAGACCATGCCGTCGGCGACCAGCGGTGAGGACTTGATCTCGTCCTCGGTCTTGTACTTCCATCGCTCTTTGCCGGTGCTGCGGTCAAAGGCGTAGAGGTGCGCGTCGAGACCGCCGACATAGACGGTCGTCGCGTCGATTGCCGCGGTGGACTCGATGCCCTCGGGAACGGTGGCGGTCCACGCGACATCCAGGGGCAGCTCCAAGGATTGGGCACGGGAGGCGGTCTGGTTGCCGCCGCCACGAAACTGAAGCCAGTCTGTGGCATCGGCCGCGCTGACGCTGTCGGCCGCCGTGTCGGTCGTTGCGCGCGCGATCGCCGCTGCCAGAAGCATCGCGAGCAGCAGAACCAGCGGCAAGGCGACGCCCTGGGACCGGCCGTCGCGCGGCAGGGCGATGGCCGTCGCGCGCTTCGCGGGGAGATGGTGTCTCGAGACTCGCATGCCTGACTCCTTCGTCGTGCGGACCACTACGAGTGGGCGGTAAGGTCGCTCAGGGGCTCGTGGGCGGCCGGCAGAGAGCCGTACGCCGCACCGTAGAGCCGGCGTAGGGCGCCAGCATCCGCGGCGCGCGGATTGAAACGGGCCGTCCACTGGCCAGCGGCTTCGTCGGCGAGCTGATCGAGGACGTCGAGCGGGACACCGAATCCCTGCAGGGTGGCGGGCAGCCCGGCCTGGGCTGCGAGGGCGCTCAGCCGACGCGCCAAACGCTCGGTGTCACTCGGTGCGTCGCCATTGAGGCCAACGGTGCGCGCCAGATCGCCGTAGAGCGCGGCGCTCGCAGACTCCGCACCCTCCGCGCTCGTTGCATTGAAGCGAACCACGTGAGGCAGCATCAGGGCAACGGCGATGCCGTGGGTGACGCCATAGTGCGCGGTCAACGGGTTGGCGCAAGCATGGGCGGCGCCGAGCATCGAGGCTTCGATTGCGGCGCCGGCGAGGTGGGCACCGAGCAGCATGTCGCCCGCGGCGCCCGCATCCGTGCGATTTTCGAGGAAGGGCTCATACGAGCGATGCAGGAGCCGCCAGGCTTCGCGTGCGTTCATCTGCGAGATTGGATTTCTGCGCCGGGTGACGAAGCTTTCGACCGCGTGGGAGATCGCGTCGAGCGCGGATACCGCAGCGACCGAGCGCGGCAAGCTGGCCAGCAGCTCAGGGTCGAGAATCACGTCGCGAAAACGTGCCTGTGGATCACCACAGGCCATCTTGGCGTGATCCTCGGCGCGGGCCAGCAGGGCAAAGCTCTGGGCCTCGGAACCGGTGCCTGCCGTCGTCGGAATCCCGATCGAAGGGAGCAGGGTGCCCTTGGCGAGCCCGTAACCCTTGTAGTCCTCCATGCGTCCGCCGCCCGCGAGGAGAAAGTTGATCCCCTTGGCGCAGTCCATGGCGCTGCCGCCGCCGAGACCGATCAGCAGGTCGGCGTCGAGCTCACGGGCGACGACCAGGCCCGCGTCGACATGGGCGGTAGTCGGGTTCTCCTCGACGCCGTCGAATACCAAGGTCTTCAGACCACTTGCTTCGAGGATCTGCTGGGCGCGGGCGGCGTGGCCGGCAGCGACCAGCCCCGGATCGGTGACCAGCAGGGCGCGGTGCCCGTTCAGCACCTGGGCGATTTGCCCGAGCATGCTGAGCGAGCCCGGGCCACAAGTGACGTCGATGCCGCCGATATCTGCCTGCCAGCCGTCGCGCTCGGCACGGGCACTGGGGTCGTAGCGATGATGCATGATCGTGGTGTCCGGTCTTGGCGTGTCGGCGAAACGTGTCGACGTTTGGCGCGTACGGGTGTGGTCGTCCGATCGAGCGCTCAGGCGGTCACGAGCTGGAAAGCGCGCTGCTTGAACAGGTGGTCGAAGAGGTTTCCCTCGTGCGGTTGGTCCCACGAGATTTGGTACGTGGGAATGGCGCCGAGGTTGAGCCGGTCGACGTGTGGCGAGGTAAGAATGCTGTCACGCAGCGCAGCATCCGAATCGGCTCCGACTGCCGAACCCACCAGGGTCGGCCCGATACCCTCGAGCAATTCCTCCGGGTCCGTGACCTCGACCACCGAGATGAATGGAAAGCCAAACTCGCTCGAAGCCAGCGGATGGTCCGGATCCGTGCATCGAATCACGGTCGGACGCAAGAAGGTACAGCCTCCGACCTCCATCACGCGGCTCCCTTCGTAGTAGCGCGCCGTGACGTCCTCTGCACCTTCGCCTTCGAGCTGCTGGTCGATCATCTCGCTGATGGCCTGTGCCACCTGGGGTTGGGCGAAGGCTGCAAGCTGGGCATCCGGATCGTCGAGCGAACGAGGCTCGATGGCCGCCAGCTTGCGCCCGAGCGCGTCGGCCAGCTCGTCGCCGTGCGACACCGTCCAGACGCCGGAGGCGTTGATGCAAGAGCGCCCACCATTGGCCGCAGCCGAGCTGGCGATCATGTCGACATGGTCAGACCACTGCTCGGCGGCGTCGCCGAAGAGCATGATCTTCGACCAACCTGGGCCATGGACCTGCACCTTGCCGCTGCCTTGCCAGGTTCGAACGGTTGCAGCGTCGCCGAAGAACAGTGAGCGCCCCGTGCGCAGCAGAACTTCCGAGGCGCCAGCATGGCTCGACGGGTAGAGGCTGAAGGCCTGGGGCGGGCAGCCGGCGGCGATGAACGCCTGAGCGATCCGGTAGGGCGTCCAGGGTTCGGTAGTGCCGGGCTTGAGCACCAATGGAGTCTTGAGCGGAATGGCCGGCAGCCAGAGCGCATGTACGCCCGGTGAGTTGTTGGGCAATACCGCACCGAGTGAATCGGTCTGGCGCAGATAGGACACCCGCCGTCCGTCCTGCTCGGCATGACCGTGATCGAGGGTGCTCAGCTCGAGACCCCGCGTCAGCCCATCCAGCACCGAAGCCATGTTCTCCAGGTTGGAGACGATCTTGCCCATGTTGGCGCGGCCCATGGCCTGCGGCATGCCAGTTGTCGCAGCGAGCTGCTCGAGGTAGTCCTCGGGTCCCTGCGTGGATTGACCGAGGGGCAGATCACCGGTGGCGAAGTGCCCGGCAGCATCGCGACACATGCGCAGCAGCTCGTCGACGGTGAAGCCATCGAGCAACTTACGATGGGCAGCCATGTCCCGAAGGTCACGCGAGATCATGCCCGGCGCAGCCAGGCTGAGCGCGGCGATCGGTTCCCCTGTACGCACGTCGGTGAGGGTCTGTGTGGTCAGACTTTCGTACGGCCGACCAGCACGAAGCAGCGGGATGTTCAGCATCAGTAGACCCCTACCGCCACCTTTTTGGCGAAGCGCGAAAAGAGGCGCAAATTGGACACACCGTCACACGGGAACTCGTCGATGGGCGCAGCGCGCTCGCCCTCGTCGCGCTCCAAGAAGCGCGGCATGAAGAATTCCTTGGTCAGAGTGGTCAGGATCACACGACCTGTCTCGCCGTAGCCCACCAGGCGATCGGGGTCGTCCGGATCGACGATCTCGAAGACGGCCCGTGGCGTGGGCGGGTAGTAGGTGATGGTGTAGTCAGGATGCTCCGGGTCGAAGGTCGGCGAGGCGGCGAGGCCCATCAGGGTGTTGCCGTAGACCGGCCGGAAGTCGACCCCTGGCACCAGCTCCTCACGCGCGAAGCGGTGAAACTCGGCGTTCATCTCGGTGCCACCGCAGAAGATCCCGGTGATCCCGAGGCGATCGAGTGACACGCTCTCGCACAGGGTTTCGAGCAGCTTGGGCGTGGTGAAGATGCACTTGACCGACTCGTGTGCGCGCAGAATCTTGAGCGCCTGTTCCGTGACGTGGGCCTTGTAGGCATCGAGCTCTTCCCACCGTTGGGCCTTGACCAGCTTGGTCACCCAGCGTGGATCGAGGTCGACGTGGAAAGCGATGCCACCTCGATACTGAGCCAGGTGCTCGATCGCCAGCCGCAGGCGGCGCGGCCCGGTCGGGCCGAGCATCAGCCAGTCGCTGCCGCGGGGAAAGGTCTTGTCCGAGAGCCGGTCTCCGAAGAGCTCGTAGTCGGTCTCGAAGTCGTGCATGTTGATGCGGCTCTTGGGCAGGCCGGTGGTGCCACCGGTCTCGAACACGTAGACCGGCTCATCAGCCATGCCCCTGGGGACCCATCGGCGCACCGGACCACCACGCAGCCACTCGTCCTCGAAAGACGGGAAGCGCTTGAGGTCTTCGTAGGTCTGAATGTCCTTCAGTGGGTCGAAGTCGAAGCTCTTGGCCTTCTCCAACCAGAAGGGACAGCCGGTGGCCGGGTCGAAGTGCCAAGCAACGATCTCGCGCACATGGGCATCGAGCTGTGCCCGGGTCTCAGCGACCCGGGCCTCGAGGGACTGCCCTGGAGCCGTGGTGTCTGTTGCAGTTGCTGTCGTCACCGTCTCACTCTCCAGCCTTTGCGTCCATCTCGGCTTTTTCGTCCATGGCGGGCTTCGGCGAAGCGCCTTCCTCGAACGCCCACAGCTTGTTGCGCGACAGCACGTAGAGCACGCCGTCGTGGGCCACCGGGGTGGTGTAGACCGAGGCGCCGACGTTGATCTCGGCCAGCAGCTCTTGCTTCTTGCCGGTCTTCAGAATGGCCACGTCGCCGTCCTCGTCACCGAGGTAGACCTTGCCGTCGGCCACGTAGGGAGAACCCCAGATCGCGGCGAAGGCATCGTAGGTCCAGTGATGCTCGCCGGTCTTGGCGTCGAGGGCGTAGAGGAAACCGGAAAG
>CALFAM010000194.1 GCA_937948815.1 uncultured bacterium
CATCGAGTACGACCGAAGTGCCGACGACCGCCGGATCGCCACCGAACCGTCGCTGCCACAGGCCATGGCTCAGAATCACCACAGGCTCGCCGGTTTTCTCCTCGCCGGCGGCGAAGGTTCTGCCATGCGCGGCGTCGACCCCGAGCATGGAGAAGACATTGGCGGACACCCGGGCGCCGCGTAGGCGTTCGGGCTCGTCACCGAGGGTCAGGCTGGTGAACCACGGGATCAGCCCGGACATCTCGGTCAGTGTCTTGCTGCGTCGGGCGTAGTCTTCGAGCTCGACGCCGGAGACCGGCGTGCGTTTCAACGCGCTTGCCGGGAACCGATTCCAGACCACGACCAGCCGTTCGGGCTCGCGGAAGTCGAGGGGACGCAGCAAGATCGCGTCGACCAGGCTGAAGACCGTGGTGGTGGCGCCAATGCCGAAGGCCAGGCAGAAGATCGCGGCGACGGTCACCATCGGCCAGCGGCGCCACAGCCGGAGGGTGAAACGAAGATCCCGGAGCAAGGTGTCCATGGTCAGCTCCTCACGAGGCGGTTTCGGCAGGGGTCGGCGCGACCGGATCGGCGGCACCGACGCAGCGGCTCAGCATGGCGCGAATGATGCCGCGGACCTGCTCAGCTTGTTCGAGATGAAGGTCATGCCCGCCATCGAGCACCGTGTGTTCGGCGTTGGAGTGGTCGGCGAGCCACGCGCGATGCAGGGCGATCTTGCGTTCGTGTCGCCCCTGCTCGCGCTGATGGATTTCGCGTGGGTGGAGATTGGCCGGCGGCGCGCTCTCCGGGCTCACCGGATGACCGGTGGCTGACACCAGGTGGATGGCCAGGCCAGCGGGTAGCTCGGCGGCAGCAGCTTCGGTGCGTGCCTGCTCGCGATCGCGCCATTCCGCACGCTGTCCGGCTCCGGCGTGGGCAGTCAGCAGGGCCGCGCGCTGGCGGTCGAGCAGGTCGTTGTCGTCCGCCGAGGCACCTTCCTGGCCGAGCGGTTCGAACGGCGTTGGATCGATCAGCACCAGGCCGGCGACGTGGTCGGGGTGATCGGCAGCGAGCTGCACCGCGAACCAGGCACCGGCCGAGTGGGCGACGATCACGTACGGTGGATCCACAGTCGCCATGGTCAGCGCCTGGTGGAGCTCGGCCGCGATCTGTCGCGCGGTGCGTGGTGCGTCGCTCGGCCCAGATGCACCGAGGCCGGCACGGTCGTAGCGTACGACGCGGGTGTCCTCGGCGAGCGACCCGAAGAGCTCAGCCCACACATCGCCGGTGTCGCCGAGCCCAGACTCGAAGACGACGGTGGCTGCCGTCACGCCTGTCGCCGCTTCCGGTGATGCATCGCGCAGAGGGCCGGCGAGGGTCAACACAAGCTCGCAGCCACCCGCGTCGACCCGCTTCTTCTCGATCGCTTCGTTCCCGGTCGCTGGGGCAGTGGCGCTGTCGGCATCCGAGCCGAGCTCGGGGCGTGCGGCCGCGATGGCCTGCGCCAGCCGTTGGACGGTGGGGCGCACGAAGAGCGTGCGCAGCGGCAGGTCGACCTCGAAGCGTTGGCGTAGGCGCGCCATCACGCGTGTGGCGAGCAAGGAGTGGCCCCCGAGGTCGAAGAAGCTCGTCGCGCGCCCGGCCACGGGCGTCCCGAGGGCCTCCGACCAGATGGCGGCGATCTCGACTTCGAGCGGCGTCCGCGGCGGTTCGCCTTGTTGCTGGTCCGGGGTCTTCTGCGCGCTGCGCTGGGCGTAGTCACGCAGCGCGCGTCGGTCGACCTTGCCCGTCGCCGTGGTGGGCAGTGAATCGATCGGCAGGAAGGCAGACGGAACCTGGTGAGCCGGCAGCTTCTCGCGTGCCCAGGCACTGAGGGCGGCCATGGGCTCGGCGCTCTCATCCTCCTCGGCACTGGCCTGAAGCGTGACGGACTCGTGCAGCGTGATCAGGGCGACCAGGCGCCGATCGCCACGTCCGTCGCCGGCCACCGCGACGTCGCTTCCCGATGCTCCACCGGCCGACGAGCTGCCGATCGGCACATCGACCACGGCGGCCTCGTCGACCTCGGGATGGCGGTCGAGCACCGCTTCGATCTCGCCGAGCTCGACCCGGAACCCGCGGATCTTGACCTGTGCGTCGCGGCGTCCGATGAACTCGATGGCGCCGTCCGCGCGCCAGCGGCCGAGATCGCCGGAGCGGTAGAGCCGGCCACCGGGGCGTCCGCTCCAAGGGTCGGGCACGAAGACTTCGGCGGTCTGTCCGGGCCGGCCGAGGTAGCCGCGGGCCACGCAAGAGCCGCCGATGACGATCTCCCCGGGCTCACTGATCGCGGTCGGCGAGAAGGCCGCGCCCGTGATGTAGAGCTCGGCGCCGGCAATCGGGCGGCCGATCGGCAGCGACGTCTCCGCGACCTCCGGATCAGCATGCCAGGCCGAGACCGAGATGGTCGTCTCGGTGGGGCCGTATCGATTCTCGACGACCACGTTCGGAAGCCGGGCGGCGACACGGGCGGGCAAGCTCGGTGGCACGGTTTCGCCACCGGTGATGATCGTGCGTAGGCTGGCGGCCCGCTCGGGCAGCTCCGGCTCGTCCAGGAGGGCGGCGAGCAGGGTGGGCGGGAAGGAGGCATGGGTGATGCCCTGCGCGTGAATCAACCGCGCCAGCGCCTGCGTATCCGCGGTCATGCCGGCGGGCACCAAGACCGTTCGGGCGCCCGCGACCAGTGGACCGAAGACCTCCGCCACGGCGACGTCGAAATTGATCGTGGTCTTCTGCAAGAACACGCTGTCGGCCGAGAGGTCGTGCTCGGCGACCCAGGCCAGGCGCTCGGCAATCGCGCGGTGGCTCACCACCACGCCCTTGGGCTGGCCGCTCGACCCCGAGGTGTAGATCACGTAGGCCGCCAGATCGTTGGCCGTGCGTCCATGGGCGGCCAAGGCCGTGTTGCGACGGGCCGCGTCAGAGCCAGTCTCTGCACGGCTGGGCGCGCCTGCTGGCCATGTCGCCCGATCAGCGTCGAGGCAGAGGATCGGTGTCGCGGCCGCGGCGTCGATCTCATGGAAGAGGGCCGCATGTTCGGTGGTCGTCAGCACGGCCGCGACGTTGGCGTCGTTCGCCATGAACGTGAGGCGATCCGGTGGATAGGCCGGGTCGAGGGGGAGGAAGGCTGCGCCAGACTCGAGCACGCCGAGCAATGCCTCGACCAGCGGCAGCGAGCGCTCGACGGCCACCGCGACGACCGACTCCGCCCCAACGCCCAGACGGTGCAGATGCTCGCCGAGGCGAGCGCTGCGGGCGATCAGCTCGCCATAGGTGAGGGTCTCGTCGCCCGCGACCACGGCGATGGCGTCGGGCGTGCGGAATGCCTGGGAACGCACCATGCCGTGGAGCGTCGAGACGCCCGGGGCATCCGATGTTCCGGGCTCCGATGCTTCGGGATCGGCGGCCGCTGGGTCCGAGGTTGGGACATGGCGTCGCCAAGGACCGAGAATCAGCGACTGCTCGGCCGAGTCGGCCAGGGAGAGCTGTGTCAGAGAGAGCGGCCCGGGGGCTTCGGCAGGCCGGTCCTGGACGACTGCGGCCAGCAAGCTCGCGAGCTGCCTCAGAAGCCGCTCGGTCGTCGATTCGTCGAAGAGCGCGGTCTTGTAGACCAGCCGTAGCTCGAAGTGCTCGCCACAGTCGCGCACGCCGAGGGTCAGGTCGAACTTGGAGATGCCGGTCGGGGTCGGCAGGGCTTCGATCTCGATCCCCGGGAACAAGGCTGCATCCGAACGCTGAGCGGCTTCCACGTAGACCAGCATGGTTTGGAAGATCGGGGCGTAGCCCATCTCTCGGGCAGGCGCCAGCTCTTGGACCAAGCGCTCGAAGGGGACATCCTGGTGGGTGTGGGCGTCGAGGGTCACCCGGCGTACGCGCGCCAGCAGGTCGGCGAAGGGCAGATCGCCGTCGAGCTCGATGGCCAGCGCCAAGGTGTTGACGAAGAAGCCGACCAGGCTGTCGACCTCGATGCGATCGCGGCCGGCGACCGGGGTGCCCACGACCACCGTGTTCTGCCCGCTCAGGCGGCTCAGGAAGCTCGCCCAGGCGGCGAGGAAGACCATGAAGGTCGTCGCTTCATGGGCGCGTCCGAGATCGCGCAAGGCCTGGCTGGTCGACGTATCGAGGTTCTGGGTCACGACGCTACCGGCCGCGCTCGGTGTGCCGCCACGTGGGCGGTCCGTGGGCAGCTCGAGCAGGGCCGGCGCCCCTGCCAGATGCTGGCGCCACCAATCGACCTCCTGCTCGAGGGCCTCACCGTGCAACCACGAGCGCTGCCAGTGCGCGTAGTCGCCGTATTGGATCGGCAGGTCGGGCATGGCGGGAGTCGCACCGGCGACGAATGCCTGGTAGGCGGCAGAAAGCTCGCGGGTGAGCACGCGAATCGACCATTCGTCGGAAACGATGTGGTGCAGCGTCAGGACGACGACGTGGTCGCCAACGGCACTGCCTGTGCGAGTGGCCACCGCGTCAGGACCGTCGATCGCGTGATCCGTGGGGCCGAGTACGAGCACCAAGGTGCGCAACAACGGACCACGCACCAGATCGAAGGGCTGCCGAATCTCATCGCGGATGGTCGCCTCGGCGCGTTGTTCGAGGGTCTCAGCTTCGTGGTCTCGCGCCAAATCGACGACACGGAACGAGCTCGTACCGTGAGCCTGGCGGTGTTCGCTTGCGGCAACGACCTCGGCTTCCGGCGCACCGCCACGGTCGACGAAGCGGGTGCGCAAGGCTTCGTGACGTTCGACGATCCAATCGAGGGAACGGCGAAGGGCCTCGAGGTCCAAGGGGCCGCGCAGGCGCAAGGCGGCGGGTACGTTGTACCAAGGGCTACCAGGCTCGAGCCGGTCGAGGAACCAGAGGCGCTCTTGGGCGAAGGAAAGCTCTCGGGCCGGGGTGTCCTGCGCCACGATGGGCAGCGTCCCGCTGGCCGTGGGTGTACCTGCCTCGGACCGGGCTGCGGCCTGGGTAGCAACCTCGGCGGCCAGGCCGCGGATGGTCGGCGACTCGAAGAGCGTTCGCAGGTCGATGTCGGCGTCGAGGGTCTCCCGAACCTGCGCGACCACCCGCATGGCCAGCAACGAATGGCCGCCGAGGTCGAAGAAGTCGTCTTCGACGCCGATGCGGGCGATGCCGAGCACATCCTGGAAGATGGCGGCGATCGCTTCTTCGGCGGGTGTGTCCGGTGCGACGTAACCGGCATCGGCATCGTCGGCGTCCGCCT
>CALFAM010000195.1 GCA_937948815.1 uncultured bacterium
GGTGCGCGCCGAGGTGGCAGCCATGGTGCGGGCCGAAGCAGCCGGAACCAGCTTCCTTGATCAGCCCATCGTGAGCCTGGAAACAGCGGGCTCACCGCAACCCGAAGACCCGGAGCGCGTTGGCCGCTATCGAATCGTCCGTCGGCTCGGCCACGGCGGTATGGGCACGGTGTTTCTGGCACAACGGGAAGATGACTTCCAGCAGGAGGTTGCCCTCAAGCTGCTTCGCCGCGGGCTCGACACCGAAGAGATCGTTCGCCGATTCGCAACCGAGCGCCAGATTCTCGCCAGCCTCGATCACCCCCACATCACCCAGCTGATCGACGGCGGTGCCACCGACGACGGCAGGCCGTACCTGGTCATGGAACGGGTCCACGGCGAGCCGATCGTCACCTTCTGCGAGGCGCGTGAATTGGCGATCCGTGAGCGCCTCCAGCTGTTTCAGAAGGTCTGCTCGGCCGTGCAATTCGCTCACCAGAACTTGGTGGTCCATCGCGATCTCAAACCGTCGAACATTCTGGTCACGGCGGACGGTACGCCCAAGCTGCTCGACTTCGGGATCGCCAAGCTGCTCGCTGCCGACGGTTTCGCCCATACGGTGCTCGCCACGGAGCCCGGTCGTCTGGCGCCCCTGACCCCGGCTTACGCCAGCCCCGAGCAGATCCTCGGTGAGCCCGTGTCGACCGCCAGCGATGTCTACGCCCTCGGCATCTTGCTTTTCGAGCTGCTCACGGGCAGACGCCCATTCGCAGCGTCCGAGCTGACCGGCCCCGCGCTCGCCGACTCGATCCGACGCCGCGTCGCACCTCGCCCCTCTCTCGCTGGCGGTCACTTCGCGCGCGCCCTTCGCGGCGATCTCGACGTCATCGCGACAACCGCCATGCACACCGACCCGTCACGCCGCTATGCCACGGTCGAACAGCTCACCGGTGACATCGCCCGTCATCTCGCGTCGCGCCCCATCACTGCGCGACCCGACACCTTCACCTACATCACAGGAAAGCTGATTCGGCGCCACAAGGCAGCGGTTGCGGCCGCGGCAGTGTCACTCGTCTCGCTCGTCGCCTTGGCCATCGGTTTGGCGCTCGCGGCCCATCGGTCCAATATCGAGCGCCGTGCCGCCGAGACGATCGCCAATTCCATGGTCGAGATGTTCGAGGTTGCCGATCCCACCCGCAGCAAGGGCGAGCAGGTGACGGCCCGTGAGTTGCTGGACAAGGCCGCCATCGACCTGCCCGACCGGCTGGCAGCCCAGCCTGAGCTTCTCGCCCGAATGCAGCACGTCATCACGCTCACCTATCGAAATCTCGGCCTCTATCCTGAAGCTGCTGAGCTGGCGAAGGCGGAAATTGCGATCCGTCGGGCGACCGGCAACCGAGACAAGCTCGCCTACGCCCTCAACGAGCTGGCCAGGATCCAAACGCTCGACGGCGACTACCTGGAAGCCGACCGATCCGCCCGGGAGGCCCTGGCCCTGCTCAGCAAGGGTGGGGACGAATCGCAGTGGGTTTCCAGCCTCGGCCAAGTCGCTCGAATCGCCGAGTTGACGGGGCGCGTCGAAGAAGCAGAGAGCCATTACGCCACCGCGCTGCGGGCGGCCCGCCAGCTCGGCGACGATCAACGCGTCGCAGACGTACTCATTCGCTATGGCGAGTTCCGCTCCGCGAGCCGCCCGAACGCCGACGCCGACCTGATGTTCGAAGAGGCACTTGCGCGCCTCCGGCGAACTGTCGGTGATGTGCACCCGGAGATTGCCGCCACTTACAACAATCGCGCCCTATTGGCGATCAAACGTAGCCAACTAGATCAAGCAGAAGCGCTGCTCGAACAAGCCGAAGCACTCGAGCGTCGCATCTACCAGGGCAACCATCCTCAGCTGGCAACCACGCTGAACAATCGTGGGCTTCTGGCTCACAAGCAAGGCCGGCACGACGAAGCCGAGCAACGCTACAACCAAGCTCTGGACATGCTGCGGGCCACGGGTACGAATCGCGCCTACATGGCCACGACGATCGCAAATCTCGCAGATTTGAATGTCGCCCAGGGAAGGTTTGACCAAGCCGAGGCTCTCTATCGAGAGGCCCTCGTCATGCTTCGCGACCGAGTCGGTGAGCAGCACCCATTGGTGGCCGAACGACTCAACGACCTCGGGCGGCTTCGCCGCCTCCAGTCCGACCCGGCTGAGGCCGAAGTCCTTCTGAATGAGGCTCTCTCGATTGCCACCAGCCGGCTCGATCCAGATCATCCGCTTCACGCCGCCATCCTGCTCAACCTCGGCCAGCTCTACGCCGGCTCAAAGGAGAGCCGGCCACGCGCTGCGGCTCTCTATGAGGAGGCGCTCGCGATCAATCGCCGAGTGCTCGGCGAGCGTCATCCCGAGGTCGCTGTCGTGCTCACCAGCCTCGGCCAGCTGTGCCGCGCCGAGGGCGACCTCGCCAGAGCCGCTGAGCTTTACGCAGAAGCCTTGGCGATCAATACCAAGCACATGGACCCCGATCACCCGGGGCCGCACAAGACACGGCTGCTCCTCGCCCAGCTCTATCTCGACCTAGAGAAGCTCGAAGAGGCCGAGATAGAGGCGCAGACGGTTGCGGACTTCTTCGCCAGCACCCTGGACGCCTCTGCCCCATGGCGCAAGTCCGCGAGCTACATGCTCGGCACGGTGCTGATGGCGCGGGAGAAGTTCTCTCAGGCTGAGCCCTGGCTGCGGGAAGTCTACGAGCAGATCGTGGTCGAACAGGGCTCCGCCAGCGGGGCCGCGCGTGATGTGGCGGGTCATCTCGCGAAGGCGTACGACGGCCTCGGCCGTTCCACGGAAGCGATACGATTCAGCAGCCTGGCGAACGAGGGTTTGGCCGACGAGGAATCCACCGATGACCACTCCTGATGACAAACGCTCAGACGACGACGTAACAGCCTTGCTGTTGCGCTGGAATGCCGGCAACAAAGAGGCGCTCGACGCCTTGATGCCCCTGGTGGCCGACGAGCTGCGTCTGGTGGCCCAGCGTCACCTGCGCCACGAACGCCGGGCGGTCACCCTGCAGCCGACAGTCTTGGTTTCGGAGTGCTACCTGCGCTTGATCGATCGCGAGCGGGTGGACTGGAAGAGCCGCGCACACTTCTTTGCGTTCGCTGCGCGCACCATGCGACGCATCCTTGTCGACTACGCCCGCAAGCGCCACGCCGCCCGCCGCGGCGGCGACGAGGAGGCCGTGACCCTCGACACCCAAGTCGCCGGGACGGGTGCGCCCCGCAGCGTGGAGATCCTGGCGCTCGATGCAGCGCTCGAGCGCCTCGCTCAGCTCGACGAGCGGCAGAGCAGGATGGTCGAGCTGCGCTTCTTTGCCGGCCTGACCGTGCGCGAGACCGCCGAAGCCCTCGGCGTGTCGGAGATCACCGTGCACCGGGATTGGTCGAGCGCTCGCGCATGGTTGATCAGTCGGCTGGCTGATTGATGAGCACGGTGTGACACACGCTTGAAGCAGCCGTGACATTTCCGAGAGATCTCACTGCCATCCTTTCTGAACAGCGGTCGAGAGTCGACCGTGCAGCCAGATTCCAACACGCTGGACATCGGCTGCCCCACGACCTACTTGGCTCGCAAGACGAACGTGTGCGGGGTGTTCCGTACCCCCTGGGCCACCCCGCACACGCCTTTTTCGCCTTCTCCCGTCGCACGATCTCTCCGATACGACTCCGATGAGGTACCGCACCGCCTTCTCAGCGCGTGAGACAGAACGACCGAGCCGAACGGAGGATCATGGCCGAAGCTCAGTGGCGGATGTTGTTCGAAACCACCCACTCGCCCGGCGCCGTCGGCAAGGGGAGCGGCTGCCAAATCGAACCGTTGTACACACGATTGACCACATCCTTGCCCACTGCGATACCCACGAAACGGTTGTTGACCGCCATGATCCGTCGGCTTGCCGGGCTGGGGATGGTGGCCAGGTCGGTCTGCACGTTGAGCCCGTAGCCCAAGCCGAGGTTGAAGCTGCCGAGGATGACCGTATTGCCGATCACGGACACGTCGTCGGTCGCTGCGGCTTGGACCAAGATGCCCTCTTGACTCATGCCCTCGATGTGGTTGCCGATGATCGTGACGTCTTCCACATTGGTCTTGATCCCCGAGTAGCGTTTGCCGGTCGGATCGGCGACGAAGAGCTGATTGTTGGCCACGATGCCGGAGTAGCTCGGTGATTCGACTGGATCCGTGCCACGCGACAGCCCCTTCAGATCGATGCAGTAGCCTGGGGGGCAGCCCAACCTGTTGGCCTGGATCACGGTGTACGCAGCCTTGGTGTAAATCGCGGTGTAGCTATCGCCTCCCCCCGTCGGTTTCGAGAGGCCTTCATCCTGTAGGTCGCGGATCACATTGCCACGAACCAGTGCCTCTCTCCCGAAGACCGCAATGCCGAAGTAGCGCGTGAAGTTCCCAAACTCCCGCTCCTGCACATCGGCAATGTGATTGTCGTGAATCTGAATGTTGCTCGCGAAAGCCTCGAGGTCGTTCGCATTCCCCTCCCGTCCAACCCAGATCCCGACCAGGCCCACGGTCTCGATATGGTTGCCTGCGACCTCCACGCCGTCCAGATTGCGGGTCAAGAGAAAAATTGCGGCGTTGTCGAGGTTCCGAAACCGACTGTCCTCGATCACCACGTGGGCCAGGCGATCCGTGGTGCCCTGCTCCTGCGTAGCGACAATGCCTCGGCCACCGTTGCGGATCTCGACGGCGCGGGCATCGAAGCGAATGGCCGTACTCGGCGTCGGTGTCAGGGTCACGGCATCACTGAATCCATCGAGGGTGATGCCGGACAAGCGAACCGAGCTCTGCACGGTGATGAATGGAATCTCGTTGGCGGCAACGTTCTTGATCACCGAAAACCCCGGGCCGTCGCCGGTAATCGCAATGTCCTTGGTAATCGTGAAGCTCTGGTTGACGTCCGCGGCCACGCCGGCATCGGCAGGGACGCGAATCACGTCACCATCGGCAAGCGTGCCGGTCAAGATCTGCTGCAAGGTGCCGTTGACACCGACTTCGAACACCGTCGCGGAAACGGCGGTCGAGCCGCCGAGGAACATGGCCATGACCACGATGGTGATCCCCATCGTCGCCGTTCGTCTCGAATCTCGCATGGAAGTTTCTCCCAGTTGTCTTGCCTGACGCCATGCCAGGCCGGGCAAGCCTGCCGGCTAGACGCAAGAACATCCTGAGAGAACGCTGTGGTTTGGCTGAGGTCTGGCCAAGCGGCGCACCTCAGGCCGCGAGAACCTGTCCGCAGCGGCGAGAAACGAAGCGAGGCATGCCCGCTGAAGGGGCATGCCTCGAACCGAGCCGCTCGGCCACCTCAGAAATGATAGGCGAGACGAACCACCGCAAAGTCGTCTGCGGCGAACGCGGCCAGGAGATCTTCCTCTGAAACATCGAGGAACAAGCGGCTCTCGACCTCGATCGTGAAGTGGTCGGTCAGACGTCGCTCGGCCTCGATCAAGACCGCCCAGGAGCGCTCGTCCAGATCGACCACCCCACCGGCCAGAACCGTCGTGTCCTGGGTATCGTTGAGCGCCAGCCGGGCACCGAGAAACAGATCGTCTTCAAACGCGGTCGGCGGCGCGAAGTCGTCGCGATCGTCCCAGAGATACTCGGCCAACAGGCCAAGATCCGCAGCGGCTTTGACCTGGTAAAGGGTGTACTCGAAGCCTGCGACAGCAGCGCCGAACGTCCTTCCTTGCCCCTCGCGCGCCAGCGCTTCCAGCTTCCACAACCAGGCTCCCCGGGTGTACTGGACGTCCACGCCGATCTGCTGGATCACGTCGTAGAACGGCAACAAGCGATCGCCCGTCGCAGCGGGTACCAGTCGCGGCTCGCGCCCGGTGCCGTAGAAGTAGGAAACGCCGACATCCCAATCGCCCAGAAAATGCGACCAGCGTAGCGCCAGATCGACCCGACTGTCCTCGGCGGAGGACTCGTACTGCGCATCGTCGGTATCGACCACCAGCGGCGTGCGCAAGCGGCCGTCTCGCCCCGAAAACGTTCGTTCGCGAAAGACCGGCATCACATAGAGCGCCAGCGTTCCCCAGCTGCGCGACGTGGAAAGGGCAATCATCGGCTGACCCAGCTTGTCCTCCTCGTCGACATCTTCCACAGAATCGGTCTGGTTGATGATGTCGACCAGGTGGCGCGACTCCGCGACGCCCCAGAACACGCGTTCCAAGCCAGCGAGAATCTCCCACCCATCCCCGACGTAGCGCCAGTACGCCTGGCGCAGGTCGAAGTGGGAACGCTCGTCGTCGCGTCCATCCAGGCGTAGATACGGCACGAGGCGGAACTGATGCCGCCGATCCTCGGTCTTGAAACCGAGCTCCGGCGCCAACACCACGGACCCCTGACCGCCGCGGAGCTGATCCGGGAACGCCGGATCAGAGAGAAAGCTCCGAAGCTCCAGCTCGATGCTCCCCGACCAGTCCAGCTCCCCAGCCCGCGCGGCATCCGCACCCAGTCCGAGCGCACCCAGTCCGAGCGCACCCAGCGCCCAGCCCAGGACGCTGGAAACGATCAGCCGTTGCCCCTGGGCCAGCCAGGGCCCATGCGCGGGGCGCGGCGTACCTGTTGCCTGCCTATCGGATCCGGAGGAGCGCGTTCTTGACGAAATCATCGTCAGAAAGTCCCGTGGCGAAGGTGTAGTCGCCGTAGAGCAGATCCGTGCTCTTCTTGGTCTGGTGATTCACCATCTCCATGCGGTGCGTGCGCCAGTAGCCGCCTTCGTACGAACGGTACTCCCCAAGGGTCAGCGTCTTGATCAGGTCGCCTCGTCGGTCGTAGAAATCGACCCGGCGAATCTGAAAGTCCGTCTGATCGATCCATGCGACCTGCCGGCTGTAGCCAGAATGCTCGTAGCGCGGCACACGCTCCACCACATCGCATTGCAAGTCGTCACAGGCTTCCGCCCGCAGGTACTTGTAGTCGAACTTGTTGAGCTCGAGGGCCGTGAAATCCTCGAAGGCGAATTCCGAGCCGACGAAGGGGCCTGACTTGTTGACCGACGAGATCCGCTTCACCCGCTTGAGGGCAGGCAGATAGAGCCATTGATCGTCCGGATCGAGGATCTTGGCATGCGACAAGAGCGCCGTACCGTCGATGTCCGCGGGGCTATCGAAGATCACCAAGCTCTTGTCGCCGACCGATTCGTCGGCAACTTCGAGCGTGTGAATGGCCAGCGTGCGCTTCGACTCCTTGCCCGCTGCGTTGCGCAAGATCATGGTCAGATCGGCCCTCGAGTCGCCGAAGCCGCGGTCACTGCGATCACTTCGGGCGGCCACCTCGAAACCCTTCTCTTCCATGGTCTGGGCAACGAGCCCGGACGCAACCATCGACGAGATGGCAAACGAAGCGACTGCCAGCTGACTAGACCGTTTGAAGCGCGGGTTGATGCGCATGTTCTGTCCTCTCCTGTTGGTGTCCGATCATCAGCAAGGCGGGCAAGAGCAAGAAATCCACCACGATTGCCACGGCGATCGCGATGGCTGTCAGCAGTCCCATCTCACTGTTGATCTTGAAGGTCGAAGCAGCGAGCACGGCGAACCCGAAGATCAGGATCAGGCCGTTGAAAACAATGGCGCGACCGACCGTGTCGAAAGCGTAGCGAACCGCTTCGGCTCTCGACAGCCCTCGCTCACGCCGTGCGCGCAAAAACTTGGTCAGAAAGTGAACCGTGCTGTCGACGATCAGGCCGAGTGATGTGGCCGACACCGTCGCTGCGGCCATTCCCACCTGGCCGACCAGCACGGCCCACAGCCCGAAGGTCACGAAAATCGGTACCGCATTGGGCACCAGGCTGAGCACACCGAGCTTCAGGCTGCGCAGGCTGAGAATCAGAATCAGCGAAATCAGCGCCACCGCGATGGCATTGCCGCCCAGCATGCTTTGGATATTGCGCTCGGAGATGTGCGAGAACATCACCGTGGCGCCCGTCGCATCCTTCTCCGCAAAGGCACTGCCCTCCGCGTCCAGCCAGGCGTCCGCTTTGTTCAAGAACCGGCGCACGTCCGCCGTCGACAGCTCGTCCATGGTGGCGGTCACCCGGGTCGCGGATTTATCGATGCTGATGCGATCGTTCAGATCGAGGCCGAGCGGCAAGGAAAGCTCGTAGAGCAGAAGGTATTGGGCCGCGAGCTGGCGGTTCTCCGGCACCCGCTCGTAGGCGCGGTCATCACCGTGCATGTTCTTGTTGAGCCGCCGGATCACGTCACTATAGCTGTAGACGTGGCGCACTTCGGGTTGGGTGCGGAGCCAACCCGTGAACCGCTCCAGGGTGGCCAGGTAGGCTGGAGCACTGATGCCCTCTGCCTCGCCCGCTCCCAAGGAGTACTCGACCTGATAGAGGCCGGTCAGGTGTTCCATCGCGAAATCGGCATCCGTCCGGAATTCGACGCGCTCGTCGAAGTACTTGACCCACTGATCGTCGAGCTCCAGGGTCGGCACGAATGCCACCAACACCACCACGACGAGCACCGTCACCGTGAGCACGGCGCGATGCCGCGCGGTCACCAAGTCGGCCACGGCCGTCAGCCCACGATCGACCAGGCTGCGTGCATCGCCACGTCGCTGCGCAACCCGAACCGGGAGCAGGCGGATCATCGCCGGCAGGAACGTCACGGAGTACAGCCAAGCCGAAGCGATTCCGATCGCGGTGATATTGCCGAGATCCCGGAACGGTGGTGCATCTGAGAAATTCAACGCGAGAAAGCCGACGATCGTCGTGAGGCTGGTGACCGCCACGGCCAGGAAGTTGATTCGCAAGGCTTCGCGTGTTGCCTCGAGCTTGCTCTTCCCGTCGCGCATGGCGGCGAGCAGCGAGACCAGGATATGCACCGAGTCGGCAATCGCCAAGGTCAGGATCACTGTCGGCGCGGTCGCCGAGATCGGCGTCAGCTGAATGCCGAGGTAACCCGCCATGCCGATGGCCGTCGCCGTCGACATGCCGATGACCATGAACGTGACAATCGTTCCCGTCAAGCTGCGGAGCACCAACACCATGGTGAGCAGCAGCACGCCGTACATGATCGGCACCAGCGTCATCATGTCCTGGATGCCCGCCTCGGCGAAGGCGTTGTTGAGCATCACCAGCCCCGACAGGGCAACCTGTGTTCCCGGATTCTCTGCCTCGAACTTGGCCGCCAGCTCACGGATGGCGGACGCAGCCTCCGGGACCTCGGCGAGACTCTCTTCTGGAAACTGGAGGGTCACGTTGACGCCCGTCGCCTGAGCATCAGCGGCGACCAACAGACCGTTCAGCAGCGGTTCCTCGAGGGCGATCTGCCGCTTCTCCGCGAGCGCCGCAGGGCCCAGGCTGGCACCATCGCGTACGAGATCCTCGACGGTCAGGTCGTCGCCATCGGCCCAGCTGTGCTGGAAGTTGGTGATCGAGTCGACTCGGATCGCGTAGGGGATCTGCCACGCTTCCTCGGTCAGCCTCTCGATCGCGGCCAGCAGCTCGGGCTGGAAGACGCCGCCTTCGGCACCATCCTCGGCCGGCTTGATCACGAACAGCACGTTGTCGTTCTTCGTGTACGTCGCCTGGAACGCTTCAAAGGCCACCAGCTCGGGGTTCTCCGGGCTGAAGAAAACGCGGTAGTTGTTCGAAAACTCAACGAATCGCGCGCCGGAGGCCGCGAGCACGACGAGAGCGAACGCGCCGAGGATCATGGTCACGGGACGCTTGATGGCGAGATCGGCTAGCCAGAGGCCGATCCGATCCACCCGATGAGTGCCGTTGCCGGTCATGGTGATGCCCCTAAATTCATGAACGTTTGGTCAAAAAATGCGCAAGACGATTGCAGCAAACATTCGGTTCGGTCAGGCTCGCATATACGGAATGCTCAGTCAAGAAGTTTCACACGCCTCATCCCATTCGTCGATGAGAAGCGTTCCGAGGATCCCGAGGATGACCTCGAGATCCTCGAGATCATCCTTCAAGGGCGCCAGGATGGCCATCCCATGCAGCGTACAGACCGCCGTACGGGCGAGCGCCATGGCGTTCTTCCCCGGGTCGAGTTGACCTGCTTGCTGAGCTTCGCCAAGGGTCTTTGCCAGCTCCATGACCACGCGCTCGGTCTGGGCTGCTGCATGCGTGGCCAGTGTGGTGTCGCAGCCGCACTGTGAGGCCGCCGTACGAATGGCCAAACAGCCGTTGCGCGGCTCGCGGACAGCGAGCATGCGAATGTGATCGAGCATGGCCTGCACACGCCGACGCGGCGAACCTGGCCCTTCGAGAGCGTCGATGAAGCCCTGCAGCTCCGTTCGCGCGTAGAGCGCTAGCGACTCCTCGAACAAGCGCCGCTTGTCGCCGAACGCCCCATACAGGCTCTGCCGACCGATGCCGACCGCTTCGACCAGATCCGCGATCGAGGTCGCCTCGTACCCACGCTCCCAGAAGACGTGCATGGCACGCTCCAAGACCTCGTCTCGATCGAATTCGCGCGGTCGTCCTCGCATGAGGACGACCCTAGCAATTCAAGAATGCCCAGTCAAGAAACGACTCACGCAGCGCGCAGCGGATGAATCGATCCGCGGCGTGCCCGAGCGGGCGAGGCAGAGACGCAGCCGATGTCAGATGCTGGCATTGACGGCAGCGGCACGTGGCGCGTCACGCATCCGGTTCTTGCCCCGGTCCTGGCGTTCTTGCCCCCGCTCCTGGCGAGCTTCCTTCTTGCCGCCGCGGCCACGTTCGGGTTCGGGCTGCCGCTGCCCGCTCGGCTTCTCCTGCCCTTTGCCTCGCGGGCTCATGTCGACCGTACCGCGGAAGTTGCAACCGTCCTCGAGGGTGACACGAGGTGCCGCAATGTTGCCAACGACCCGTCCCGAAGCCCGGATCACCACCTCTTCATCGCCAGCCAGATTGCCGTCGACCTGGCCCAGCACGTGGATCGTCTTGGCGTGGATATCGGCCTTCACACGTCCCCCTTGGCCCACCTCGACACGGTGTTGCTTGAGCTGAACCTCGCCTTCGACCCGGCCTTCGATCACCAGGTCCTCTTCGCCAGTCAAGTCGCCTCGGATCGAGATCGACGGACCGATCACAGCCGCTTGCCGCTCACTGCTTCGCGCACGCTCTCCGGACGTCGGGGCGATCGCCTGGGCTGCTGACGGTGTCGATTCAGAACGCGTATCCGTATGCGATTCGGCTGGGCTTGGATCAGATCGGTTCCACACAGTTCAGTCTCCTCGTAGAAGAAGAAAAATCCTAAGATGTCTATTACTCTATTAAATGGCGCGATATGAAGCAACCACATCGCGACTGTGGATAGCAGGCATTGCGAAGCACGTTCCTCACCCTCTCACGCCGAGGCGCCATCCTTCGCTCGAGCCGTGAGGCGCTATGATCTTTCCTGTTGCCCGCCGCGAAGCGGCAACACGACGTGACCATGGCCAAGACCCGTCAACAGATCACCGACCTGCTGCAAGCATGGAGCGGCGGCGACGAGCATGCGGCGGAAGAGCTCATGCCGCTGGTCTACGACCGTCTTCACGAGCTCGCTTCGGGATTCCTGCGCAACGAGCGATCCAATCACACGCTGCAGTCTTCGGCGCTGGTTCACGAGGCCTACTTGCGCATGATTCGGCTCGAGCACGTCACCTGGCAAGACCGAGCTCACTTCTTCGCGCTCAGCGCACGGCTCATGCGGCGAATCCTGATCGATCATGCCCGCCAGAACAAGTCGATCAAACGCGGCGAGGGCGAGGCGAAGCTGCCCCTGGCCATGGCCGAGCACGTTTCTCTCGACACCCATCCCGATCTGCTCGCCCTCGACATGGCGCTCACCCGCCTCACGGACCGCGATCCTCAGCAGGGCAGAATTGTCGAGCTGCGATATTTCGGCGGCCTTGATCGCGAGGAGATCGCCCACGTCCTCGGGATCTCGAGTGCTACCGTTACGCGACGCTGGCGAATGGCACGCGCCTGGCTCTACCGCCAGCTGAGCCCGGCGCAGGCGTAAACGGGGATGTGCTGGGCATTTCACCGCCGTGATTTGTCATCCGTCGACTTTTTCTTGATCCACGCGAGGCGTGCCCTGCGCCTGGGACCTATGAAGCGTGCTTCGCAAGCGGCACAGCAGCCATGCCGGGGCGTGATGGCCTTTCGGCACGCATGACGACGGGCGGCTCCACGCGGCCCATGAAGAAAGGAAAGAACGATGAAGATGCTGACGAATCCAGGCCAGAAAACAAGGCTCTGTCTACTAGCTGCGGCGCTGCTGTTCGGCGCCCTCGCGCTGGGCAGCCATCTCCACGCCGGCTTCGAGGAAGGTGAGCCGCTGGCCATGCTCCTCGCGACCGACTACGCCCAAGCCGCGGAAGCAGCTAACCCCAATGGCTGCCCCGCCAATCAGCGCTGCGTGGAGTGGTGTGACTTCACCAACGGCGCCATTCACCCTTCGGGCACCCTTTGCTGTGTACCAGCCAGCGAAGTGGGTCGCCAGGTCGACATCTCCTACAACTGCCGCCGCCCGGCTGGCTCCTGATCCTCGCTGCCCGACGGCAGCCACAAGATGACGCACGGCCTCGTTCGGGGGCGTGGCCATAGACATGCTGGATGGCAACGTCACCATCGGCTGCCGGCGCCGCAGCAACTAGCCCGACCGAACACACCCAGAGACTCGATTCGCGTCCTTGGGTGTGTTTGGATCAGCTCGATGACGGATTCCGAAACGACGTACGACGACTGGGCGCGCATTCGCGCTTTCTTCGACGAAGCCATCGAGCTCGATGACGAGGCCCGCAAGGCCTACCTCGACCGCGCCTGCGCCAATGAACCGAGCCTACGTGCCGCGGTCGAGTCCTTGCTCGCGGCCGACGGCGAGTCCACCGGATTCATGGACTCCCCCCTGCTTCCACGGCCGGGCCACGCGGACGACGCTCGCCCGCCCAACCCTGGCGACCCGTCGCGGTCTACGAGCGCCGACCCCCTGATCGACCAGACCATCGGCCATTACCGCATTCTGCGCCGGATCGGTCAAGGAGGCATGAGCACGGTCTACATGGCCGTTCAAGATGGAGATGCCTTCAAGCGCCGCGTCGTCTTCAAGCTGGTTCGGGGCGACCGCCAAGACGCCAACCTCGAGCGTCGCCTGCGGACGGAGCGTTGGATCCTCGCGGGCCTGGACCACCCTCATATCGCCCGCCTGTTCGATGGCGGAACCACGGATGATGGTCGCCCCTACTTCGTCATGGAGCATGTCGACGGAATTCACGTCGACACCTACGCCAATACGCACCAACTGTCGATCGACGAGCGCCTGACACTCTTTCGCAAGATCTGCAGCGCGGTTCAGTATGCCCATCAAAACCTGATCGTTCACCGCGACATCAAGCCGTCGAACATCTTGGTGACCGCCGAGGGGGAGCCCAAGCTCCTCGACTTCGGAATCGCCAAGATCCTGAATCCCGACATCGCCTCACAGGATCTCGAAGCCACGGCGACCTGGTTGCGGCTGATGACACCGCAATACGCCAGTCCGGAGCAGGTTCGCGGCAGGCTCGTCACCACCACCAGCGACGTCTACAGCCTCGGCGTGTTGCTCTACCAATTGCTGACCGATCGGCTGCCCTTCGACTTCGAGCGCTGCAGCCCGGGCGATATCGAGCGCATTCTCACCGAGCACGACCCGCCGCGCCCGAGCACCGCGGTCAGCAAGGCCTCCGAGCACACGACCACGAACGGCGGGCGCAGTACGACGAGCGACGAGCTGGCACGCGCACGCTGCCTGCGGCCCCGGGAGCTGCGCCAACACCTTGCCGGCGACCTCGACAGCATCGTCTTGAAGGCACTGCGCAGCGCACCGCAGCGCCGCTACGCGACGGTGGAGCAATTCGCGCAAGACGTCGAGCGATTCCAGGGTGGGCACCCGGTCGAAGCCCGCCATGGGAGCTGGCGCTATCGCTTCGGCAAGCTGCTGCGCCGAAACCGCGCGGCCGCCATCGCGACCGCGCTGCTCGCCATCGTGGTGATTGGTGCGGTGTTGGGCCTGGTGCGCCAGAACAACCAGGTGATTCGGGAGCGTGATCAGGCACGCGCCGAGCGGGCCCAACGCGAGGCGGTGCTGGCGTTCTTCCTCGACGTGCTGCGCGTGGCAGATCCAGAGGTCTCGAACGGGGCCGCCTTCACCGTCCGCGAAGCGCTCGAGGGCAGCCGACCCAAGCTCAGGCAGCGAATCGGGGAGCAGCCTGCGATGGTCGCGGAGATCCTGAACACCACGGGAACCATCTACAACAACCTCGGTTTGTGGCGCCGGGCGCGCCAGGACCTCGAAGAAGCGCTGCTCTTGCGTCGCCGGCTCTACGGCGAGCAGCACCCAGACGTCGCGGCGACCCTCGGCCAGCTCGGCCTCGTGCTCGGTGAGCTCGGTGACGGCGATCAGGCCAAGCAGATGACGTCCGAAGCACTCGCCACCCTCCGCGACCTGGAGCTGAGCGACCGCGCTGAGTCACTTCCGGTGCTCAACCAATTCGTGACCGTGCTCTGCTACTACGGCGAGTACGCTGCTGCCGAGCAACCCGGCAGCGAGGCGGTGGAGCTGGCACGCTCGCCCACGGCCAAGCCAGAAGACGCAGCAGCGGCGATCTACAACCGCGGCGTGATTCACCTCCGCCTGCGCGAGCCGGAAGAGGCGGCGCGCGCCTTTGCAGACAGCTACGAGCTGATGGCCGTCTACAAGGGTGAAGACGATATCTCCCTCGCCGCGCCACTGAGCAACCTCGGATCATCACGGCGCCAGGCCGGGGATCTCGTGGGCGCAGAAGAGGCGTTCCGCCGCGCACTGACCCTGCAGAGACGGGTGCTCGGCCCCGATCATCCCGCCCTGATCATCACCTCGAACAATCTGGCGCGCGTCTTCCTGGAACGTGGCGAATACGATCAGTCGATCGACCTGCTGCAGGACGCCCGCAGGATTCTGGTCGCGCAATCGGGCGAGCAACACAAGAATGTGCTTCGCCTCGACCTTCACATCGCGGACGGCCACCTGGGGAAGGGTGAGGCGCAGCACGTCGCTGGCGCCTTCCGACGCTCCCTCCCCGACTGGCGCGAGACCCTCGGCGCTACCCACCCTTTCGTCATCCAGGGCGAGCTGATCTTCAGCAAAGCGCTGATCCAACTCGGACGTCTGGACGAGGCGGAACCGATGCTCGCGGCGAGCTTCGAGCGCGCGCTCGAGGCCGAGGACGCCCGAGGCGCCCAGGGCGCCTTCGAGCTGCTCCAAACGGTCTACCCAGCTGCGCTAGCGGCCGAAAAGCTGGCACCACTCGAACGCGCGCTGGCAGACCTCGGAGGCTGATCCCAGCCTGCTAGGGCACGCAGAGCTTCCCGTTCGAGAGGGGGAGGGCGCAGTGGGCGACCGCGTCGTCCTGCGCCTTGCCGGCGGCATCAAAGGCGACGACTTCGCCCTGCCAATGCCCGCCATCCCTCACCTTCGCTCGCAGGTACCCGTACTTCGTTGCCGCGTTGATCGAGAGCCCTTGGGCTGCCTTGCCGTCGACCGTCAGCGCGTAGGGAGAAGGCAGTGTGCTCGACTCCATGACCACACCACTGTTGCCGATCACCAGCTGGGGTGGTCGCGTGGAACCCGGGAACGTCATGGTGAAGAATTCGTGCATGTGTCCCGAGAGCAACATGGTGATCGCCGAAGGCAATCCGCCCGGGGTCCTCGCCACGGCCGCTTGGAGGGTCGTGTTCTCGATCGCCGGCGCACTGCCGTCGAACTGTTCCGCGCTCCAGATCGGTCGATGGCCCAGAAGCCAGGTGGCTGGCGGATCCGGTCCCAGGAGGGCAGCGAACTGGGCAAGCTGCCGACTGTAGCCACGTACCTCATAGGCAACGCCGGCCGCGCTCTCCGGATCCTCGCCACCACAGGCGTTGGCCGTGTCGTAAACCAGCAGATTCAGATTGCCCACAGCGAGCTGATCCGGTGCGGTGGTCTCGGTCGGGGCATGGCAGCCGGGCATCTGCCGGTAGGGGTCGAGCAGCGGTGAGTGTGGATCGAGCAGATAGAACCAACCTTGCCCAGCCCGGCTGCACAGCTCGTGGTTGCCGCGCACGACCACCCACGGCGCGGCAGCCAGGAGCGGCGCCGCCGGGGTGAAGAAGTCGTGATGCCACGTCGTCCAGGTGTCATACGTCGATTGGGTGACCAGGGGCGATTGGTCGGCAGGCACGCAGCCGTCATAGGACCACTCCCCCGCGCCGGTCTTGCTCGGCGTTCCGCTGTAGTTGTAGTCACCGACGTGAATCACCAGGTCTGGTTGATCGCGGGCGGCGGCGGCAGCAATCGCCGGAAACGGCCAGGCCGTGCTGCAGTCTTGTTTGGGCGTTTTGCAGCCGCTGTCACCGACCACTACGACCGTATCGACCGATGCCAGGCCACCTTGGGCGGCATCGGACGTCGCGGGCTGATGAGCCGGAATCGGCAGCACCGCCTGACTCCCACCGAGGGTCGCCGTCACACCGTCCGCCAGCTCGACCACCGCTTCGCAGACCACGACACCGAAGGCACTCGGATTGGGATTCTCCCGCCGATGCATGGCGATGGCGCGGCCGGCACTGGTCTGGACCGTCGGGCATGCGGAAGCAGGCTGCGCCAACACCGCACGCACCAAAGGTACGGTTCGGCTCTCGATCGCCGAGTCGGCCAGCAGCACGTACTGCGCGAGGATGTTCGGTCCCGTGTTCGACGCGGACACATCCGCGGCGGACGTGGGATGGGTCCCGAGCACGCCGAGCAGCGCCATCCCGGCCACGAGCACGATCGGCCTCTTTCGTCGATCCATGTTGCCCCCTTCAATAGGCTTGTTCTCGAATTCCTCAGCCGATCCTATCGTGCCGATTACGAGCGCCGATCCGAAGGGCTGCCGGCACCACATCCGGTCGTTCGGCTCGCAGCCGTTGCTTGGTGACGCCGACGCTTGCTCCAGCACACCAAATACCACTCGCGCGACGCGATCATCAGCACTCGCATTCGAGCACTGCTGATGCAATCCGCCGTCTGCCCCGCAATCGATCGCATCCGTCCCTAACGAGGAATAGTGTGAGGGGCAACGACCTTGTTGCTAGGAAAGGGCCCCACGTGGGCCCTGGAGAGGGCCAAGGATCGGGAAGGAGAAACGATGGCTGCAGACCTTTCGACCCTTCACGTCGTCCGCGTGGGCCGCCCCATGGCTCGAGGCGGATTTCAGGTTTTCACCAAGCGCATCCGCCACGCCCTCGCGACGGTTGTTCAGACCGTCGATGTGGTTCGCGATGACGAAGTCTCGCTCGAGCGGATCGAGGCGAGCTTCTTGACCGCCGCGCTTCACGATCGGATCGGTGGCCACGTGCTCGGGGTGACCGACGCAGATCTCGTCGACGAAGCGGGCAACAACGACTTCTTCACCTTCATGTTCGGCGGCAAGGACCACCGCAACCAGGTCGCGGTGATCTCGACTCGCCGCCTGCGCGGCGACGGTCCGGAAGCAACCCTCGAGCGGGCGGTCAAGGTGGCTCTACACGAAGTCGGCCACAACTACGGTCTCGGGCATCACTACGCTTTCGTTCCCGCTGCCGATGGCGCCTACTGCCCGATGAGTAAGGGCGACTACAACCGCTATGGCGAGCGTGCCTATGTGCGTGCGGTGATCGACTCACGGGGCAACTGCTTTTGCGACGCGTGTCAGCGGTCGATGCAGCGCGTGGCCTGGGCATCAGCCGCCGTTCACGGATCGAGCGAGGTTCACTGACCGCCATCGGCTGCAAGACGGGCAAAACTGCACTAGAATCAGTGCATGCCTCGCCAGCTCTTCGTCGTTCACCGGGTACCGCGCTGGTCCCCGCTCGTGCTGTCACTCCTGCTGACCACGCTGTGCGCGCCCCGCGCGATGGCGTGGGAACCGTCGAGCGTTCGGCAGATCGCCTTCGAAGCGGCTCGTCTGGCGCCCCCCGACCTCTATCGGCAGCTCGTGCGAAATCGCAGTGCATTTGCCCAGGGCATTGCCGAGCCCCCATCGACCTCGAAGCGAAGCGACTTCGAGAAAAACGCCGACGGCTCCGGCGAGCTCGACCGCCTCATCGCGCGACGCACAGCCGAAGCGATCGAGTCCATTCGCCAGCATCGGCCGTTCAACGAGGTCGCCTACCGGCTCGGCCTCGTGTCGCACTACCTGGTGCGCGCCAACGACCCGCTGGCCACCGACCGGACCGATCCCGAGGAAAGCCGCTTCGCCGCCGACTATCGGCGCTATGTCGCCAGCGCCGAGCCACGCGTGCGTCGCGTGTTCTACGGTTTTCCGGCTGGCCCTGCCGACGCGAGCGGCCACGTCGACCGACTGGTCGCGGATGCCCTTGGACGTGGCCGTGCCCTCTACCCACTGATCGGCCGCGAGTACCGGCGCGTTGCATTTGCCACCGGCGTCCGCTCGTTCGACGACCGTTCGACCGCCTACGCCGTGGCCGCGCTCAGCTACAACCACGCGGTCAGCGACGTCGCCGGAGCGCTGCGCTATATTTGGGTCGCCGCTGGCGGCTCTGACCCCCGAGTCGACCTGCCCGTCCGCGGCCGTCGCGCGGTTCGCTTTTCGACCGACGGCGCACCCAGTGTGACTCTCGGGGGCCGCTGATCCGATCAGTGGCTGCCGACGCCCGGGACGGCTCTCACGCCAGTCATCGGCCGTCCGACCCCTCGAATCCAAACGGCCCGGGTGATCCGGGCCACGCTCAGGAGGCTCGCATTCCGATGCTGCCAGTTCAGCGTGCTCTGCTCTCTGTTTATGACAAACGTGGTCTGGTGGACTTCGCACGGGCGCTCGACGCCCTCGGAATCGAGATCGTGTCGACCGGCGGTACCAGCCGGCACCTGCAAGAGGCCGGCTTGCCGGTTACTTCGGTATCGGACGTCACAGGCTTCCCGGAGATTCTCGACGGTCGGGTGAAGACCCTCCATCCGGCCATCCACGGCGGCATCCTCGCCGACCGCGGCCGGGCCGGGCACCTGTCGTCGCTGCAAGAGCACGGTCTGACGCCGATCGATCTCGTGGTGGTCAACCTCTATCCGTTCGAAGCCACGGCGGCGCGGCCTGATGCAACCTTCAGCGATGTGATCGAGATGATCGACATCGGCGGCCCGACCATGATCCGCGCCGCGGCCAAGAACTTCGGCGGCGTCACGGTCGTGGTCGATCCGGACGATTACCCTCAGATCCAAGCCGCGCTCGAGGGCGAGGCGCGAACGGTTCCCGAGCCACTTCGGCGCAGCCTGGCGCTCAAGGCGTTTCGGCAAACCCAAGGCTACGATGCGGCGATTGCTTCCTGGCTCGGTGCCCAGAGCCAGACGGACGAAGATCGCTTCCCACGCCACCTGAGCTTCGACCTGGAGCGCACGGAAGTTCCTCGCTACGGAGAGAATCCGCACCAGGGCGCCGCCATCTACCAGACGATCGGCGGTCCCGGGGTTCTCGGTGGGTTCACCCAGCATCAGGGGAAGACCCTGTCGTGGAACAACCTGCTCGACGCAGACGCGGCCCGTCGTCTGGCCGCACTCTTCCCACAACCGACCGTGGTCATCGTCAAGCACAACAACCCGTGTGGGGTCGGCCAGGGTGCCACCCTGGCCGAAGCCTACGAACGGGCACTGGCCTGCGACCCCTTGTCGGCGTTCGGGTCGATCATCGCCGTGAATCGTCCGGTCGATCGGACACTTGCCGGAGCCATGGCCAACCTTTTCGTCGAGGTCGTAGTGGCGCCGGACTATCAACAAGCTGCGCTCGACACCTATGCAGTGCGCAAGAACCTGCGCCTGCTCGCTTGCCCACTCTTCCGGCCCCAAGCCGGAGAGGTCGAGCTGCGGGCCATCGACGGCGGCTTCCTCGCCCAGTCTGCCGATTCGCAAGACGACGATCCGAGCACCTGGACTTGCGCCACCAAGCGCGCCCCAACTGACGACGAGATGCAGGCACTCGTACTTGCCTGGCGCGTCTCACGTTCCGTCAAGTCGAACGCGATCGTGATCGCCAACGCCCATCAGACCGTCGGCATCGGCGCCGGCCAGATGAGCCGGGTCGACTCGTGCCGGCTGGCGACCGAGAAGGCCCAGCTCCCTCTTGCAGGAACCGCCGCCGCGTCGGATGCCTTCTTCCCGTTCAAGGACGGGTTGGAAGCGCTGGCGCAAGAAGGCATCACCGCCGTCGTGCAGCCGGGCGGTTCAAAGCGCGACGACGAGGTCATCGAGGCCGCGAACGCCCACGACGTCGCCATGCTGATGACCGGCCGTCGACATTTTCGCCACTAGTGGCCCGACTCGATCCCGTCGCGGCCCGACGCGCCGGGGTCGGTGCGCATCGGGTAGAAGCCGGTTGCGATGCCACGTCATCAAGACTGGCCCACAAGGCCTGCCATTCCACCACCTCGCCCAGGCGGCGCGGAGGACTGAGGAGAAATGCAGATGCACCACGAGATGCGACTCATCACGATCGCTGGCGCAGTGCTCATGACCGCGGCCACCGCCTTCGCCCACCAAGCTCCCCGGCATGAACACGCTGCGCTCGTGCCGATCCCGCCTTACCAAGCGCCCTTCGGATCGGCAAGCGGGCAAGCAGCCTTCGAGGCAGCAAGAGCCTATCTGGCTTCACTGAGCACCGAGGAACGCTCGGCCACCGTGCTCGACCTCGACGCTGACATCCGCACCAAATGGTCCAACCTGCCTGCGAGCTTCGTCACGCGTGGTGGTGTCAAGCTGGGCGAGCTATCGGACACGCAGATCGAGCTGCTCTTCGCTTTTCTTGCATCGTCTTTGGGCCAAGAAGGATACGAGGCCGTGGGCGAAGCGTTGGCGGCCGAAGCGTTTCTGAGCACCGACGCACGAGCCGAACGGTTCCAGTGGGCACCGGAAAACTACTGGTTTGCCTTCTACGGCGAGCCCTCCGAGACGGCCTTGTGGGGCTGGCAGTTCGGTGGACATCACCTCGGCATCAACGTCGCCATCGAGAAGTCGGTCGTGACCAGCCTGTCGCCCACCTTTGTCGGTGCCGAGCCCGCGACGTTCACCTACAAAGGGCAGGACTACGAGGCCGTCCAAGACATGCACCGCGCTGGCATCACGCTCTTCGAGGCCCTGACGCCCGCCCAGCAAGCTGCGGCGACCCTCGAGACGGCGCCGCGGGACGTCATCACGGGACCTGGCAAGGATGGCTTCATTCCGCCGGCCGAAGGATCGCCGGTCGCCGGCTGGTCCGTGCCTCAGAAGGCCCTGCTACTGGACGCCATCCGTGAGTGGGTCACCATCCAACCCGAGGAAAATGCAACACCGCGCATGAAGGAGATCGCGTCCCAGCTCGACGCGACCAACTTCTGTTGGTTCGGTGCCGCGGACGGGTCGGGTGAAAGCTACTACCGAATCCAAGGGCCCACTCTGATCATCGAGCTACGTTCGATCACCAACAACGTCGGTGACTCTGCAGAGGATCTCGGCCACTACCACACGATCTACCGCAACCCGACCCTCGAATACGGCTCGGAATCCACCCAGCCGACGAACTGAGCGGCATCCCGCATCATTCGCCTCCGCCGTTCGACCGAAGCCGAGGGAGCCTCGCCAGGAGGTGCCCGGGAAGGGCGAGGCGAAGCAGCATGAGCCCCCGGCAAGCACCGACGCTGGGTGACGAAGCCGTATCGACCGCATGCTATCGTTGGGCTGCCGTCTGGTTGGTCTGGACGGCTTCCAGGGAGCACAGAACGAGACGATGATCAGACTCCGCAGCACCTACGCCTTGGTTCGTTCTTCGGGCGCTTCGGCGCCGCCGCTCGCAACCTTGCTCGCCGCCGCGCTCATCTTCGCATCCGCCATGCCGGCTGCTGCCAGCGAGAGCCCGTGGGAGCTCCTCCAAGGGCTACGCGAGGGCTTGCGCACCGACGGTCCGGTATCCGCGCGATTCGTCCAAACCTACATCCCCGCCGGCTTCGAGAAAGGTGACGAGGAACAAGGTCACCTGTCTCTGTGGCTGCCTTCCTGCCTGCGATGGAGCTACGACGAGGGACGCAGCTTCCTGGTCTGCGACGGCGAAGTACACCAGTGGAACGAGGAAGAGCCGGCAGGCCGCGTTTTCGCGATCGATCCGTCCGAAGAAGCCGGACTCGATCTGCTCTTGCTCGAGGTCGGCACCCTCCAGCAGCGCTACGTGGCGAACAGTGAGGAGTCGGGAGACGCCTCCGTGATCGACCTTTCGATGCCGCCTGGTCAGGGCAGCTACCATGCCCGCATCACCCTCGACAGCACCGGCTCACGGGTCACCGGCTTCGAATACGTCGACGACGAAGGCAACCGTACTCAATTCACGATCGCCGACTACAAATCTCTCGGGCACACGGCGCTGTTCCGCCCGCCGGTCGGGCTCGAGTGGGCACGGGAGTAGCAGCATGGTGGGATTCGTCTTCCGCACGCGCTACCTGATCAGCCTCTACCTCATGACACTCACTGCACTGGTGCTGGCCCCCACCGCCGAAGGTGCCAAGGCTTCCTACCGCAAGGGCGCGGTCGTAAAGATCGAAGGGCAATTGGTCGATCCGGCCGGCAAGCCGGTCGCCGGCGCCTCGGTCGTGCTCACTGCCGAGCGCGTGTCACGGCGTGTTTTCCAGCTAGGAGGCGATGACCGTGGCCCCGTGGCCACCACAACGACCAGCGATGCCCAGGGCACCTTCGCTTTCGACTGGGTGTGGGACCGCTACCACGATACCTTCGTCGTCGAAGTCTTGATCAGCGGCGCATCGGGCAGCGCCGACGAAGTTCTCGTCCGGCGCGAGATCAGCGAGCTACTGGAAGGCGACAACCCGGTCCGCATCGACCTCGAGATCGCCAACGGCTCCCTCGTCCTCTTTTCTCGCCGCCACGCCGCAGGCTCGTTCTCGACCGACGAACGCCAGGTATTTGACGAGCTCGGGCGACCCGGACGCTACGAAGAGGAGCTGGTCGACGGCGAGCGGGAAACCTCCTGGTGGTACTTCGAGCGCGGACGCATGTACCGCTTCCGCACTGGATCTCTGCTACAGGTCGTTCACTTCGATCCGGTTCGCCCGGAGGAAGGCTAGGCCGGCAAGGGGTCAGCGAAGCGCTTCCAGCTCGGCTTCCTGAATGCGGGCAATGGCCGTGCGGATGGCCCGCGACGGCATCCACAAGGGATCGATCCCCATCACACCTTGGTCTTGCGACGCCAGTTGCGAGGCCGCCATGACTTCGACTCCCGGCTCGACTTCGACCACGAAGGGGCGGCGCTCGAGCGCCACGCCATAGACCTCGAGGTACTGGAACCGCGCCGGTTCCGGCGCGCGCCAGAGCGTCGATCCAGGGATCGGGATCATCAGCATGTAGTGGCTTTCCATCTCGCTGTCCGAGAAATCATCGAGCTTGTCCGCGACCCGCACCAGGGCGACGTCGGCCTCCGTATTGCTGAGATCGAGCACCAGCACACCATCGATCGGACGCCGCCACGAAAAGTGCGTTCGAATCGTCCGCAGCTCGGGCGGTAGCAGATCGTGCCGGCGGCGCAAACGTTGCCAGCGCTGCCCCGGGATGATTCCCCGGCCACGACCAGGGGGGGTCACGCGAAAGGGCTCGCTGGCATTGAACCATGGCCGGCAGGAGGCCGGCTCGCGGGCGATACGCCAGCGGCCGGTCGGTGGCGGCCCCCAAACCTCGACAGGCTCCAGCTCGAGCGAATCCGGCAATGCGGCGAGCGTCCCATCAGCCCCTTCGCTTGCGGGTTGCAATAGGGCTTCGTCGTAGTGACGAGCGATCCGCCAGGTCTCGTCGGTCACCAGCAAGGGCCGCTCTCGGCCGTCCGACACCAAGCCCGCGAGCAAACCACCCGCTCCTCGGCTCGAGCGCAACTCGACGACGATCCGATTGGTCCCCGTTCGCAAGACTGCACCAAGCGGGTAGAGATCCGGCCCTTGGGTATCACTGTAGCGGCCACCCCCGACCCAATGTCCGTTGACGTGAAGCCGGTAGTCTTCATCCGCTGCAATCAGGAGCTCAGCATCGGCCGGAACCGCTTCCAGCTCGACTTCGGCGAGCGCATAGAAGGCGATTGGAGCCCCTTCGTCGATCGGCCCCGGCGCCCAAATCCACTGTGCACCCGCCACCGGGCTCACGGTATCGGCGCGCACGCCGATCAAGCCACTCTGGACCACGGCAAGAATCGCGGCAGCCAGCAGTGCGAGGAGGAAGAAAAGGACAGGGCGAGAGCGATGTGACACCATCGCGGTGACTGTAGCATCGTCCAATCGCGGGTTCGAGATCCCGTTTCTCAGCTCACTCCCTCTACGATCGGTCGTCCCCGTTGACCCCCTTCGAGGGGATCGATAGAGTTACTCGTGCACCCCGCCGAAACGCCTCCTGCGCACGACCCGACTGTTCGATCTGACCCGCCCGCGCCTGCGGACGGTGGCATCGTGGTGGCCATTCCTGCTCGCTGGGGCTCGACGCGCCTACCCGGAAAGCCGCTTCTGGAACTGGCTGGCAAGCCGATGATCGAGCATGTCTACCGCCGCGCCGTGACCGCGCGCGGGGTCTCGCGGGTCGTGGTCGTGACCGATGACGAGCGCATCCGGAGCACGGTCATCGGCTTCGGCGGCGAAGCCGAGATGACTCCGCGTGACTGTGTTTCGGGTACGGATCGCATCGCCAGTGCGGCGCGCGGCTGGCAAGCATCGGCCGTGGTCAACGTCCAAGGCGACGAGCCCTTGATCGACCCAGCCGTCATCGAAGCGGTCGCCGCGCGACTCGTCGATCCGCGCGAAGAGATCGTGACCGTCGCCACCGCGGCAGGCAGCGAAGAGCTGGACGACCCGAACGTGGTCAAGGCCGTGCTCGCTCGAGACGGCTCTGCCCTCTACTTCAGCCGCGCACGCATTCCCCACCAGCGTGATCCCGGCCCGGCAACCAGGCCGACGATCTGGAAGCACCTCGGCATCTACGGCTATCGCCACGACATCCTGCTCCGGCTCGCCGGCCTCACGCCGACACCGCTCGAGCAGGCGGAATCCCTCGAACAGCTCCGCGCCTTGGAGCATGGCATCAGAATCCGTGTCTTGACGGTCGACCACGCCGAGTCCGGTGTCGACACCGCCCGAGACCTCGCACGCGTTGCCGCTCGCCTGACGGACGGTTCGCAATCCCCGTCCCCCTGAGACGCAAATGGCCTCCAAGCAGGCCAACTATGCAGGCCGAACAGCAAGCACGGCAAGCTCAAGCAAGCAAGGAGTCCTCATGACCACCAAATTCATCTTCGTAACCGGCGGCGTGGTGTCCTCACTCGGCAAGGGTGTGGCTGCCGCATCGGTCGGCGCGATTCTCGAGGCGCGCGGCTTTCAGGTCACGCTGATGAAGCTCGACCCGTATGTCAACGTCGATCCAGGCACCATGTCGCCCTACCAGCATGGTGAGGTCTTCGTCACCGAAGACGGCGCCGAGACCGATCTCGACCTCGGGCACTACGAACGTTTCACCCACGCCAAGCCGACCAAGAACAACAACTTCACGACGGGCAAGATCTACGAGTCGGTCATCAACAAGGAACGGCGCGGCGACTATCTGGGCAACACGGTGCAGGTGATTCCTCACATCACCGACGAGATCAAGCAGGCGATGACCCGGCTCGGGGACGGCAACGACGTGGTGATCGTGGAGATTGGTGGCGTGGCAGGAGACATCGAGTCGCTGCCCTTCCTCGAAGCCATCCGCCAACTCCGACTCGAGCTCGGCCGTTCGAATGCGATCAACATCCACCTGACCTTGGTGCCGTACATTGCGGCCGCCGACGAGCTCAAGACCAAGCCCACCCAGCATTCGGTACGCGAGCTGCGCGCCATCGGCATCTCGGCCGACATCGTCATGTGCAGGGTCGACCGACCGCTACCCGAGGACCTCCGACGCAAGATCGCCCTGTTCTGCAACGTCGCCCCCGACCAGGTGATCGCCGCACCGGATCTGCCGACAATCTACGAGGTTCCGCTCAACTTCTGTCGCGAGGGGCTCGACGAGCAGATTCTCGACCAGCTTTCACTCCCCCGCTACGAGCGGGACATGAGTGTCTGGGAAACGTTGGTCAACAAAGTCAAACACCCACGGCACCACGTCCGGATCGGCATCGTGGGCAAGTACGTCGAGCTGCCGGACGCCTACAAGAGCCTCAACGAAGCGCTCCTCCACGGCGGCCTCGCCAACGACGCGAAGGTCGAGCTGGTCTACATCGCCGCCGAAGAGATTGCCGATGGCCACTGGCCGAGCGAGATGTCGCAGGTCGATGGGCTCTTGGTGCCGATCGGATTCGGTCAGCGAGGCTCAGAGGGAAAGATCGGAGCCATTCGCTACGCACGCGAAAACCGCATTCCCTTCTTCGGCATCTGCCTGGGAATGCAGTGCCTGGTCATCGAGTTCGCGCGCAATGTGGCCGGGATCAAAGATGCGACATCCACCGAATTCGACGACGGTACCGCCAGCCCCATGATCTACAAGCTCCGCGACCTCCTCGGAGTCGAAGAGATGGGGGGCACCATGCGCCTCGGCAGCTATCCGTGCCGGCTCAAGGAAGGTACCCGCGCCCGAGAGATCTACGGTACCGAGGAAATCAGCGAGCGTCATCGGCACCGCTACGAGGTCAACCAGCGCTTTCTCGCGCCCTTGGTCGAGCACGGCCTGGTGGTCTCCGGCATGAGCCCGGACGGCAAGTTCGTTGAGATGGTCGAGCTCGCCGACCATCCTTGGTTCCTCGGCTGTCAATTCCATCCCGAGTACCAGTCGAGACCCAGTGAGCCCCATCCGCTCTTCGTGTCCTACATCGCGGCCGCGCTCACCACGCAGCGACAACGCGCCAAGAACGAAGACGTCGCGTCGCTGCCGGCGACCGGCGAGTCCAAGGCCAGCCAGCCCCAGGTGCCGGAAGCCATCACCAACTCGGATGCTCGTGCCAATACGACCGGTGATTCGGACACCGCCAACGAGGTGAACGCTTGAGCCGACCGCAAGCCACATCGATCGAGCTCGCGCCGGGCGTGTCGATCGGCGGTGCTGCCCTACCGGTGATCTCTGGGCCGTGTGCCGCGGAGTCCGAGGACCTGGTCTTCACCGTCGCGGAGCACATGCAGGCGGCTACTGAGCGACTCGGCATGCCGTACATCTTCAAGGCATCGTTCGACAAGGCCAACCGCAGCAGCCTCGAAAGCTACCGGGGTCCGGGGCTCGAAGCCGGGCTGGCCATGCTGCGCCAACTGCACAACACCCTCGGCGTCCCTGTGCTCACCGATGTCCACGAGCCAGCGCAGTGTGGACCGGCCGCAGAGATCGTCGACGTGCTGCAGATTCCGGCCTTCCTCTGCCGACAGACCGACCTGATCGTTGCCGCGGCTGAAACCGGTCGCGCGGTGAACATCAAGAAAGGACAGTTCATGTCGCCCGATGACATGGTCCGCGCGGTCGACAAGGCACGTCGCACCGGCAACGACCGTGTGACGGTCACCGAGCGTGGCGTCAGCTTCGGCTACCACAACCTGGTGGTCGACATGCGAAGCTTCGCCATGATGCAACGCGACGGAATCCCGGTGATCTTCGACGTCACCCATGCGCTCCAGCTCCCCGGCGGCGGCGCCGAGACAGGAGGCGCAAGGGAGTACGCCGAACCGCTGGCGCGGGCCGGCGTCGCCGCGGGTGCCAATGGCCTCTTCCTGGAAGTGCATCCCGAGCCTGCCCAGGCACGCTCGGACGCCACGACACAGCTCGATCCCGTCCGCGCCGAGCGCCTGTTGGAATCGGCCAAGGCCATTCGACAAGCCCTGCTCGATCCCGAAAAGACGTTACGGGCCGCGGAGCGGATGCCGCGCCAAGGCGCCGACTCGTGAGCAAGGCTGGGCTCGTGAGCAAGCCACGGTCGGTCGCCCGCCACGTCCTCGAGATCGAGGCGGCGGCGATCCTGGGGCTCGTCGACCAGCTCGACGATACCTTCGAACGCGCCGTCGATGCCCTCCGCACCTGTCGCGGCCGGGTCGTGTGCACCGGTATGGGCAAGAGCGGCCTGATCCTCAAGAAGATCGCCGCCACGCTCTCCTCCACCGGCACGCCTGCCTTCTTCCTTCACCCGGCGGAGGCTATTCACGGTGACCTCGGCGTCGTCGTGGACGGCGACGTCGTACTCGCCGCCTCGTACTCGGGCAGCACGGAAGAGCTCTTGCGCCTCACCGAGCTCCTCGGCCGCCTCGGCATTCCCTTGGTGGTGATGACCGGCAAGGTAGACAGCCCCTTGGCACGCGCTGCTGACATTCATCTGCGCGTCGCGATCGACCAAGAGGCTTGTCCCCTCGGCCTGGCGCCCACTGCGTCGACCACGGCTACCCTCGCTCTGGGCGACGCGCTGGCCATGGCTGTGTCGAACGCGCGCGGCTTCACGGCCGAGGACTTCGCCCGGCTACACCCCGGGGGCGCCCTCGGACGCAGGCTGCTGCGTATTGCCGAGGTCATGCACAAGGGCGAGGAGCTGCCTCGCGTTGGCGTCGAGACCTCGATGCCCGAGACCATCCACGAGATGTCGCGCAAGGGACTCGGGATCACCGCCGTGGTGGATGGTGACGGAAACCTACTCGGCTGCTTGTCAGATGGCGATTTGCGGCGCGCCCTCGAAGCCGACCCCGAGCTCATGCGTCGGCAGGTCGGCGCGGTCATGCGGGCCGGGCCGCAGACCATCGCTTCGAGCGAGCTGGCGTCGGCTGCACTCCAGCGGATGGAAGCCCACCACATCACCTCGCTTTTCGTGTGCGACGACGGCCACCTCGAAGGCATCGTGCACCTTCACGATCTTTGGCGCCTGGAGCTGTTCTGATGCCGCGAGAAGCCGATTCGATCTTCGTACGCCGGGCCGAGCGCCTGGCCTGGCTGGTCTTCGATGTCGACGGCGTGCTCACCGACGGCAGCTTGCTCTACACCCGCTGGGGCGAGCAGGTGAAGCGATTCCACGTCCGAGACGGCCTCGCGTTTCGACTCGCCCAGCGCGCCGGATTGCAAGTCGCCCTGCTCTCCGGCCGGCGCTCTCGGCCCTTGGAGCAGCGCGCCACCGAGCTCGGTGTCGACGACGTCATGCTCGGAGCCGGCGACAAGAACCCCGTCTTCGATGCCTTTCTGGAACGCAACAACACCTCGCCAGGCCGGGTCGCCTACATCGGCGACGACCTACCCGACCTGCCGGTCCTTGGCCGCTCAGCCCTCTCCTTCGCGCCCGCCGACGCCGCACCAGAAGTGCGCGCGGTGGTCCACGTCGTGCTCGACGCCTGCGGCGGCGAAGGTGCCGGACGCGAAATGATCGAGCGCATCCTCAAAGCCCGCGGCGACTGGGATCGCCTCCTCGCCAGCTACTCGCTCGAAGACTAGCGCTCGTCTTCGTCCGTCTGTGCCATGCCGCCGGTGACTTCGGCGGCGTCTTTTCGGGGCTTGACCCAGAAGGCGAGGCCGACGCCGACCAGGTAGAGCAGGATGGCGGGGCCGGCAAAGATCAGCAGGTTGAAAACGTCTGGAGTGGGCGTGATGATCGCGGACAGGATAAAGATGATCAGCACGGCCCAGCGGAAGTGACGGAGCAGAAAGCGTGGCGTCACCAGGCCGAGGCGAGCCAGGAAGAGAATCACCAGCGGCAGCTCGAACATCAGTGCCAGCCCGAGAATCACCGCCATGAAAAAGCTGAGGTAGTGGCTGACGGTGATCTGGGCGTTGAACTGGTGCCCCATTTCGATGAGGAACTCGGCCGCGAACGGGAAGGCAACGTAGTAGGCAAACGCGCCACCGGCCGCGAAGAGTGTCGAACCGAAGAAGATGAAGGGCAACGCCGCATGGCGTTCGCTCTGGTAGAGGCCCGGCGCGACGAAACGCCATAGCTGGAAGAGCACGAAGGGTGATGCGAGGAAGACACCTGCGAGTAGTGCGACCTTCACGTAAATCATGAACGGGTCGGTGATGCCGAGGAAGATCAGCTTCTCGCCTTCGGGCAGCAGCCGGTAGATCGGAACCGCGAGAAACTCGTAGATCGGCTCGCGAAACGCCCAGCAGCCGAAGAAGGACACCACGACCGCAGCCAGGATGTGAAGAATGCGCTTACGGAGCTCCTCGAGGTGCTCCATCAGGCCCATGCGCGGCAGCTCGTCCGGCGATTGCGCAGCAGTATCGGTCACGGCTCTCGTGTCACGTTCAGGGCGTTTCTTGGCTGCTCGAGCGCTTACGACTCGGCGGTTGCGGCGGGACTGTTTGCGGCGGGGCTGGCACCTTCACCAGCCTCTGCCGCCTGCGGGCTCGAAGACGGCCTCGGGGCGGATTGGGAGCCGCGCGCGACCGTATTCTGTGGCGCGCGTCCCGCAGCGCTCTCGTCGGCTTCGGACGGAGTACCTACGTCGGCGCTCTTCTCCCCGGCATCCTCTTCTGGACCGCCGGTCTCTGTATTGGTCTGCTCCGGCTCGGCCGTACGATCGCGGGCCGGGCGCTCGGGCCGCTTGGTACGCGCCGCCCGATCGTCCGCCTCGTCGCTCAACATGGCTTCCTTGACGTAGCGCCTCGGGTCGACCGCGCGAATCGTCTCGCGGGTCTCGCGAAGGTCCTTCTCGAGCCCCTCGGCGTCGAGCGTCCGCCGTAGCTCGGACGAGGCACGGCGAAACTCGGCAAGTCCTTTGCCCAGCGTCCGCCCGAGCTCGGGCAACCGGCGCGGCCCGAAGAGAAGCAGCGCCGCCACGAAGATGAACAGCATTTCGGAAAAGCCAAGTCCGGGCATAGAAATTCGGTCTCCCGCGGCACGCGAAACGGGTCGGCCTGCCGCAGCTAATCATCGGGTGGCGGTGGTCGAAAGTCAAGGAACGGTAATTCGTACCGGCAGCCGCCGAGCGCCGATTTCCGGGTGATACGCTTGCTTCCATGAAGCAACCTTGGCGGACCACGGCAATTCTCCTCTTTCTCGCGGCGACTCTCGGCGGCGGCCTTTTCGGCGGACGGCTGTTGGCCGTAGCTGGCGAGCAGAACGATGACCTACGCCTGTTTACTGAGCTGCTTCATCAAGCGCACGCCACCCACGGCGACGAAGTCACCTACCGCGACATCGTCTACGCGTCGATTCAAGGCATGCTGCGCACCCTGGACCCCCACACGGGCTTCCTCTCGCCGGAGGCCTTCGACAAGATGCGTGAGCGTCAGGCCGCCAGCTTCTTCGGGCTCGGCATTCTCGTCAGCATGCGCAACGGCCAGCTGACCGTGATCAGCCCGCTCGAGGGGACCCCGGCTTGGCAGCTCGGCGTCCGCGCTGGCGACATCATCAGCACGATCGAGGGCGACCCCACCGACGCCATGACGCTCGATGACGCGGTCGGACGACTCAAAGGCCTCAAGGGCACCCAGGTCAACATCGAGATCGTCCGGCGCGGCCTCGACGAGCCGCTGCCGTTGACCATCACCCGCGACGAGATCCCCCAGAACACGGTTCGCTACGCCTACATGATGGAGCCAGGCACCGGCTACATCCGGCTGACCGACTTCTCCCGCTCGACCGCCGGAGAGATGACGGAAGCCATCACCAAGCTTCAGGGCCAAGGCATGGAGCGCTTGCTCTTGGACTTGCGCTCCAATGGCGGCGGCCTGCTCGACCAGGTGGTCGAAGTGTCCAAGCATTTCGTGCCGAAGGGCAGCAGCATCGTGGAGACCCGCGGGCGCACGCGGGACTCGTACCAGGCCTTCAACGCTCGCGTTGATGACGAGGGGCCGATCAACATTCCCGTCGTGGTGATGGTCAACAACGGCACAGCATCCGCTGCCGAGATTCTCGCCGGCGCGATCCAAGATCACGACATGGGCCTGGTGCTCGGCACGCCGACCTGGGGCAAGGGCCTGGTTCAGACGGTCTACAACCTGTCCTACGGCGCTGGCATCGCGCTCACCACCGCCAAGTACTACACCCCGTCGGGCCGGCTGATTCAGCGCGACTACTCGTCCTACTTCGACTACTACACGCACTTCGACAGCGGTGATGATGGTGGCGACGGTACGCCGACCGTCGCGCTCGAAGACCAGCCAGCCTTCAACACCGACCTCGGCCGCGAGGTCTATGGTGGCGGCGGGATCACCCCCGACGTGC
>CALFAM010000196.1 GCA_937948815.1 uncultured bacterium
CCTCCGCCCGAGTAGAGATCCGCAATGCAGGCCCGATCCGCCAAGGAAATGGTTTTCAGCCCGCGGTCGCACGCTTGGACGATGGGAAACATCGTCGAGCTCGTGAAGTTCGAATGTCCCAGACCGAGCACATGGCCAACCTCGTGCACCATGACCCCTTCGATGTAGAACTCTCCGAAGCAACCAAAGCCAAACGGATCCTCGAGCTCCGATGTCCAGTTGACACCGATATTGGTCACGACATCCGCATCTTCGATCCGATAGCTGCCGTCGGGCCGCTGGTCGAAGAATCCGGTAAATGTCGCGGCCAAGCACGGCGTCTGGCAGATGAAGAACGGATCGCGAAAGCTGATCATCGGAATGCCATCGCCCAGAATCGGGAACGCAGGCCCTGGAACCGCCGTCACGACGAGCCCTTCGGGCGAGCCATTCCAAGCCTGCGGAGAGTTGATGGCCAGAACCGTTTGGGTCACACCGCGGCTAAAGTCGGTGATCGATGCAATACCCAACGCGTCGACCACCACCGTGGGTGGATCGTCCCACGTGCGCTCGGGCAGCAGTGGTCTGTCGGCCAAGGCCGGCAACGCACTGAGGACGAAGGTGATGAAGAGAGCAAACGAACGATGTCTCATCACGGCTCCTTGCTTTCCAGGGTGGCCGTTTCGGGCACCAGGGCGCGAATCGACTCTTTGAGCGTCGAGAGGGCAACCGGCTCGGGCGGCGTCGCACGGCGACCGTCTCGTCCAATGAGCAGAACCTCCTTCTCGAGCGTCGGCACGGCGACCTCCACACCCTTGCCATCCACCTCGATCCGGAATTGACCTTGGCGGTAGCCCGAAACACGCATGATGTCGCCACCGTCCGGCCGCAGGAAGAGAAGCACGCGTTCCTTGCGTGCAAAAGTCGGGAAGCCGATCGCATCGATGCGGTAGTCACCAAGAACGCCTCCCGGTGTACGCACACGGACCAGCGTGGGCGACTCGCCGACGACCCAATCTGAAACCTCGATCAGCGCTTCGCTGAAGATCAGGGTTCGATCGTCGTTCCAGAACGAGTGAACTTCGAGCACCTCTCCGTCGACGACCACCGACGAAGCGGCGAGAAGCTGGGTTGGGCTCATCTCCAGGAAAGTCGACGCCGAGAGTGGCGACGTCAACATGGCAAGCGCCAATCCTGGTACTAGCGCGGGTGCCGCGAGCAGAACATTTAGGAAATGATTTCTCTTTCGCACGCTCAGGTTCCCCCTCTCACATGTCGTCGCGACGACATGCTGTAGAAAGACGAGCGATCAGCCCGTCCACCCTTTGCCGAGGAGGTCCGAACCTGCAGTCCCTCGGCACGGGAACGACCCGAGCTCGCCGTGGGTTGGCCAGGCCTCGAATGGCCTAGCACTGTTCGACCGACACGTTCACGAATTTCTCTACATCTATATTAGACAACACCGCTCGGTTCAGCAAGCATGTAGCCGCCACATCCTCGCCTCATTCCGCCTCGGCCCTGCCGCGCACGCTGCGCTCGACCGGCATCTCCAGCTGATTGGATTGTTCCTGGCCGGAGATGGACCGGCCGCCGACTTGTGGAGGTTGCTGATGCACGGACAGTGGAAGAAATGGCTTGCAGGAATGGCATTTTCGGGATTCGTCGGACTTGGGTTGTTGGGCGCGCCACTCCAGGGACAGGTCGACGACCCTGTGCCTGCAGATGTGACATCCGCGGCGGAAAGTCACGTCGACACCGGAACCCCGGTCGCGGAATCGCCCACCATGGACGCGGGCTTGGGCACTCCGACCACCCTCGGAGCCGTGCGCCACGGTGGGCTTTTGCTCAACACAGCGGTGCAGGGAGTCTACCTACCGGCACCGACCCTCGAGACGGATGTGTCCTTGACGGTTCGAGGCATGGTGGCGGAAGCCGATGTGCGTCAGCGCTTCACGAACCCAACCGATCAATGGGTCGAAGGCATCTACGTCTTTCCGCTACCCGAGAACGCCGCAGTCGACCGCCTGCGCATGGTGATCGGGGATCGGGTGATCGAAGGCGAGATCCACGAGCGCCAGGAAGCGCGGCGGGTCTACGAACAAGCTCGCGAGCAGGGACAGCGGGCGGCACTGGTCGAACAGCAGCGCCCGAATCTCTTCACCACCGATGTCGCCAACCTTGGCCCCCACGAGACCATTGAGATCCGGATCGGTTTTCGGCAAGAAGTGCGCTACACCGACGGCACCTTTGGCTTGCGCATGCCGCTGGCCGTGACGCCGCGCTTCCAACCGGGAGGCACGCCGCGCTCTCCCGTGGAGTTGGCCGGCGGCCCCACGACTCAATTGCCGCCCCAAGCGACCGGTTCTACGAATGCCACAGGCGGTGCGCCCCCTGCCTCGGCTGCGCTCACCGCACCGCGCGCGCCGTCCGTGCGCCCGCCATCGGTGCAACTCCGCCTCAGCCTGGAGCCCGGACTGCCGCTCGCCCGGCTGGGCAGCGTCTCCCACGCCGTGCACACCACACGCCGCGGCGATCACTACGAAGTGACCCTCGAGGACGGCGCGGTGCCCGCCGACCGTGATTTCGTTTTCGAGTGGCAGCCCGAGGCCCAGGCCGAGCCACAGATCGCCTTGCTCACTGAGGCCGGCGACCACGACACTTTCGGCCTGCTGATGCTGGTGCCACCCGAGACCCAGCAAGCAAGCGGCCCGCGGCCGCCTCGCGAGACGATCTTCGTGATCGACGTCTCTGGATCGATGTCCGGCCCGTCGATCGCGCAGGCCAAGGCCGCCCTCGACGATGCGCTGTCCCGGCTGCGCCCGATCGATCACGTCAACGTGATCTCATTTGCCCAGGACATGCAGAAGCTCTTCGCCGAAAGCCTGCCGGCCACGCAGGACCGCGTTGCCCAGGCTCGCCGCTGGGTGGCTAACCTCGGCATTCGTGGCGGCACCTACATGCTGCCCGCACTCGAAGCGGCGCTCGAAACCGATGGCGTCGATCGCGGACTGCGCCAAGTGATCTTCATGACGGACGGTGCCGTCGGCAACGAGGATCAGCTCTTCTCCGTGATCGATCACATGCTCGGAGATACCCGTCTCTTCCCGGTCGGCATCGGTTCGGCCCCCAACAGCCACTTCATGCGTACCGCCGCACGCCTCGGGCGCGGTACCTTCACCCACATTGGCTCAGTCCAAGCGGTTGCGCAGCGCATGGGCGCCCTTTACCGCAAACTCGAGCAACCGGTGCTGACCGATCTCGAGATCATCTGGGACGACCCGAACGTCGAGTCGTGGCCAGCACGCGTGGGCGATCTCTATGCTGGCGAGCCGTTGACCATTGCCGCCCGAATGCCCAGCGGCCAGAGCGGCCTGACCTTGCGCGGGCGGCGCGCGGGGGTACCGATCGAGCGTCGATTCGATGCCACCGGACGCGCGCCGGCGATCGATGCAAGCCGCCCGGAGACACCCCAAGCCGTTGCCAGGTTGTGGGCCCGGCGCAAGGTGGCGAGCCTGCGCGATGACCTGGTGCGCGGCGGCGACCGCACGTCGCTCCGCCAGTCGATCATCGACGTCGCGCTCGCCCATCACCTGGTGACCGACTTCACCAGCCTGGTCGCCGTCGACCGAACACCGGTCGCTCCGGCGGGGACCGAGCCGGTTCCCCAGGCCGTGCCTCTGCCGCTCCCCGCTGGCTGGCAGGAGCATCCGGGCTTCACGCACCTGCCGCGAACCGCAACGCCCTTCCAGGCCTGGCTGCTGCTCGGCATGCTGCTCGCCGCCTCGGCATGGCTGGTGCGCAGGGGAGATCGCGCCGTGGCATCCGCTTCGCACGACCGTCCATCGACCCAAACCTCGCGCGCCGGCGGGTGATCGAGAAAGGGGCTCATCGCCTCGGTGGCCCCGTACGCACCGGTCATGCCGAAGGCCAAAAGATCGCCCGGGACGAGAGCCGTAAGGGAGACGGTGCCCAGGCGATCGAGGCCCGTACAAAGGGGCCCGGCCAGCACGGTCGCCTGCCCAGCGCTCCCGCTTCCCTCGGCATTCGAGCTGACCTTGCGCACCGGAAAGGGCTGCCCGGTCAGCAACGGCCGGAGCAGGTGGTTGATACCACCTTCGAGAATGGCGAACCGTGTTCCACGGCTGATCTTCGTCCGCACCACCCTGGCGAGGTAGGTCCCGCAGCCAGCGACCAAAAAGCGCCCCGGCTCGAGGATCAGCTCCCCCTCGAACCACGCCTGCTTCGCCAGGAGGTCCGCCAGCCCGCGGCCGAGTGCGCCGACGTCGAGCGGCTGCTCGGCCGCGTCGTAGGGCACACCGAGCCCTCCACCCAAGTCGATCTGGTCGAGGACCAAGCCGTGTTCCGTGAGCCTGCGGGCGATTGACAGCATGCGCGTGTGGTTGGCCAGCAAACGCGTGGCGTCACGCTCGTTGCTGGCCGCGAAACCATGTACACCTCGAATGCGGACGTGGCGCAAGCGCGCGGCAGCCGCGAGCAGGTCCGGTAGATCCTCCTCGTCCACGCCGAATGCCGAGGGGCCGCTGCCACCGAGAATGCCGCCGTCGAGAACGCCGCCCGGCGAGCCCGTGGCCGCCTCTTCGACCCCGAGCGGCTGGACCCGAAGGTTGACCGCCACGATCCCCCTGCCGCGGGACGCCGCCAGGGCATCGATCCGCGCCAAGTCTTCGATTCCTTCAGCCTGAATGCGCACGCCTCGCGTCACGGCCGTCTCGAGCTCGTGATCGCGCTTGCCCGGGCCGGCGAAGAAGACGCGCGAGGCATCGACACCAGCCGCTGCCAACCGGTCGAGCTCACCCAAGGAAGCGCAGTCGAAGCTGACACCGCGCCGGGCAAACGCCCGCAGCAGGGCGGGAAAAGGATTGGCCTTGACGGCGTAGGCCACACGCACCCGCGAGGGCACAGCAGCACGAAGGGCGTCGAGCTGTGCCAGCGCGTGCGAAGCCTTGTAGACGAACGTCGGCGTGCCGTACTGTTCCGCGAGTCGCTGGCATGCGTGGTCGGAAAAGGCAAACAAGTCCGGCCCGCCATGATCAGTCATCGCGCCACCCCGCCCGCGCGGATCAGGCGCCGAACGCCCTGCACGATGGCATCGGGCCGGGCCCCGAAAGACAGCCGCGCAAAGCGTCGCCCCCCTTCACCGAAAACCAGGCCTGGCACCACCACGACCTTTGCGCGATCACGCAGGGAAGCACAGAACGCAACCGGATCGTTCCATGCCGAAGGTGGCAGCGGGAAGTAGTGATAGAAGCCACCGTCAGGTGGATCGAGCACGGCCCCGGTTTCTGCCTGCCACGTATCCGCCAGGGCTTGCCAACGCGACGCCAACGCGGCACGAGACGCTGGCAGCACACGATCACTCGCTTCCAAGAGCGCGCGTGCTGCCGCTTGGGAGGGCCCAGCTGCTGCCGTCGTCGCCGTCGCATGGAGCGGCGTGCACGCTTCCAACACGTTCGACGGCCCTGTCATCCAGCCGACGCGCAAGCCCGGGGCCGCCCACGCCTTGCTCACCGAGCTGACCACCACACCCGTGTCCGTGACCGCTCGCAGGCCCGGCACGGGTACGCTCGAGGAAAGCGGTCGGTAAACCTCGTCCGCAACCAAGAGAACACCTCGCTCGGCGCACGCGTCCGCCACCTGAGCGAGCTGCTGCACAGACGCTGACGAGCCCGTCGGATTGCTGGGCAGGTTGATGATCACAACCCGCACGCGTGGCGAGCTGACCAATGCTTCGACCAAGCCCTCGGCGTCGAGATGCCAACGACCGAGGCCGCCTTCGGCGTTCGACACGAGGGGATAGGTCTGCGTTTCGGCGCCGGCCCAACCGGCCAGCGTGCGGTAGGCCGGAAAGCCCGGATCCGGTATCAAGACCGAGTCGCCAGGGCCCACAAAGGCCTGGAGCAGGCTGAACAAGGCCCCCTGAGCACCGGCCGTCACCAACACCTCCGCGGCATCGACCCCCTCGTATGCCGCAATCGCCCTGCGCAACGGCAGCGTCCCAGCATGGGCGCCATAGGGACACGCACGAACACGGCCCAACGCGCGAATCGCCGGCTTCGGCAACGGCCAGGTCGGCTCACCCAGGCCCAGATGAATCACCCCATCGGCAGCCTGCGCACCAGCAGCCCGGATGCGAGAAGTCGGCAACGTGCGCCGCGGCTGTGGCCCCGCATGCCGTGCGCAATCACGCCCAGAAGGGGGTACCGCCCGCGGCAGCGCGTGGTGCGCGTCGACGCGGAGCGGCATTGGAAATACGGCCGGCCGCCCCGGTCGGTCCGAGGACCGTGCGACGCTGCTCATCGCAACGCACCTTCGAGCGCCGTCGCCGCATGGGTCCGCGCATCCCGATACTTCACGATCATGGGCGCGTATCGGACGAGCCCGTGGGCCGCAGCGAACGCCCCCGGGGCAGGCCGCGCCCCGGGGACCACCACCGCATCCTCGGGCACCTCGCCTTGCAGCTCGGCCTCGTGCACCAGATCGTAGAGGGTGGTCGAAGCCGTGAGCTGCACCCCCGGCGCCAAGACCGCGCGTGCCCGAACCACCACACCCTCGAAGACACCGCTTTGGGCACCGATAAAGGCGTCGTCCTCGATCACCACGGGCCGCGCCCCGGCCGGTTCGAGCACCCCACCGATCTGCACACCGGCCGACAGGTGGACGCCCGAGCCGACCTGCGCGCAGCTACCCACCAGCGCGTGGCTATCGATCATCGTGCCGGCACCTACCCAAGCACCCACGTTGACATAAGCCGGAGGCATGATCACCACGCCGGAGGCCACGAACGCACCGCGCCGCACGGCGCTGCCGCCCGGCACCAACCGAACGCCATCTTGCTCACGCAGCACACGCGCGGGAAAGCCGGCCCGGTCGAACGAGGGCCCGAATGCGCCGGCCTGCTCCACGGTCGGGAAGGCGCGAAAGCCGATCAGGATCGCCTCCTTGATCCAGCTCGCGGCCTGCCAGGCACCCGTGGCATCGCGCTGGGCCGTGCGAATCGTGCCGTGCTCGAGATCTTGGAGCAGTCGTTCATGGAAAGCCGGCAGCAGAGGATCGGTGAGAATCTCGTCGGGCTCGCGGGTGTAGAACGCCCGCAGTGCCTCCACGTCGACCTGCGCTGGTTGCACGCCCAAGGAGCTCGTTCCCCGTGGCTGCTGAGCTCGCTCCGGATGCGCAAGATCTCGACTCGATTCGCTGGGATGGGTGAGGATCGCGCTCATGCCGCCACCCCTTCGAGACGTGCCAACACCGCCGACAACCGCAACCGTGTCGCGTCTGACGCGCGAGCAAGGGGGGGCCGGACTACGTCGGTCCCCAGGCCGAGCAGGGTGAGCGCAGCCTTCAGCGGTACGGGATTGGTCTCGGCAAAAAGCGCATCGAACAAGGGCGACGTCCGGGCATGCCAGTCGCGCGCTTCCTGAAAGCAACTGGCCCGACCGGCATCGACCAGTGCACGGAGATGATCGGGCACCAGGTTGCCAGCGACAGACACCAGTCCGTGTACTCCCAACGCCAGCGCCGGCAATGCGAGGGCATCATCGCCCGCCAGAACCACCTTGCCCGGGGGCAACGTGCGGACGATCTGGTCGATCTGCCCCAGATCACCGCTCGACTCCTTCACGGCCACCACACTCGGCAGCGCCCAGAGCGACGTCAGAATGTCCGGCGTCAGATTGAGCCCCGTACGGCCCGGCACGTTGTAGAGCACGATGGGTAGCCCTGGCGCGGCGTCGGCTACCACGCGGTAGTGCGCCAGCAGGCCATCGACATTGGGTTTGTTGTAGTAGGGCGTCACCACCAAGGCGCCATGCGCGCCGAGGTCCTGGGCCCGCCGCGTCCAGGATGCTGCCTGGTGCGTGGCGCTCGAACCGGTTCCCACGACAACGGTCGCGTCACCAGCCTCTTCGAGGCAGGCCGTGATCAAACGGTCACGTTCGGCCTGGACCAGGGTGGCTGCTTCACCGGTGGAGCCCAGGACCACCAAGCCCTGGGCGCCACCCGCGACCACGCGCCGCGTCAGTCGCCGAAACGCAACCAGGTCCAATGAGCCGTCAGCCTGGAACGTCGTGGCGAGGGCCACGGAGAGCCCGGAAAATCGGCTCTCCGCTTGCCGTGACGAGTCGGCTCGCAGAGACGATTCAGCATGCGATCGGTCAGCGATGGAAGTCATCAGGATGCTCCTCGAACAATCGGATCGAGCACCGCCGAAGCGACGTCGTCCATGGTGAAAAGACCGCGACGACCGCGCACCCACGCGGCAGCCGTCAACAAACCTTGTGCAAACGTCGCCCGCGAACGAGCACGGTGTTGAATCTCGAGAACCTCGCCCGGCGTATCGAGGCCGAGCCTGTGGTGACCGATCTCGTGGCCAGCGCGCAGCGAGCTGATCGCCAGCCTCGGCGCCGACTCGGACGTCGCACACCAGGCCTCGGCCAGCCGCAATGCAGTGCCCGAGGGCGCATCCCGTTTGCCGGCATGATGGTGCTCGACCAGGAAACCTTCGGCAGACGGCAGGGTTGCGGCATAGGCACCGAGCAGGCGCGCGAATCGGGCGAAGAGCGCCACCGTCAGCGAGCCGTTGGGGGCCGTGACGAGACCGATCGGTGCGTTGCGAAAGGCCTCGACCGTAGCCGGGTGCCAGCCCGTGGTGGCGATCACCAGATCCGTCTCGGTGGCCTGTGCCCAGGCGAGATGGGCTTCGAGCGCATCCGGCGACGACGCATCGACGACCACATCCACCGGCTCGTCGGGCGGCATGCCGCGACCGTGCTGCCAGACCAGCTGCCAGTCGCCACGAGGCGCCACTTCCGCGGCTACGGCCATGCCGAGGCGTCCGCAGCCCAAGATGCCCAATCTCGTCACCTCGGTCGTGCCAGACCTCATTACGGATCCTCCTCGTCAAGGACGTGAATGGCCAACGCGAACAAGGTGTCGATACCGGACGCGAGATCGCGCCACGTCAGGTGCTCGTCATCCGTATGCGCCGTGGCGATCGAGCCCGGCCCGAACATGAAAAGGCGGCCCCGGCTCTCCGAGTCGGCGCCCGATCGCGCGGCCCAGCGCTCGTCCCAGCGATCGGCCCAGCGCTCGGCCCTGCGTCCGGCCCGGAACTCGGGCAGGAGCTCGGCCAACCAGGGCGCGTCGGAGCCAAAGGCAACCGGTGCCTGGGGAAAATCGTCCAGAGTCGCAAGCGCCAGTGGAGGCTCGGCGCAGCGGACGGTTACACGGGCTCCCTCCGGCGCCAAGCGTTCACAATCCTCGAGGAACGTCGAGCCCGGTACCGTGCGCACGGCGATCTCGGCGCGCGCCTCGCCCGCCACCACGTTGGCCGCGTCGCCGCCCACTACCTGGCCGAGGTTCCAGGACTCGGAACCAAAGCCGGAAGCCACGGCCAGGGGCACCGCGCGCAGCGCGTGCAACCAATCCGTCAGGTGCCAGAGAGCATTGTGGCGGGCGCCTTCGACGGCTGGATGCGCGCGCCTCCCGACGCAGCGCAGGCCGAGCTGAAGGAAGCCGAGCTGCGCCGATGCGAGGCGGTTCTCCGTCGGCTCACCGTTGATCACCGCCCGCAGTCCACGAAGGGTCGGAGCGAGCTCGCGAGCCTGGCGCGCACCCGCAGCGTCGGTCTCTTCCCCGACCACCCCCAGCCACGCCACGTTGCGGTAGCCTGCGCGCAGCAGACGCCCGATGGTTGCGAGCTGGGCCACGATCTGTCCCTTTGCGTCACACGCCCCACGGGCCCACAGCCCTGCGGATTCGACCCGCGGAGGTCGGAACGGCGGCACGGTGTCGAGGTGAGTCGAGAACAGCAGCTGAGGCGCGCCCCACCGGGCAAGCACGTTGGTGCGCCCCGGGCTGACCGGCTGCAACGTAACCGCAGCGCCCATTTCGGCCAGCAGCAACTGCAACGCCGGCAGCATGCGATCTTCTTGCCCGCTGGTGGTCTCTACGGCGCACAGACGCGTCAACGCTTCTCGGCTCCAGGCGAACGCATCGTCTGGAATCACCGTCGAGGGGGTCTCGACCGTGGTCTCGGCAGTGGTCTCGGCAATGCTGGTCATGACGCGTCACCCGCCACGACGGGTCGTGCATGTCGCGAAGGCGCGGCAGCATGCGCGCCGATCCGCGTCCCCGGCGCCTCGGGACGAAACGCATTGCGAACGATCAACGGCGTGGCCGTCTGGCGCACCGGCGTGATGGACTTGGCATGCAGCACGCGCGCGCCAGCGCGCGCCAGACACTCCGCCTCCTGATAGGTCAACCGCGGGAAGGGACAGAGGCAAGGATCGCGTCGCGGATCACTCGGGTAGACACCATCGACATCCGTCCAGATCTCCACGCTTGCGGCTCCGAGCGCGGCACCGAGGGTGGTCGCCGAAGTATCCGAGCCGCCGCGCCCGAGGAGGTGAAGCTGTCCCGTTGGACCGGTGGCGAAGAAGCCCGGAACCACAAGGATCCGCCGTGCCCCCGCGACCCGTCCGAGCGTCGAGTGCCCTGAGGCCGCGAGCCGGCTGGCGGTTCGCGCATGCGTGGCTGCCAGGTCGGGTGTCGCGTCGAGCACCGCACCCGTGGCCACAATGAGCTCGGTGGCGTCGATCCGTTCCGCCATCATGCCGGCGTGGGCGAGGCGTGCGACCAGAATCGTTGCCGCGAGGCGTTCACCCGTCGCCAGCACCTGGGCCCGAACCGCCGGTGCGACCAACCCCGCTTCGCGCGCTCGGTCACAGAGCGATGAAGCCACACGAAGATCGACCGCCATGCGCTCCTGCGCCCACGCAACCGCCGGCGTCGGCGTCTCGGGGCGCTGCCCTTCGCTGGATCGAGTGTCTGTCGGCCGCGCGCGGCGAGAGCGCACTTCCGATGCGTGCGTCACCTGCGCCAGGTAGTCACGATGCTCGGCCCCGATTTCGGCGAGCTCGCTCGCCGCATCGACACTACTGTCCGCCAGGCCATCGATCAGCGCAACGAGCCGATCCGTGAGAGCACCCCGGGCCGACACCACCAGCACCATCGAAGCCTCACGACGTGCGGCGCGCAAGGCATGGACCAGGTGATCCAACACCCCCGGATCGTCGACCGACGTCCCGCCGAGCTTGATCACCCGCCACGGCAGGCTCTGCTTCGCGCCTGGTTGGCGCGCGCCGGATCGGGCAGGGATCGTCGAATCGGTCGCAATACGCGACTCCATCGTTTCAGTTCGGAAAGCGATTCCGGGACACATGCGTCACACCTCGTGAATGAGTCATCACAACGGTGCACCCGGAAACGCAAAAACCCGCTTCGGTCGTGCACCGTAGCGGGTTTTCGGAGTGGAAAGATCCTGGTTTTCAGAATCGTTCTACAGAGTGAGCACTCCTCTTCCTCGCGCACGGCCATGGGCCTTGCGCTTGCACTTTCGCGACAGGTAAATCCGCGACTGACCGATGCCGGCGGCGACGCCAGCGGTCATTTCGACCGATGTGCCAACCAGGGTCATCGCAGTGGGGTGCTCGTTTCTCATCGCTGCAAATTAGAATGACTCAAGGTGCGATTGTCAAGAACTTTCTTCCGGCGACCGTTCCGTCATGGGGGCCGGCCACCGCTCCTGTCTTGCGCCCAGGGCACGGTGACCACCACCCTCTGCGCCCCATCCCACGGGGCGCTCGCCGCATTGGTTTGCTGCAGGGTCAGGCTTCGCGCTTCGGGAAGAGTGCAGCGAGCCAGTCGTCCGTACGGCCCTGCCAGCACGCCCATCCGTAGCCCTCCGGAACCTCACCTCCGACAGGACGATAGCCCCGATCGCGCAGGGCCTGCCAGAGCCGCCGGTTCGACTCTGCCATGTCCCAGGCCTCGTGCGGTGAGCGCAGGTGGTAGGTGCCCCATTCGTGATAAATCACGGTCGGCTTGGCGTTACCGTCGCCGAGCATCGCGATCACGTTTGATGGATCGAGAAAGGTCGACGACTGCGCCGCGACCCGGCCGAAGATATCCGACTGCTCGAACGCACCGATCAACGCCACGTTGGCAGCGTTGGCGACCCCGGCGATCGCGCGTGACATACGATCCGGGATCGTCCGGAACGCTTGATCGACATGCGGCACGAGCTCCGTGGCCAGCATCTCGGAATAGCCACTGGCATCTCCCAGATCACGCCGCGGATTGTCGCCGTGCGGCATCACGAGAACCGCGATCACCGGCTCCACCTTCTGACCGATCAAGTTATCGAGCGCGTTCTGGAGTCCACCGTTGTCGAGTGCAGCCTGCCCGTCGGGGACGTAGACCGTGGCATAGCGGTGTGCCGAGTTTTGATCATAGCCCGCGGGTAGGTAGACCTTGGCGCTTCGCTCCTGCCCCTCCCGCACCTTGCTCGTCCAGTTCACCGTTTCGATTCGTCCACGCTGCTCCGCACCGGCTTCCCCCAAGAAGCTCGGTGCTTCCCAGGCCGGCATCGCGAACCAGGAAACTTCGCCAAAGAGGCCACGGCCGACCTGCTCGTTGCGCGGGTCGGGAATCGGCTGGCCATAGTTGGGGATGAAGCCGTAGGCCACGGCAGCCGTTGGCTCCAACATCATCGAGTAGTAAAAGAGGTCGGTGTCGGCGACCCGGGTCATCGGGTCTTCGCGACGAAAGCCGATCATGTCACCAACGATTCCGACGTCTTCGGCATCGCCGCGATAGACGAAGTGCACGGCGCCTGACGGCTCGATGATCGGAAACGATGCCTGCGACGCCAGGTACCGGTCGACCACTGCCTTCTTGTCGCCCGCCTTCTCGACCTCGGCAAGAAACGTTCCGAAGGCCGTCGAGGCGACCCAGGAAGACTCACCGTCGCGCGCGCCTGCTGCCGCGGAGGGGTCGATGCGAGCCAGCTCGCTCATGCTGCGCGCGAAGAGCTTGCCCTCCGCATAGGCCACGGCGGACCAGGACTGTTCTTCGAAGAGGTCCATCTGCGCCACTTCACGGTAGCCCTCTGGCGAGGCATCCGCAATGTGCAAGGAACCTGGCTTGGTGATGATCACGAGATGGTCTCCGACCAGGGTCGGGAAACCATCTCCGGGCTCGCGAGAGCGCCACTGGGTCTCGCCGGTCGCCGCATCGACACAAGAGAAGATCCGGCCGGCCATGCCGTAGAGGTAGCCGTCGTGATAGACCGGATGCACATAGCTGCTGCGGATCGAGTTGTTCGACCACAGCTCCTTGACCTCGTAAGAATCGCTGTTCGACGTCACTTCGAGCATCACGGACTGATCTTGCTCGTTGGGCAGCAACACGCGCCCGTCGCCCGCCGGCACCGGGATGATCGTCTCCCCTCCCATGGCGGCCTCGTCACCACCGTGCTCGTACTGCCACAGGGTTTTTCCGGTCGCTGCTTCGATGCCATAGACGTTCTTGGCGGTGGCCGCCACCACCTGCGACGCCCCACCGAAGCTCATGATCACCGGCGACTGATAGGCAATTGCGTCGTCACCCAGTCCCCACAGAAGCTTGCCCGAAGCGCTGTCGAAGCCCGCGATCGACTTCCCTTCGCCGGCGCCGATCTCGACGACCAGCACGCCCTCGGCCACCACGGGTGACGACGTGAAGCCATAGTGCGGCTTGGTCGCGCCATGGTCATCGACCAGGTGACTGGTCCAAACCGGCTTGCCCGTCGCGGTGTCGAGCGCGAAGAGATGTCCCCATGGCCCCAGGCCGAAGACATGGCCGCCAGCGATTGCCGGTGTTGCGATCGGGCCGTCGTGCGAGCCATCGTGGCCTTTGTAAGCCTCACCGATGGTGTAGCGCCAAAGCTCGTCGCCTTGATCCACCGAGAACGCCGCGATCACATCGACATCACCGGCAGCGAATGCGGCAATCACACGGTTGTCGGCCACCGCAAGGGTCGAGTAGCCCGAGCCGAGCGCTCGTTTCCAGCCGAGCGAGAGGTTGGCCGCTTCCCCATCGAACAGCATCGCGTCGCGTACCGATCCGTCGAAGCTCGGGCCGCGCAAGCCCGGCCAACCCGTGTCGGCATGCAGGCTGCCGATACTGAGAACGAGAACGGTGGCCACGGCCGCAAACCCGGCTGGAAACACTCGTCTTGACGCCATATTGGATATCTCCTGAATGATAGGCGGGCGAGCGCGGTGCGCGCTCGGTGATCGACTCTCGACTGTACGAGTCCCTTCGTCAAACGGACAAATCTTGCCCACAGATACCGCCCATTCTTACAAGACCTTTTCCGCCGGCCAGTCAGGCGCTTCGGGCCGAACACGGCCTGCCGACTCGCATTCTCGAGCTCAAGAGGGAACCTCGTCGCAAGCTCACCCGTCTTCTGAAGCAGGAACAGCCTGCCAGAGAAGGCTCATGGCCAAGGAGGACCATCATGCCCACTTTGCCCAGCGTCGCCCGTCTCGAGGTTCAGATCGCCTGGCTTCTGGTCGGCCTCGGACTCATTGGCCTGGTCATCTCGCAGATCGATCGAGACGGTATCCGGTACATCCGAAGCGCCTACCAAGACGCCATTGCGCGAGTGGAGGAACATCCCGAGGTCATCGCCGCGCTGGGAGGGCCCATCGAAGCGCGCTGGTGGCGCGATCTCGACATCGCAATCGACGGCCGTGAACGACGATTCCAGATGCACGTCGCGATCGAAGGAAGCCGCTCGGATGGCGAGCTCACCATCCGAGCGCACCGGAGGAGGCATTCTCGAGCAACCCCGTGGCAGCTCGATCGCCTGTCCGTGCGCCCACGTGGCGGTGGGCCGCCGATCGAGATCGTAGCGATCTCTTCGTCGCGGGAGTGAGACCCACCCCCGGGCACGAAGCCGCCTACGGCATCGGCTCGAGCCCGTCAGCACGCATGACCCAGGGCGTGGGCTTACCGCCAGCCAGTCGAATGAGCAAGTTGAGCTGTGCCACGTGATGCTGGACATGACGCAGGTTGTAGAGCAAGAGCTCCTGTGCTTCCATTTCACCCCATTGCAGGCGGCAGCGGCGGCGCGCGCCATCAGGTGTCGCAAGGGTCACAAGGCGTGCGGCCAGGCCCTCGCGACAGCGGCGCAGCCAGGCGATGAGCTCGTCCTTGAGATACGGACGTTCCGGGAAGGCGCCGGCTTCCATCTCGCCACGGGTGAAGGGTGGCGGCGGCTGATAGTCGGCGCTCGACTCGGACAAGTAGAGGTCGAGCCAGAACACGGTGTGAAACGCCAGATACCATGGCTGATGCCACTTGTCCCCCGAGGTCCACGCAGCATCGGGAAAGGCCAGGATAGCTGCCTCGAGCGAGTCGATGGCGGCGCCGAATTGTTGTCGTATGGCGTCTTGCATTGAAGCGCGTCCTCCAGCAGCATGAAATGGTAACGTGAGAGAGTAGGGTGGTCTTCAGGCCGAGCCATCGCCGACTGGTTCGTTGTCGAGCCGGTGCACTTCTGCGGTCGGGGCCTCGGTATCGACGACCAGAATACCCTCGGAGTGGTCATCGAGCTGACCGAGCAACATACCGTCTCTGCCCCAGGCCGCCGAACCCCCCGCACAGACGGTGTTGTCAGCATGGCCGACGGCATTCGCCATCAGCACGACCATCGCGTGCTGCCGCGCCACCTGTTTCAGTCGATCGTGGGCCAGGGCGACTCCCTCGGCGGTCTTTGCCACGCTCGCCAGATAGGTATCGGCCCCTCGGCGAGCCGCATCGTCCGCATGGGCGGGAACCGACAGCTCGAAACAGATCGCTGGGGCAACCGACGCGCACGGCTGGCTCAGTCGCAAGGGTGTTCGGGCAGCCACGAAATAGGGTTCTTCGTCGGCATGAAGATAGGCCTTTGAATAGACCTTCCTGATCTCCCCCGGTTGCAAGAACACCAGGCTGATCGTCGTCCCCTCGGCCATCCGAACCGGCAGTCCGATGCCAATCGAGATCCCCTTGCGGTCGCAAACTTCTTGAAATCGCTCGAGCCGCGGATCGTCAGGCTGCATCGCCAGCTCTTCTGCCAGGGCAGGCTCGTAACCGGTCAGGGACAGCTCAGGGAAAACGACGAGATCGACACCTTCGTTCACGGCGAGCGCAAGCAGCCGCTGGTGCCCATCGGCATTGCGTGCGATATCGCCGGCGATCGGTCTCGCCTGGGCAACAGCGATCTTCATCGAGCGCGCTCGGCTCAGCGGTCGAGCACGGAGAGGTAGGCACGCCAAGGGCCGACCGACTCGGTGTATCGCTTGGCCATCACACGCGTCATCTGGCCATAGTGGCCGAGATCGTGAACAGCCCATGTCGCGAGAAGCTGGCGCAACGTCACGGTACCGAGCGCCGGATGCTTGCCTGTCCGCGCGAGCTGTTCGTCTTCGAGCTTCCATGCCCGAACCGTCTCGAGGTTGGCGCGACGAGCCTCAGCGAAGCGCTGGAGAAGCTGGGACAGGGTCCAGTCCGCGAAGCGCTCGAACTGCGCGTTGCGGTCGTAGGGATCGAAGGGCTGCGATTCACCGAGCTCGAGAATCTGCCTCGCCCGTGGCACCCAATCGGTCTCTTCGGCATGGACCAGATGGCCGACGATGTCGAATGCGCTCCACGTCCCGGAGCCTTCATGGATCGTATGCCAGGCAGCGCTGCTTCCTCGAAGCAGACTGCTGAGCACATCAGGCGCTCGACCCAGCATGTCGAGCGTCTCTTCCAAGTCAAAGTCGTTCTCGCTCACGCGGTCAGTCTAGCAGAGGACGGACGTTGCTACGCATCACTCGGTCCCGGCTCCCACCCAGAATACGCCGCCCACCGATCCGCGTGGCGCATGATCGCCCAGAGGACATCACTCTTTGCTTCCGTATACCGTTCCCGCTCGCAACGATACGTCTCCGCCAGCTCACGTTTCGTGTCTTCGTATCGCTGGCGCGCATCCTCATGCTCACGGACATAATCCCTGAACAGCAATGCAAAGCGCTCATGCCAGCTACCGGCTTGACGAACGTGAATGTGCGTCCTCTTGGCCGAAGGCGGCTCTCGAAAGTAGCGCTTGGTCCGTTCGGGATTGCTCTGGCGCCAAACATAGCCGAGCGACTCCAGCGGCGCGCGATAGAGCCTCATGGGCTCCAGTCGCCTGACTGAAATCTGAATATCAATGATGGGCTTGGCCGCCAAACCTACGATCGCGGTCGAACCGATATGGTCGATTCGAAGCGCAGCGCCACCGAGCGCGCCACGCAGACGCTGACCAACGGACTGAAATTCCGCTCGCCAAGCCAGGGAGTGCTCGCAAATCTCGACGCGCCCACTCACAACGCGCCCCATCGACTTATTCCGCACGATCGCTCATCCCGCTTCCGTAGCTCAGGGCAGGACCGCAGTTACCAAGCGATACCCCAAGTCTTGTTCGCTCTCGGTGAGCAAATGGCCAAACTCACGTTGCCAGCAACCGGACCTCAGATCCTCTTCGAGCTTGCAAACCGCCTCCCGATCAACGTCAACTCTCGAAAACGACGACATCCCCGAACGAACATCCGTGCGCAAGTACGCCAGCGGCCGACGCCAATAGGCGCCCAGAAATCCGTCCGTGCACTCGGCTGGAATGGGGACCGTTTCGACTCGAATCTCACCCAGCGAACGTCGCAACGTCGCCATCGTCGGAAAGATCTCTCGATCGAGCGCTAGGATTTCGGGGAAGTACCTCTGCGTAAGCCAGAAGCCTGGCGACTCCGGATCCCACGTGAGAATCGTGACCCGAGACCTCGACACCCGAGCACACTCATCGAGCCCCCGGGCTACGTCTCTCCAATGGTGAATTGTGAGTACGGCCAGTGTCGAATCAAATGAGCGATCAGCGAAGGGGAGCATTTCGGCAACCCCTCGAACCGCAAGCCCTTTCCTTGCGCGCTGCCCGATCATCCGCACGGAAGGCTCGATCGAAACCGTGTGAACGTCCTGTGGCTCATAGGCACCCATGCCTGCACCGACGTTCAGAAGTGACGAGCTGCCTTCGAGCCCGCCGCGAACTTGCCGCAAGATTCGCATGTCCGGGCGGCGAAGCGCGGCATAGCCAACACCAAGCTGATCATAGTCGCCTCTGTCAGAAGCCATCGCGATCACGTGCTCCGGCCACGGCTCGAAATCTTCAGTTTCGCCGCGCGCCCATCTTCTGGGCCTGACGCTTGTCGAGCGTGTAGTCCGCTGCCCAGAAGTTGGCCAGCTGAACGATTCGGACGTCCGAAGCGTAACGGCTCAATTTCCTGAACAAGTGCGCTCTGCTTGGGAAGTTCTTCAGGACCTCATACTGAGATCCGTCGACCAGGCTACGGATTTGGAATGTATCGCCATTCTCATCTTCTCGCGAAATGGGCGTGCTGTCCCCGTCTACATAAACATTATCGAGAAAGCACACTCTCGCCCCCAGTCTCAGCTTGGTATGAAAACCAGCGAGAAATTCATCGAGGCGTCCGATCGGAACGTGAGACCACCAGAACCCACAGAAGCCGGCATCGAAAGCGGTCGGGATTCCGGACAGCGAGTAGGCATCGACCTGCCGAAAACGAACGCGGCAGCTGCCATAGGATCTCTCGCGGGCGACCTCGAGAACTTCCGGATTACAGTCACTCGCCAGAATCGCCGATGCTTGGCGTGAAATGGCTTGAGTCCAGTAGCCTGTGCCACATGCGATCTCCAGAACGTCTCGGTCTGTAAAGTGGCCGCTAACCTCTTCCCGAAGCCGGCGGAGCTCGTCCTGTCGTCCGGCACGCTCGTAGATTCGATCGTACTCTCGCGCACGACGCGCGTAGTACTCCGAAAGGCGCTGCTGCCGGGGCTTCATTTCGAGCCAAGATACCCGCTAGGAATTACGGCACGACATGCCAGGCGGTCTGGCGGCCGGCGATGTAACGAACCTGGTCTCCAGCGGGGCCTTCGCCCGTGAAGACGGCGTCTTGTTCGAGCTTGATACGTACCCAGTGACCGTCCCATTCGGGGACCTGGACGATGACATTGCCTTCGATGGCGTAGGCCGTGTCGGGGTAGAGCTTCCAGTCACCGCGAACGGGCGTCGGGCCTTGGTTGTCCCACATGCCGATGGTCGGTCCCGGTGCGTGACCGAAGAAGCCGAGCGGATGGGTGTAGACGGAGCCCATGATCGCTTCGGCCGCGCTCTTGGCGCGGGTGTCGGCCAAGATTTCGTTGCCGCGCTTGCCCGCTTCGAAACTGCCGGTCAGCAGATCCTGCCAGCGGTTGCCGATCTCGAGCGCCCGCACCAACCCTGGCGGCACCCCTTCCTCGCCCAAACGCAAGACATAGCCCATCTCTTGGGTGTCCGTACAGAGACGCAGGTAGCACACGCCCACATCGGTATGGATCACGTCTCCTCGCTGAATGACATCGCTGGTGCCGCAGAAAGGGTTTTCGGGGCTGCAGGAGATGCTGGGGCGCTGAGTATTGACGCTCGGCATGAACCACGCCTGGAGATCGAGGTCGGCGAAGCGCTGCCGAATGGCCCAGGCCACATCCGCGGTCGTGGTGACACCCGGCGTGATCACACGCGGCGAGAAGGCCTCGCTGATGACTGCGCGAGCCAGCGCGACCACGTGAGGGTAGACCTCCAACTCGAGCGCACTTCGGGTCTCCAGCCAGCGGACAGCAAGCGCCTCCGCCGAGGTCACACGACTGTTCAGCTCCGGCCCGAGCGCCTCCGCCAGCCGGTCCCGCAGCGACGCCGTCAAGCCGTCGGCCACGGGCCAATCCCGGCTGACGTTGACGCCGATGGTCTTCGGATCGCGTTCGCGGATCAGCTCGGCCAACCGGCGCCACTGCTCATCCAGATTTCCGCCTTCCCAGACCGCCTCGTAGAAGTCACCGAGCGGATAGCGACTGACCGTCGCGCGTTCGACCCCTGCTTCGCCGCGATCGTGGAACATCAGGATTGTGGTCCGCCGGGCGGCAAAGACTGGTTCGGGAACGAGGGTGAGATAAACCGGATCTTCGGCATACTCTCGATTGATCACCAGCCACATGTCGATGTCGCTTTCACGCATCAGCGCTGGCAAGAGGTCATCGAGTCGCTGACGAAGCATGCGATTCACCGCATCGACCCGTGCGCGCTGATCGAGGACGGCACCGGGCGTTTCGATGATTCTCCCTTGCGCTGCCTGGGCGAAACCAGGCCGCGGCTGGGCGAAACCAAAGGCGATCGAGAGTAGGGCCACGAGACAGGTCATCAAGCGCACGTTCATCATCGCTTTCTGACTCAAAATCA
>CALFAM010000197.1 GCA_937948815.1 uncultured bacterium
CGAGTCGCTGCACCAGCCCCAGTCGAGGCGCGCCGCTAGCTGCCTTGGGCCGCGGTACGCCAACGTCGCCAAGAGCGGGTGCGATCAACGCCGGCTCCCTCCCGACGCACCATGCGAGAGACACGCAACCAGCGACCCGTCGGCCCGTGCAGTATGATGCCGGCTCTTTGACGTCCGCCACCCCCAAACATCTGCCGGAGGAACGAGGATGCGCCTCAGCCACTCCCCTGCCTGGCGAGCGCATAGTCTCGCCGTCCTGGCTTTCACCGCACTCGCCATGACGAATCCCATGCCCAGCTCAGCCCAGGGCGACGAATCGCCCACCTTCGATTTCCACCATGTCGCCGGCCTCCGCCAGGTTTCGGCGGCCGTCATCGCGCCCGATGGCGACCGCATCGCCTTTGTGGTCAGCGTGCCGCGCGATCTCCACCAGGATGATGACGGTCCGTCATGGTCCGAGCTCCACATTACCGATGCTGGTGGCGGCGAGGGTCGCGCCTTCGTTCGCGGCCAGCAGAACGTCTCGTCGCCCATTTTCACCCCGGATGGCCGCTTCGTCCTGTTTCTGACCAAGCGCGGCGATGACGAGGAGAACGCGATTTGGGCGCTGCCGGTCGACGGCGGCGAAGCACGCAAAGTCGTCTCCCACGAAACCTCGATCAGCAGCTTCTCCCTGTCGCCCGACGGCCTTCACGTCGCCTTCCGGGCCACCGAGAAGAAGGACCCGGCCCGCACCAAGCGGGAAGAGAAGGGCTTCGACGTCGAGGTCTTCGAAGAGAACCTGCGTCCCGTACGCTTGTGGCTGACCGCACTCGATCTCGCCGGCGGCGCTGCCAAGGCGGACGCAGAGTCGCCCCGCGCCTTTGATCTCGAGGGCTCGGTGTTCGGCGTCGCCTGGTCCGGGACGAGCAAGCACCTGGCAGTCGCCGTGGCGCCGACTCCGCTGGTCGACGACAGCTACATGCACAAGCGCGTTCACCTGATCAACGTCAGCGACGGCGCAACGATCGCCCGCTTCGACAACCCTGGCAAGCTGGGTGCCTTTCACGTCGCGCCAGACGGCGCCCACGTGGCCATGATCTCGGGCGCGGACTACAACGATCCCAAGGACGGACGGCTCCTGATCGCCGCGACCCAGGGGGACAACAGCCTGCGAGACCTCTTCCCCGGCCTCGAAGGCCACATCAGCCATGCCCAGTGGCGCGATGCCTCGACCCTCGTCTACGTCGCCGACCTGGGTGTCGAAACTGAGCTGGGCACGGTCACATTGGACGGTACCCGCACACCGTTGGCGAGCTCTTCGGACGGCGCACCGATCCTGCTCTCGCTCAGCCTCTCCAAGGACGGTCAGCACGCCGCCCTGCGCGGCAGCCGCCCGACCCATCCGACCGAGGTGTATTCGGTCGACCTCGGCGCGGGCACCAACCAGGCTCCCGTTCGACGCAGCCACTCCAATCCGGGCTGGGGCGACGTTCCGCTCGCGCCGCAACGGGTGGTTACCTGGAAGGCACGCGATGGCGTCGAGCTCCAGGGAATGCTGATCGAGCCGCTCGGCAAGGAGGGTCAGGGTCCGCATCCGATGGTCTTCCTGGTGCACGGGGGGCCGGAGAGCCATGTGCGCAACGGCTGGACTACCTCGTACGCCATCCCCACGCAGCTCCTGGCCGCCAAGGGCTTCGCAGTCTTCCACCCGAACTATCGCGGCTCCACCGGCCGCGGCGTCGCCTTCTCCAAGGTCAGTCAGGGCGCTGCCGCCGGGCCGGAGTTCGACGACCTGGCGGACGCGATCGACCACTTCGTCGCCGAGGGCGTTGCCGCCAAGGGCCAGATCGGATTCGCCGGCGGCTCCTACGGTGGCTATGCGACGGCATGGATGTCGACGCGCTACAGCGACAAGGTGCGGGCGGGCGTGATGTTCAACGGCATCTCGAACAAGCACTCGAAGGCACTGACCACGGACATCCCGCTCGAGGATCGCGCGGTTCACACCTTGTACGATCCGTGGACCCGGGCCGAATTCGCCCTCGCTCGTAGCCCGCTCAGCTACGTGGCCGACGCCAAGACGGCTCTGCTGATCGCCAACGGCAAGTCCGATACACGCGTGCATCCGTCGCAGAGCCTTCAGCTCTATCGCGCGCTCAAGCTGGTCGGCAAGGCGCCGATCCGCCTCGTCCGCTACCCTGGCGAACCCCACGGTAACCGTCGTCAGGCCTCCCGAGAGGACTACACGCGCCGCTTGGTGCGCTGGATGACCCACTTCATCCTCGAAGGCGGCAGCGACCTCCCGGACGCCGACATCGACTACAATCTGCCCACTGACGACGAGTAGGTCGTCCTCCGAGCGACCGGCCCGCGAGCTCCCCTGAGCCCACGGGCCGGTACCCATTACACGCGCGGGCTCACAGTCCCAGGCTCGATGAGAGCTGGGTCGTCACGACCGAGCCACGCTGCCCGATCCAACCGAAGTACCGAAGGGCACAAATGGTGTCGTCCTGCGTCGTGCTCATCATGTAGTTGATCCCCGTATTCCCTTCGAAGATGAACGGAAATGACGACGCGGTATTGCCCCATCCGGGAAAGCTCCGGATGTTGCTGCCCAGAATGCGATCAGGGCCATGCGACCAGGCTCGATCGGTCCGAAACAGTACGATCTCGTACGCCCGGGCCTGGGTAATCTGCTGATTCGAGCTCACGTTCGTACCGAACAAAGACGTGTTGCAGGGCGGAGCCCCAATGCCGTGCGTCGTGGCACGGATTCCGTAGGCCACAAACTCGCCATCGATCTCCTGCAAGCCTTGAATGTTGAAGCCGTCCGAGCGGAAGAGGTGCGGGCGGACGAAGATCTTGTCACCAATCCCTTCGAGCCCCCCCAGCGGACCGTGCATGCGATAGGACATCATGTTCCCAGGCGTACAAGCGCTATCCATGCAGAATCGCACACGTCCGTAGTACGGCGCCGGCTGGTCCCAGATGACATCGAAGCGCGCTGTGCTCGCAGTCCCCACCACGTTGGCGTAGCAGAACCACCGATCATTCCGGTCCGGATCTACCTGGCAATGCGGTGCGTGAAGCCCCCAATCGGTCTGCGAGTCATCGATCCGGATCATCATCAGGTGGTCAAAGCTCACACCGTTCGGCGAGTAGCCGAGAAGAATCCGGTGGAAGCCCTGCGGCTGCGCAGAGTTCCAGGTTGCCTCCATGGTCAAGAACACTTTCGGAGACGGGCCGGAAGAGCCGAGCTGCCCTCGGTTCTCATCGACCAACGCGCCTCCTGGCATCATTGACGCTGCGGCGTACGTCGGGTTGACCTGACAGGGCGTGGCGAGACCGTGGTAGGTCTCATTGTTGAATCCTCTCAGCCCAGGGTTGTTGTAGCCGGTCCGGAAGATCATCGTTTGCTCGCCGGTACATTCGCTCCCCGGCGCCGTGCCGGCGTTGATCGAGCCACTGCCGGCATAGAGGAAGAAGTGCTCCGCCGTACCCTGTGCATTGGGAATGTGAACACCGGTGAGCGAATAAAGGCCACCGAAGAGCCGATCCGGATTGTGCGCCGGCGGATTGATCTCCGGAAACCAGTTCGCTGCCGAAAGGAACATCCAGTAGTTCGGTGCACCCACGGGTGCAATCTCGAGCGGTTGCGCACTGGCAACGCTCGAAAGCAAGGCAAGACCGATCAAGAAGACGCGCATGGTTGTAACTCCTTGGGTTGAAAACGTCTGCTACGTCGTGCGCCGCTAGCCAATCTAACGGCACGCTTTGCGACACGCCCGGACCGAACGACCGGGGCGCATCCAAACAGCTAGTCCGCCATCCGCTGCGCAAACCGGGACTGAACCTCGTACATGGGTCTCCTCAGGAGGAGCGACGTTGCCGTAAGCGTTGATGAGAAGGGCGCGACCGACTGGCGTGTGTCCATCCGCACAGCCGGCCGCGCCCCATCATCAGCTCTCACCGCCTCCCGGCGAGCTCAACAGCGGAGATTGGGCGGGGAGCGACAAACGCCGTCAGGGCAACGACGCTGTCCACTCGATGTTGCCGTCGTCGTCCTGGACGCCGAGGTTGCTGGTCGTCCCATCGTCGATGGTGACGTCGGTCACGCCCACGACCTGCGTGGCAAATGTCGCGTTCTCGACCACGTTATCGGTGACGTAGGCATAGCCAGCGTGAACCTTGACACCGATGCGATGTGTCGGCGACGTGTCTCGGAAGATGACGTGGTTGCCCGAAACCAAGGCGCCAAAGCCGAAGGCGCCCGTGATCTCTTCTCTCTCCTTGCCCTTGATCGTAATCGCGCCGTTCTGAGAAGCGAACGCACCGCCCGCGTCGAAGATCGTGTTCTCCGTCACCTTCGAGTACATGCACTTGGTATAGATTCCCGCCGACCAGCCGCCTGCCGGAGGCGGGACGTCCCGGATGTAGTTGTCCTGCACGAAGCAGAAGTTGCCGTGTACGAAGAGGCCACCGCGGTAGGGCGCTGCCGGAGCCGGATTCACCTCTGCCCCATTGACATGCTCGATGAAGTTGCCGCGAACAACGATCTTCGAACGCCGCTCGTCGGGATCGTACGCCGCGTTGCCGATCGCAATTGCTACCCCTGACACATCCACAAAACGGCTGTCTTCGATGCGGACATTCTGCAGGGTCGCTGTGTTGACTTCGACCGGAGCATCCACTTCGCGAAAGACCGAGTCACGGATCTCGAAGCGCGAGAGGCCGGTGTCGAGATTCGAATTCGGCCCCTGCGAAAAGACGCCAAGATCCATATTGACGAAGCTTACGTTGCGCAGAACGACCTCGCGCAACGTGCCGGCGTCTGGCTGAATCTTGATCCCCTTCGAGAAGTTGCGAAGCTCGAGGTTCTCGAGTGTCAAGTCAGCGTTCGTATGCATGAATCGATGATCGCGCACGGGGGTCGTAGCGCCGCCGGGTGCTGACGAATTCACCACCAATGCCGTGCGGCCGCTGCCGCGAATCGTCATGGAATGGGTAAAGAAGGGGAACTGCCAGTTCCCCAGGTCATACGTCCCAGGCGGAAGCTCGATCACCTCGCATGCCGGATCGCTCATCGCGGCCATGAGCGAAGACGAGGTCAATGGGTTGGTGGTGTCGAAGGTGCACAAGTCTGCTCGAGCATGAGCCGCAAGAAAGAAGACAGCGAGCAGGAAACAAGATTGCCGTCGGGTCATGAAAGATCCTCCAGGTAGTCGGGCCATTCGTACTCGAGGAGCCATGCTCCACTGACTGGCAACACGAGGTGATCCTCTTTCGGTCGTGTATGTACTGGTTGCCACGTAGTGATCGACCTGGCTCCGAGCCCCACGATCGTCACGCAATCAGAGACCGGCGACGATGATGGCGAGCTGATTTTTCTCTGCGGTCGCACGGATCAAGAAAAAGCACAGCTCACGCGACCGACGCCAATGCCTGGCACCAATAACGAAAACGCCCGGCCTAAGCCGGGCGTTGGAGGAACATCGAGCAGAGGCTGTTGCGACTACAGAGCGGAGCACCCAGAACGCGGCTGACCGACGCGGCGATAGCGCTGAGCACTGACCCGGCCAGTCCACCAGCCTCCTGAGAACGCGCAGCCGAGAACCGCCATCGCGATCAGAACCATCACCGAAGGCACCCGTTCGTGCCCGGCTGCCGACGGACGGGATCGTCCTTCCGCGGGCACAGCCTTGGCAATCGACGGGCCACTCCTGCGCGTGCTCGCACTCTCCCTGGCAGCCGTCGTGCGAACCATCGACGGACGATCGTTCTCATCCGGCCGAACTACGACGGCAAGACGGTAGCCCACCTTGGGAAGCGTCTGAATGAAGCGCGGCTGGCGAGCGTCGTCTCCCAAGACACGACGCAGCTGAAACACCAGGCGACTGAGCGAATCCTCCCCTACCACCGCGTCCGGCCAGACCACATCGCACAACTCGCGACGGGTCACCGGCTGCTCGGCGTGCTCTGCAAGACAGGCCAGCAGGCGCATGGCCTTGGGCTCGATGCGGAGGGTCCGCACTCCCTTGGAGACCTCGTTGGCCGCCGGATCGATCCGCCAGTGCCCGAGCGTGAACGGTTGACTGAGCACAGCCCCCGAGGCCGATCTCGCTTGGGTGCTTGATGACGCCTGATGTTGCATTGCAATGCCTCCCTCCGGATCGATCGTTCAGGGCTCCTCGACGACCACCCAGTCATCGATCATGACCGAGCCGCTCACCGCGCCGGTCACCTTGGCCGCCCCAACGGTCACGGCCCGCACTTTCTGCTCGTCAGTGTCGAGACCGGTGAGTAGAGCCTGTTCGACGCCGTCAACGTAGAGCGCAGCGCGACCATTCGACGCGTGCACGCCGGTCGACGCCTGCCAGATGAGCTCGATGATCTCTCCATTTGCGTCGATCGGTACCGGCGTGGCCGCAATGACCGCACTGCTGTCGTCGCGGACCTTCAGGATCAACGTCTCACTTCCCGAATCGCGAGAAGCCCAGACCTCTGCGCGACTGGCCGTACCGGCGTTGTAACCAGCAAGGTCGAGCACCTTCACGTACGTGCCCGAGCTGAACGTGAGATCCGCCGTCCGGAGGCTCATTCGCACACCGATTGCCGTGGTGTCGGGCAAGATATCCCGCGCCCAGGCCGGGTCCGGGCCCGGAACCACGATCAGCGCGTTGCCAGCACCAATACTGCTCACCGCCGTGGAAACCGCGCCAGGCGAGGAAAGCGTCAGGTTGACGGGAACGCCATTCTCGAATGGATCGCCACGCAGCAAGCTCCGCCCCGGAAGCCATGGATGCTCCCAGGTCTCGATGTGGTCGATTTCGAGTGAATTGGAATCGCCGCCAACCACCTTAGGCATATCATTAAGCCCGATCAACATCTCGCTGTTCGGCCACGGCGAGCCAGGTAGACCTTGCCGCGTCTCGACCACCTTGCCGTCAACCCGCAGCTCGTAGGAGCCGGTCGCCGGCTCGTCGTTGCTGAGCCAGAATCTCACCTCGTAGTGACGGGGACCGTCGCCCACGAAGAACCACGAGTGGCTCGGATCGTCTTCCGCCGGCTCGCTTACATGACGCAGCAAGACCTCATACCCCTCGATGGGACTGGGCATTGGCCGCATCCGCAACTCGATGGGAGGCTGCGAGCTCGGAGTCGGGGCGCCGAATCCCATCAATCGCCAGCTGTCCGGCCACGCCAAGGGGGCACCGCCGCCCGGAGGCCAGGGCGGGTCGACATCAGTCTGCCCGCCGCCGGAGCCGTGACCGTTGCCGCCGGGCCCTCCTGGGTCGATCTTGAGAAAGACATCACCTGAGCCAGCCAGAAAAGCGAATCCAAAGACGCCTTCGGTCACGAGCGAGCAGACGGAAGGAGACGGCAAGCACACCGTCTTCGAGACTCGCCCGTCCGACCCAGCAATGCTCATCACGGTTGGCAAGGTCAAGCCATCATTTTCGAAGCCGTGAGCAAACCACGGTGTGCCCTGGTCCTGCGGAACCATGAAGACGTGAACCGGCAGGGCGCCGACACCGAAGGGAGTATAGGTCACTTGATCGAGTCCGATCGTCCAGAACGATGGCGAAGGCACATAGCGCAAGTCGGTACCCTCGGCCGTGAGCGTGCCATGGAGCGGCTGCGTGAAGCTCGGCGCGACCAACCCACCAGGCCCCGTGTCGATCAGGACCTCGTCACCGGGTTCGATCGCCATGGATGTTGGTTGGGCATACGCAGCCGACACCGACATGAGGCAACCGCCAGCGAGGAGCAACATTCGTAAAGAAGAACAAGACATCAAAGCCTCCTGATTTCCTTTGGGTTTCCTTCCGTTCCCCTGTTCCCACCTGAGACCTACCGAATCTGTCTCCCCTTGATCGGCGCGAGCCAGGTCAAAACACCATCATCCTGCCACGACTGACTCCCTGCGCTCCGGAGCAGCGAGCTACGATAGAGGGAGCCGCCCTGGAACGCGATACGGGATCCACCTCGTTCTCGCGTCTCCAAACGTAATGAAATACCAAGAAGAAGCACCATTGATGGTGAAAGCGTCGACGACCCTGGACCCGGCGCGCTGGCGACGGGCGCGAAAAGCCTTCGAAGCCGCCATGGCATGCGCCGAGTCCGCCCGGGAAGAATTCGTCTCGACTTGTGACGAAGA